>SHZB01000085.1 GCA_009692485.1 Myxococcales bacterium
GGCATGCCCGCGATCAACGCAGATGGCATCGTTCCCCAATGAGATGACGCCGTGAGACGGCCAATGAGATGGCCCCGTGAAATAACGCCGTGAGATGACCCAGTGAGTTGGCCAGCGAGAAGCACCATCACGCGACGGCGATCGACAGGCTTCGCTCGGCCTCGAGGTTCATCATCTCGGCCTCGCGCTGGTCGCGAAGTGCGTCGCTTCGGGCTGCCGTCTCGTTGACGCGCACGCCGACCAATTTGGATACGCCAGGTTGCTGCATGGTCACGCCATAAAGCACATCGACGGCCTGCATCGTCTGCTTGCTGTGAGTAATCAGAATGAACTGCGATCGGTCGGTCATCGCCCGGATCGCCTCGATGTAGCGATCGACGTTCGCATCGTCGAGCGGCGCGTCCACCTCGTCGAGGATGCAGAACGGTGAGGGCTTGTATCGGAAGATCGCGAACAGGAGAGCCACGGCCGTGAACGCCTTCTCACCGCCGCTCATCAGCTCGATGTTGGAGAGGCGTTTTCCGGGTGGCTGCGCGAGAATGTCGACGCCGGTCTCGAGCAGATCATTCGGATTGGTGAGCCGCAGCTCCGCCTTGCCGCCGCGGAACATCTTCGGAAATAGCTCGATGAAGCGCCGATTGATCCCATCGAAGGCATGGCGAAACAGCCGCACGCTCTCGCGATTCATCTGGGCGATGGCAGCTGTGAGATCGGCGAGGGCCTTGCGCAGATCGTCTCGCTGCGTGACGTAGAACTCGAGGCGCTGCGACGCCTCTTCGTACTCTCGCATCGCGTCGACGTTCACCGGACCCATGCGCTCGATGAGATTTGCCAGCTCCTTGCTGCGACTCTTCTCCGCGCCATTCAGTCGCGCTCGAGCGTGGTAGTCCCCGACCACCTTCGCGAGCTCGAGGCCGCGGAATTTGTCCCGGATCGACTCATCGAGGTGGCGCCGCTCGAAGGTCAGGCGAGTGAGCTCGAGTTCGTGGGTGTTGAGTTCAGCCGTGGCTTCGTCAAGGGAGCCGCGCAGGAGCTTGAGCTCTGCTTCGCGCAACGCGAGTTCGTGCCGCAGCTCCTCGAGGCCAAGGCGGGTGCGCTCGGCCTCGGAACGGGCACGGCGCTGTTCGATACGCGCGTCATGAAGCTCGGCCCGGGCGCGCATCATCTCCGCAGCGACTCGTCCTGCATCGATGGCGTTCGCGTTGCGCTCTGCCTCGAGCGACTCGATACGCTGGTGCAACTCCGCGTGCTGATGCGCCACTCGTTCCGTTGAAGCGCGCAGGCTCTGGGCGCGCTCACGCACCGACGCCAGCTCGATCCGGCGCTCGGTGACGCGAGTCTCTTGGCTTGCGAGCTCGGCGCGCGCGGCCTCGTCCACAAGAACCGCGCTCTCGATCTCGACGAGGAGGGCGTCGCGCTTCACAACGATTTCTTCGAGCGAAGTGCGGGTCGCGTCGTGTTGCGCGTGCGCTCGGGTGAGCTGCGATTCGAGCTCCGAACTCTCTGCGCTGAGCTCAGCGCGACGCCGTGAGACCAGCGTGATCTGTTGCTCCAAGCGCCGGAGATCTTGGGTCGCCGTGACCGCGGAAAGCTCAGCTGTGTGAGCGTGCGTCCTGGCCGCATCGACGCTCTCTCGCAGGCGCAGGATGGCGTCGCGACCCGCTGCGAGCGATGCCCGCCCGGCGCCGACCGCCTCGGTGAGCGAGGTGACGAGGTCCGCGAGCTCGCGCATCTCGTGCTTTTGCTGGAGCAGCCCGTGCGCCATCGTGTCGCCGCTTCCGCCGGTGATCCGCCCGTCCGCGTGGAACACGATCCCGTCGCGCGTCACGATGTCGATTTCGCCGCGGAGCACTTCCGCGCTGCCGAGGTCGCCGCCTCCGCTCCTGGCCGTGTCGCCGCCGCTGTTGCCAATGTCGCCGCCGCTGTTGCCAATGTCGCCGCCGCTGTTGCCAATGTCGCCGCCGCTCCTGGCCATGTCGCCGCCGCGCACGCCACGCGCGAATTCAGCGATCCGCTTTGCGTCCTCGGCGCTGTCGACCAGCAGAGAATTGCCGAGTAGGGCGCGCAGGAGCGGCTCGTCGGCTGGCGCAAAACGCACCTCGTCGATCAGGTAGCGTGCGCCGTCAAAGCTACGGCGTGTCGGACGCGTTTCGTCGGCGTTTCGGAGGTTCCGCGGGATGAGGCTCGCGCGACCGCAGTGGCTCGAAGCGAGTTTTCGCAAGAGCTCGACCGCGCGCTCGGCGTCCTCGACGATGACGCACTCGAGCCTCTCACCGACGAGAGCCGCGAACGCGTGCGTCAACTCCGGCGGCACCTCGACGCGATCGGCGATGATCCCTCCGAGCGCGCTGTCCTTTGTCGCGAGCAGGCTTCGCACGCCCGCTCCGACGCCCTCGAGTCGTCGCGCTAGTTCCTCGAGCGCGGCCAGCCGGCTCTTCTTGCGGTGGAGCTCTGCCGTGCATTTTTCGAGTGATTGTTCTTCCGCTTGCACGCCTCGCTGTGCGACCGGAAGTTCGGCCGCGAGCGCTCTGCATTTCTCGGCGAGGGCTTGCTGCTCACGCACGAACTCGGCGGCGCGTAAGATCAAGCCTTCGCGCTTGCCCTGCAACTCGATCTCCTCGGCCGCGAGACGCTCGAGTTCATTGGACATGCGCTGGCCGCGCGTGACCATCTCCAAGCTGCGCTGCTCAAAACCGCTGAGCGATGCCTCGGCTCGCGCGATCGTCGCTCCCACTTCGCCTTGAACGCGACGCAGGTCGAGGAGCGCAAGGGCCGATCGGCCGCTGTTGAGTCGCAGGCCATCGAGCTTGCCGACCTCCGACCGAACGACGTCTTCTTCGCGGCAATGATCGCTTGCGATCCGCTCCAATTCGGCCGCTAGCAATTCGCGCTCGGCCCTGACGGATTCCGCGCGTTGGTGGAGTCCATCTTGCTCTTGGCGCGCTGTCGCGAGGCGGTGAGTCAGCTCGGTGTAGCGCTCGGTGGCGCGCTCGAGGCTCGTCTCCCATTGTTGCGCATCCTGCTCGCTGACGAACGCGGTGCTCTGGGCTCGCTCTGCCGCCTGCTCGCTCGTGTGGCCGCTTTGCCGCACGACCTCAAGCTCCGCATCGCGTGCGTCGGCGAGGGCGCGTTCACGCAGCGTGCGCTCGTGTGCGGCTCCATGCATGCGGGTCGACACGTCGCTCAAGGCAGAGAGCTCGAGCAAGCGATGCGAGGCGTCCCACAACACGAGATCGTCATGCTCTTCGCGATATTTTACGTAGCGCTCGGCCTTCGCGGCCTGGCGCCGCAAGCTGCCAATTTGTCGCTCGAGCTCGATGACAATGTCATCGACGCGCGTGAGATTTTGGCGCGTGAGGTCCATCTTCGTCTCGGCCTGTTTCTTACGGGCCTTGTACTTGGTGATCCCCGCCGCTTCTTCGATGAGACTCCGGCGATCTTCCGGGCGCGCGGACACGATGAGGCCGATTTTTCCTTGCTCGACGACCGAGTACGCCTTGCGTCCGACGCCCGTCCCGAGAAACACGTCGGTCACATCGCGCAGGCGCACGGCGGCCTTGTTGATGAAGTATTCGCTCGCGCCGTCGCCCTTGCAGATGCGGCGCGTCACCGCCAGCTCGGAGAAGCCCCGATACTCGAGCGGAAGTTGCTGTGCCGCTGCGGGATCGCCGTTGTCGAAGGTGATCGTGACCTCCGCGAAGCCTGCGCCGGGGCGCGTCTCCGAGCCGCTGAAGATCACGTCGCTCATGCCCTTGCCACGGAGCGCCTTGGCGCTCTGTTCGCCGAGCACCCATCGAATCGCGTCGACGACGTTGGATTTGCCGCAACCGTTCGGGCCGACGACGCCGATGACGTCGTGATCGAAGTGAATGACCGTGCGGTCAGCGAACGACTTGAATCCTGAAATTTCGAGCTTCTTGATATGCATGGCCGCTCCGAGACGCGACGAGGGGTAAGCGATGAAGACGCGCCCGCGAGACAGGTTTTGGGGGGCCGGCTGCGTGGGCCGACGTCCCCTGTCGCAATGACGCTACGTGTGTGGCCACGCGGCGTCATGTGGCGTCACGTCATGTATGTCGTAGCTATCCGGAGTTGCGCGCCGAAGCAAGCGCGACGTGATTCTAAGGCATCGAAAATGCGGATACTTTCGATCGCCCGTTCGCGAGCCTCGCCGATCAGCGTGGCCGATCATCGCGGTTGACAGGCTGGCGCGGCGTTTCTAAAGGATTCGCCGTCCATGCCCACCTACGAATACGTCTGCCGCGCCTGCCAGCACGAGTGGGAAGCGGTCCAGTCGATGAAGGACGCGGCGCTCAAAGTGTGCGCGGCGTGCGGAGCCGAGGCGGCGGAGCGGCAGATCTCAGCGGGCACCGGATTCATCCTCAAGGGCGGTGGCTGGTACTCCGATCTCTACGCTTCGAAGAAGGGCGGCGCGAGCGGCAAGGGCGGTTCGAGCGAGTCGAACGCGAGCGGTGGCAGCGGCGATGCGAAGAGCGCGTCGAGCGACTCGGGCGCAAGCGGCAAGAGCGATTCGGGCAGCACCAGTTCCGGCAGCTCGACGTCCGGCAGCACCAGCTCAAGCAGCTCGACATCCGGCAGCTCGACATCCGGCAGCTCGACATCCGGCAGCTCGACATCCGGCAGCACCAGCTCAAGCAGCTCGACGTCCGGAGGCGGCGCAGCCCCATCGCGCGGGCACTCGAAGGCGGGAAGCTAAGTCGCGTTGCGGTGCGCTCTCCGCGTCATGCACGGACGCGCACGCGGCACATCACTCGAAGCCGGAAAGCTGAATCGCGGCGACTTGTGTTCTCCGCTTCGTGTTCTCCGCTTCGTGTTCTCCGCGTCATGCACGGACGCGCACCTCGAGCAGGCAGAGTGTCGCGTTGGGTTGGCTAGTTTCTAGCGCCGCGGGTTGAGGCGAACGCGAGGCCGTTCGTGCATTCGAGTCGGCGCATCAGACCAGGGAGATCATCGTCATCCGGTGCGATCGCTTGAACATGCAGGCTGAGACGTAGCGCGCTGTCGTGATCGCCGAGATCGATGGCGATCCCTGCGAGAGCGGCCAAGACGCATGGCACGTCTCCGTGGCATCGGCGCGCGTGCTCGAGCAGATCCAATGCCTCGATGAGGTGGCGACCGGCGCGACAGAGCTGTGCAAGACTCAACAGTGCATCGAGGTTGTTCGGCTCGACGTCGAGCACGTGCATGAACGTGTCTTGCGACTCGGAATACTGGCAGTTCTGCGCGAGCAACACGCCGAGCGAAAGCATCAGATCCACGTCGCGCGGCGCACATTCGATCGCCAGGCGCAGCGCTGCGATGGCCTCGAAAGCTTGGTGCTGCGGCAGTCGCGTGCTCGCGATTGCGCGAAGCTCGGCGGCTTTGTCCACCGGCCGCACGATGCTGAACCAAGGCTGAAACGAGGAGACATCGGCTTCGGCGAGGGACTGCATCCCGCGCCTTGTCGCAATCGTCATGCCCACGATCCACCGTGCGATGTCGGCAACTTGGGCGCGCCGCCCGCCAACCGATTGACTGTCCGGCGCGGGCACCCGCGGGGCGAGTGACGGCCGTACTGGCGTGTGCGGTACTCACCGTCATGATGCGTGCGCGAGCGCTGGGTCGAGCGAGCGGTCGAGCGGGCGGCACGCGATCGCCTCGGCGATGTGTTCGACCGAGACGGCGTCGCTCTCATCGAGATCTGCGATCGTGCGGGCGATTCGGCGGACTTTCGTGTAGCCACGCGCGCTCATTCCGAGTTGCTCCATGGCGCGTCGCAACAACTCTCGCGAGCGCGAACAGGTCGGGGCGATACGGTCGAGGTCTCTCGCGCCAAGCTCCGCGTTGTAAGGCGTGGTCGTGAGCAACGCCTCGGCTCGCTCGCGCTGACGTTGGCGTGCCCGCACGACCCGGTCTCGAATCGCGCTCGACGACTCACCCGCGGCCGCGCTTTGCAGCTCTTCGATCGTGCTCGCGGGCAGGGCGACGTGCAGATCGATGCGGTCGAGCAGGGGGCCGCTCAAGCGACTGCGATAGCGATGAATTTGCTCACCGCTGCAACCGCATCGCCGGCTCGAGCCGTAGTACCCGCATGGGCATGGATTCACGGCCGCGACGAGCAATGGGCGCGCCGGAAATGTCGCACGGTGCCGGGCGCGGCAGATGGTCACCTCGCCGTCTTCGAGCGGCTGGCGCATGCCCTCGAGCACGTTGCGTCGAAACTCGAGCAGCTCGTCAAGGAACAGACAGCCGTGGTGCGCGAGCGACATTTCCCCAGGCCGCACTGGGCACCCGCCGCCGAAGAGCGCCGGCGCGCTGAGCGTGTGATGCGGCGCGCGGAAGGGCCGCCGCCGCACGAGGCCGTGCCCAGGAAGGAGCCCCGCGATCGAGTGAATCGAGGTGACGCGCAGTGCCTCGTCCGCGGTCATGGGCGGCATGATGGTGGGCAGTCGCCGCGCGAGCATCGTCTTGCCGGTGCCAGGCGGGCCGACCATCAGGACGTTGTGATTGCCCGCCGCGGCAAGCTCGAGGATGCGCCGCGCCGCGTGTTGCCCGCGGACCTCGCAGAAATCTTCGAGCCTCACGTCGTTGTCGGCGCTCGGCGGAGCCGACTCTGCCAACGCAAGCGCGGCGCCGCCGGTGAAGTGCGCCACTACCGCCGCGAGCGTGGCCGCAGTGCGGGTCTCGATCCCCGGAACGGCCGCGGCTTCAGCTCCGTTGGACAGCGGGACGATCGCTCGCCTAAGACCCTCGGCCCGTCCCGCGATCAAGGCCGGCAACACGCCACGCACCGCACAAAGATCGCCGGAGAGGGACAGCTCCCCGAGCAGCAACGTGCCCTCGAGCGCCGCGCTTGGCAGCTTATCGAGCGCGCACATGACCGCGAGCGCAATCGCGAGATCGAACGAGCTACCGGTCTTCTTGAGATCTGCGGGCGCGAGGTTCACGGTGATCGCGAACTCGTTCAGCTCGATCCCCACGTGCCTCATCGCGGCACGTACACGAGTCCGACTCTCTCGCACGCACGCTTCGGGAAGCCCGACCAGATGAAACGCTGGCAAACCGCGTCCCGAATCGACTTCCACACGCACGAGACACGCGTCGAGTCCGATGAGCGTGACCGTCACCGCAGACGGGGATCTCTTCGCGATGCATTTCATGGCAAGCGACTTTGCGAGCGCCGTGCCATTCAGCATTTGCAGCAATTCACGGCATTTTCGTTCGCGAGCGGGTGGCGGGCGCCTGGCGGCGGAGTGGCGGCCGCCGGTCCGCGGTGCGCGTGAAGATCGTTTCCGCATTTCGTGGAACGCGTGCTTCGTCGGAGCGATGGACTCACGTGATGATCGACGCAAAAATGCCGTTTTGGTTGGCGCACTGGGCGCGCGGTTTGCTCGCTGAAGGCAATGATGTGTTCGTTGGTGCCACGGCGCGCTCGTGTTAACCGCGCCCCAACTTGGGAGGATCGATCATGCGACGACGAATGGTGACTACGGCGGTGTCTGCGTTCTTGGTGGCCGCGTTATTGGGTGCTGGAGCGTGCAGCACCGGTGATGAGACCGGGGCCGGTGGCGCAGCCGCCACAACCACTACGACCAGCGTGGGCGGGACCGGCGGCGCGGGCGGCTCGAGCACCGAGAGCGTCGGCGGCGCGGGCGGTTCGAGCACCGCGAGCGTCGGCGGCGCGGGCGGGACGGGCGGCGGCACTGGCGGAATGGGCGGCATGCCAGGCGTGTGCGGCGACGGCAGCGTGGACGCGGGCGAAGAGTGCGACGACGCCAATGTTGCGCCGCTCGATGGCTGCGACGCGGCTTGCCAGTTCGAGGCGACCTGTCCGAACGACACGGTCGAGCCGGGCGAGACCTGCGACGACAACAACAACGCGCTAGGCGACGGCTGCGATGCCGGCTGCCAGCTCGAGCCTGGTGGCCTCTGCGGAGGCGCGGTCGATCTCAATGACCCGGCGCTCCCGTCGCAAGGTTCCGTGACCATCTATGACGGCACCACCGTCGGCTCGACCAACAAGAAGTCGAACATCACGGCTCCCAGTTGCGGCAACGCGGCCGACAGTCTCGCGGTGCTTCACAAATACGTGATGAAGACCCACGCCAAGCTGGCCGTGGAGACCAAAAAAGTGGGTGGTGATCTCAGCGACACGCAGCTTTGGGCATACCTCGATTGCCAGGATCGCTCCAAAGAGCTGGCGTGCGACGAAGATGGTGGCGTCGGCGATTTGTCCCGCTTTCACACGTCGCAAAAGCTGCCTGCCGGCACCGCGGTGTTCATCGCCGTCGCCGCGTACACGAGCGCGGCCGCCGGACCCTATCAACTCCGTATCTCCGAGATAGAGGACGTCGCAAGCTCGGGCACCTGTGCCGCTGCCACGCCCATCGGCACCGGTAGTTTCCAGGGCGAGACCAAGACCAGCGACGCCAGCGTCCTCGCCGGAAAATGCGTGGGCGCTGCCGCACCGGAGGCCGTGTTCAGCATCACCACCACCAAGACCGCCGACCTCCACGTGGCACTGGTCAAGCCGACCGACACCAGTCTCGGCGCGTACATGCTCGGCGCCCTCTGCAACTCCGCGTTCGAGCTCGACTGCACCAGCAGCGCCTTCGGCACGCTCGAAGTGAAGAACGCGCCGCCCGCCACGTACTACGTGGTCGTCGACGGTGACGGCGCCGGTGAAGCGGGCCTTTACGGGTTCGAGGTCACGGTGAACGAGGAGCTCGCCGCCGGTGACTCGTGCAGCGCTGGCGACGCGTTCCACCACTGTGGCGCGGGCACGGAATGCACGGGCAAACCCGGACAAGCGAAATGCACCGCGCCGCTCTTGACGGAGCAATTCACCGCTGGGCTAGGCGCGTTCACGGTCGTCGATGCCAACAGCGACATGGTGAGCTGGTACGCGTGCGTGCCGCCGGGTTGCTCGGATTTCAATTACACCGGAAGCAAGTCGCAAGGCGGTTTCGCCATCGTGTTGGACTCGCCCACGGGTGAACTCGACGGCGAAGCGCTCGTGTCGCCGGAGCTCGACGCCACGGCCTTGGCGAACGTGACCCTCGAGTTCGATCACGATTACTACGACGAGCTGGCCTGCGACGAGAAAATTTCCGTTCAAACCTCGCTCGACGGCATCGCTTGGACCGACGTGAAGAGCTGGACTGGCACGGTCGCTGCCACGCACGAGAAATTTGATCTCAGCGCGATGGTTGCTGGCAAGAAGTTCCGCGTTCGCTTCCTCTTCGACGACGACTCTACCGGTATCAACAGCTGCTACGCCGTCGATTGGCGCATCGATGACGTGTTGATTTACTGAGACTCAGAGGCACTCCCTCGTGTTGCTCCACGGACGGAGGCCGCGCACGAAAACCTGCGGGCGAGCGGGCTGAGTCGTCGTCACGCCCGCTCGACTTCAACAAGCTCGGAGTTGGCTCTCGATGCTATCGCGTCGTACGGCTACGGTGGGCAGCATGGCTCGCTCCCGGGCGCACGCGCTCGTTCTCCTCGCCTTCGCTTTCGCCTTCTTGCCGGGCTGCCCGCGCACCGATCAGTCGCTCGTGCTCATCGGCGGTGCGCGTGTGGATGCGGCTCGCATCGACGGCGATCCGCTCGCGCTCTTGCCGGCCGCTGCGATCTTCACCGGGGTGCTCGACGCACGGGCGTTCTACGCATCCGAGCTTGGCGCGCAGGCGGCGCAGCTCGTGCAACAGCTCGTTCCGCTCGGTGCCGAGTCGCGCTTCGTTCCGCAACGTGACGTCACCCGCGTCTTCGGCGCGCTCTATGCCATGCAGGGCGTGGACTATTGCGCGGTCGTCCAGGGCAACTTCGACCCGGTGGCGATCGAACAAGCCGCGAACGCGCGCGTGCAGAATCCGGCCGGTTTGCCGCTGGTCGCGACTCCGTATGCCGGCTATTCGATCTACACCGTCGCCGATCAGGGCTTCGTCGTGCTCACGCCGCGCACGATCTTGTCCGGCAATCAGACCGGCATGCGCCGTGCGCTCGATCGGCTCCGATTCGGCCGACTTGGCCACGATCTCAAGCCGTGGATGCACGAGCTGCTCGCCGACGAGAAGGCGGCCATCGCGGTCGTTGGCAACCTTGGCAAACAGGCAGTCGTCGACGCCGCGGGCGCCGAGCTGCCATTCTTGAAGGGGATCAGGATGGTCCGCGCGTTAGGCAATTTCCAGGCGCCGGGCATGAACCTCGTGGGCAGCGTCAGCTACGGCGACGCCGCGTCTGCCGCCGAAGGACTAGCCGCGCTCGGCCGATTGCGCGAGCTCGCGAGCCTCGTCTCGATGTTCGCCGCGATTGGCTTCGGCACGTCGGTTCCGACGCTGGAGTTGCAGCAACAGGGCAACGACGTCGCTCTCGCCACGAGCGCCGATACGAACTTCATGCGGATCGTGCTCGCAACCCTTATTCAGGCGTTTCGTCCGGCGGCGAAGACAAGCAGCACGTGGATCGGCGGCTAAAAAACTGAGTGCGGCGTCGCGCCACCGTGAGACGGCAGTAGCGCCCTCCGATTGCGTGCTGCTGCACTTGGGGCGATCGGGACCGTCGGCGATGTGCCGCTGGCCGTGCTTTGGCAACGTTTTCGTGAACAAGTGAGTGTCGTTAACAAGTGAGTGTCGTTGACAAGTGAATTGGCCGCGCCCGTTTGACAAGTGATCTGGCCACCGGCGTAGTGGACGCGGCCCTCGTTATCGGGCAGAGCGATGGCCGTGGGTACGCGCTTTTCCTGCGCCGAATTGCCACGCGGTGAAGTGCCATCGATCCCAAAGAATTCGAGACCGAGCTACGCAAGACGCTGAGCGACGGGGCGCTCTCGCGAAGCGAGCGGCGGGGCTTGCGCGAGCTGAGCGGCGACGCCGATGCCGCCACCCTTGCGCATTATCGCAACATGGCATTTGCGATCGCGCGTGAAGAGCTCGGCCCGAGCGCTGATACCGAGCGTGTCCTGTGTTGGCTCGAGGCGTCCATCAAGGCGCTCTTGCCCGAAAGCGAAGCCCCACGCGCGACCGCGACCGCGCTCTTCAGTCCCGGAGACGGGCCGCTCTCCAAGCTCATCGGCCTCTTGGGGGCCGCGCGCAGCACCGTGGATATTTGCGTGTTCACGATCACCGACGACCGCATCGCCGGCGCCATCCACGCCTGTCACGAGCGCGGCGTCGCCGTTCGCATCATCACCGACGATGACAAGTCCCTCGATCTCGGCAGCGACGTCGAGCGACTACGTCGTTCGGGGATCCCCATCCGCACGGACCGCAGCGAGCACCACATGCACCACAAGTTCGCGCTGTTCGATCGCGCGATGCTCGTCACCGGCAGCTACAACTGGACGCGAGCCGCCACGAGCTCCAATCACGAGAACATCATCGTCACGGACGAACCGCGACTCGCCAAGCCCTTCGCGACGCTCTTCGAGCGGCTCTGGGACGAGCTCGGCCGGTAGTCCAGTGAGTGAGCCGCTGCGCCGCGAACTTGCCGGAAGCGCAGGCGCCACGAACGCAGCTACGCGAGCGTGCCATACGACGGATGGCGGTGCAGCGCGGAGAACACGGCTCGGAATGGGCCGCGATCTGTTCTGTCGCCCGAAAGCTGCGCGACCCGGGCCGGCGGTTCAAATCGGTGTCGCAACCGGGCACTGACCCTTACGCATGCCTCCGCTGCGGAATCACTCGGGTCGAGAGTGACTCCACAGCGGCAGCTTTGAGCCGTCATAATCCGATGCCAGTGTGGAGGACGGCTTTGAACTCGAGGCCTTTACCTTTCTCGACAAAAGTAGGGAAGGCCGCCTCGATGAACCAATTGCCAGCGCCGAAATCGACCAGGCCGTAATGGGCGAGCGGGATCAATCCGACGTTCTTGGGGTGGCTGATGTTACTCGCCACGCGCAGGCCAAGCGCAACCGGCAGGCGCGTGTAGACGATGCCGGGATCGACGACGAGCTCGGTGCCGCCGTTCGGGCTGAGGTCGGTGGCGACCACGACCTCGAAGTCGATGATCACGTTGTTGGTGATGTTGAAGCCGACGCCAATGGGCGCGAGCAGAGTCTGGTCATCTTTAATGGTCGTGGTCTTGCTGGACCGGGTCACGAGTGGGATCGCGATGCCGATATGGCCACCGACGGTCCGCGGCTTTTTCGCGGCCGACGCCGGTTTAGCTTTTGCCGCAGCGGGAGCTGCATCGACGGCAGCGGGCGCGGTCTCCGCAACAGCGGCGGGGGCGGCGGCGGGCTCCGCGGTCGCTACCGCCACGGGCGCGGCGACGGTTGCGCCGGCGTCCGCGGCCGGGCTCGCTGCGGCTGGCTCTGGCGCCGATTGTCCGAGCGCCGTAGCGGGCGCCAACGCGCTACCGGCAATGCCGAGCGCGAGTGTTAGGGTGAAGGTTCGCAGGGTTGGGTTCGTGTTGATTGCGTCAATCCTCATTGTGAATCCCCTCTCGGGGACATGGGTAGCAAACGTGTATCCCCTTTGGGGGACCCTTGAATCATCAGGTTGTCAACCGTTAACCGGCGGGTCCTGTCACTCAGAACTTAGAATTGGAAGCCCCTAATGATCTTCCTGTTGCCGTCGAGCGATTCAGGCCGCCCCGAACTGTTCAGCGCTCCGCTGTCTGCCCTGGATTGTCGATCAACGGGGCGGGTCGCGCAGCGGCTGCGGACGGGTCTGTCGCTGCGGACGGGGCCTTGACGGTTGGGCATGTGTCGAATAGCCGAAGGGGATGCAATGCACGTTCGCCGTGTTTCCCGTTTTTGCGTTCGTCGCCGCCGTCGGTTGCGGAAATAAAGCCGTCGATCCGGCCGAGAAAGAGCGCGCGGGGTATGGCACAGCGATCGCCGAGACACGCGACATGGTGGGCGTCGTGGCGGCCTTTTTGCCCTATCTCGAGGCCAAGCCCGCCGCGGGAAAGTACGTCCCGAAGCGACGTGCCGATCTCGATCGCGGAGCGAGTTTTGCGGCCAACAGCATTCGCGGGGCAGCGAACCGCGCGCGACTGAAGCTGCTCAGTTCGCCATCGGATGTTCCCAAGGCACTCACCGAGGCGTTCATTGCGATCACGAAGGCGTGTCAGGACGCCGACGGTGCCGAGGCGCTCGGCGTTTGTCGGGCGAGCGTCGATGCGCTCGACAAGGCCTTGGCCGAGGCCGGAACGAAGGCCGCTGCGCTCGGCATCACCGAGAAGTTTCCGCGCGTCAGCTCCGAGTTCATCGCAGACAAGGCGAAGAAAGAGCTGGCACCGTTTCTCATGGCGATGGGCGTCGGCGCCAAGGTCGAAGATGCGTATTTCGCGGTGCTTGCGGATGAGAAGGCCGCCCCGCGCGACGTCTACGAAGCCTGCAAGACCGCTGAGACCGAGGCAGAGCTCAAGACGCGCGAGCTCGAAAAGGTGAACGACGAGTTGAGGAAGGTCGCGGCCGTGCATGAGCAGTCGCTCGAGGGCCAGTGCGTGCGTTTGAACCGTACCGATGGGACCTGGCAAGAGCTTGCGCCATGCAAGAAGGACAAGAAGAAGGACGAGTGCGTGCTCGCGTGCAGCAAGGCGAAGGCGATCGTGGCGGAGGGCATTCCGGCCGCCGCGTTCGCGAAGATGGCCGACGACGTGGCCGAGCTCTGCAAGGACGAGGACGAGCCACCGAAGCGCTGAGCGTGACGGCCGTTCGATGACCCTTGGAGCACGCGCGCGTGGACGAACTCGTGCGATCGGCCGACATCCAGGCCGGCGTAACCTTGGAGCACGCGCGCGTGGACGAGCTCGCTGAGAAGGCGGCGAGCGATCTCGAGTGGCAGCCGCTGTGCGAGGCGCTCGCGCGGCGTGCCGCAGGTCCATGTGCGGCGGAACGCTTGCTCAAGCTGTCGCCTGCACTGAGCCCAGTCGACGCACGGCTGCGCGCGACCGTCTCGCGTGAGGCGCTGGATGCGCTCCGAGAGGGCGAGCCCCTCGTGGCTGTCGGCGTCGAAGATGTAGCGGCGCTCATCGAAAGGGCGCGGCGGCTCGGCAGTCTCTCGGGCGAGGAACTTCGCAGCGTGGCCACTGCGCTCAGCGCGGCGCGGGAGCTGCGACACTTCGTGAACGCGCGACGCGAGCGCTACCCTGCGTTGTTCGCCGAGCTTCACACCGACCCGCGATTGTCGGTCATCGAGCAAGAGATCCAACACGCCATCGAGCCCTCGGGCCGAGTCGCGGATGCTGCATCGCATGAGCTTCGGCGCGCGCGCCACGCCGTCTTCGATGCGCGTAAACAGCTCCACGAGTCGCTTCGAAAGGCGATGGTGACGCACGCCGAAGTGTTGCGCGAGTCGGGCCCGGTCGAGCGCGATGGTCGCTTCGGCCTGCCGGTTCGCGCCGACGCTCATCGCGCCGTGAGCGGCATCGTCTTGGGAGCCAGCGCGACGTCCGCGACCATTTACATCGAGCCGCCGGAGCTCACCCTCGTCACCAATCGCGTGCGACTCGCAGAGGCGAGCGTCGCGAGTGAAGAAGAGCGCATCCTTCGGTTGCTCACGTCTCGCATCGCGATGGAGGCGGACTCGGCCTGCGAGGCCTTCGAGGCCGTCGTCCGCGCCGACGTGCTCGCGTCGATCGCCCGGTTTGGTCGCGATATCGATGGGGTCGTGCTCACCGTCGATGACGCGGACGGGCTCGACATTTACGGCATGCGGCATCCGCTTTTGTGCGAGCGACGCCTCGACGGCGGCGGCGAGGTCGTGCCAAACGATGTGCGCCTCCGCTCGCGCACGGGACTCATCGTGTCCGGGCCGAACGCCGGCGGAAAGACCGTGGCGCTCAAGTGCCTCGGGCTCGCAGCACTGATGGCGCGCGCGGGTCTTCCCATTCCGGCCGAGGCACGCTCGCGGATCGGCTTCATCGAGCCGGTGCTCACCGACGTCGGCGATCGGCAGTCGCTCGAGCGGTCGCTGTCGACCTTCAGCGCACACATCGCGGCCTATGCGGCGATCCTCGCGGCCGCATGCCCGGGCGCCCTCGTCGTCCTCGATGAGATCTGCGGCAGCACCGATCCGGAAGAAGGCTCGGCCCTTGCGGTGGCGCTCCTCGAGCAGCTGGTCGAGCGCGGTGCAGCCGTGGCGGTGACGACGCACTACGAACGGCTCAAGCACCTCGCCGCAGATGACGCGCGCTTCGCGAATGCGGCGGTGGGCTTCGACTTCGAGCGCATGTCACCGACCTTCGCGCTGCGGCACGGCGTTCAAGGCGCATCGGCGGCTCTGGCGGCGGCGGCGCGCCACGGGCTGCCGGCGTCGGTCGTGGCGCGCGCGGCGGAGCTCGTGCCGCAAGAGAGCCTGCGGCGCGACCAGCTGCTTGGGGAGATCGAGTCGGAGGCGCGCGCAATGCGGATGGCACGCGTGGACGCCGAGCGTGAGCGCACCCTGACCGAGGCGTTGCGGCTCGAGCTGGAGCGCGAGCGTGTCGACGTGCGTGCGAAAGAGCGGCGCAAGCTCGACGGCGAGGCCGCGGAGCTGAAGGGCGCAATTCGCAGCGCGCGGGAGAAGCTTCGGCGGCTGGACCTGTCACTCGCCGTTGATGCACGCTCGGCGGCGACGACGCTCGGCACGCGCGCAACCGAGCGGCTCATCGACGAGGCGGCGAAGGTCGTGAGCATCGGCAGCGCCATGGCCCACGCTGCCCGCGAGCCCGCTCCCGGTACCGTTCGCGATCGCACGCTCGACGGCGGAGCGCTGCGTGCGGGCATGAGCGTATGGGTAGCGCGGCTCGGCCAGATCGCGACCGTGCTGGATGCACCGGAGCGAGGCGAGGTGCGCGTGCAGGCCGGGGCCTTCGCCCTACGCGTGGCCGTGTCGGAGCTGGCCCTCGCGGCGAGCGAGCCGAGTCGCGCGAAGGCTGAGCGGGCAAGAGAACCGACACGATCCGCCAACCGGGGCGGGGCACAGGGCGCGGGTCAAGGGCGCAACAAGGCCGCGTCACGGTCTGCGGCTCACGACGACGCCGGGCTCGCGGCAGTGCCCGATGCCATCCTGCGAACGAGCACGAACACCTGCGATTTACGCGGAATGCGGGTCGACGAGGCCATCGAATGCCTCGATCGATTCATCGACGCAGCCCTGCTCGAACGCGAGTCCGTGTCCTTCGCGCTGCACGGCCACGGCACGGGTGCGCTCCGCAACGCCGTGCGCGAACACCTCGCGCTGAGCCCGCACATCGAGAGCCGACGCCCCGCCTCTTTCGAAGAAGGCGGCGACGCATTCACGGTGTTCTGGCTGCGCGGCTGACTCGCGACCCGGCACGGTGTCGCCAGCGAGAACCGGTTGTCCGCATAACGCTATCGCCGTGACGCTATCCGCATAACGCTATCCGCATAACGCTATCCGCATAACGCTATCCGCATAACGCTGTCGGTTCGGGCTTACCAGGCGGCACTTCGGGCTTACCAGGCGGCACTTCGGGCTTACCAGGCGGCACTTCGGGCTTACCAGGCGGCACTTCGGGCTTACCGGGCGGCACAGTGGCGCGCGGGCCTATTGCCGGCCGCGCACGATGACTTGGTGCGCCATCAGGCGGAGCGCGTTGATGCGGATGAACCCGAACGAGTCGGTCTGATCGAAGCCGCCGGCCACGTTCATGCTCGAGAGCTCTTCGTTGTAGAGCG
>SHZB01000086.1 GCA_009692485.1 Myxococcales bacterium
GTCGCTGGTTTCCGAGCGGGCATCGAGCGCACGGTCGTCTTCGCCTTGGCCATGACGATCGCTGGGCATCGGCGTGGCCGCCAAAGTTTGCTACCCAAAGTGATCTCACAAATCGTCAGCTGTTGAGGCGCCACAGCTCGAGGTTGAGGTAGCTGGCGAAGCCGACCCACGCTAGGTAGGGAATGAGCAGGGCGCCCGCGGCTCGCCGCCTGCGCGCAAAGCTCAGTGCGCTGCCAAGGACGATGAGCCATAGCAGCACGATCTCGATAAGCGCGAGGCCGGGCTGGTGCAGCCCGAAGAAGAGCCAGGACCAGAGGGCATTCAGGACGAGCTGTCCGGAGAAGAGAACGAGCGGCAAACGTGGGGCGCGGGGCGGTGAGGCATCGACGAACCAGAACAGCGAGATGCCCATCGTGATGTAGAGTGAGGTCCATGCGAGCGGGATGACCCAGCCCGGCGGCGTCAGAGCGGGCTTGACGAGCGCCTCGTACCAAGGGCCTGGCGGGAACGCTCGGCCAATGAACCCCGGCAGGAAGCATATGGCGACGCAGATGAGTAGCGCGCTTGCCCTTTGTGCACGCCGGCTCACCGCGGATTCTCCGGCCCGCCAGAGCGACTCGCGTTCGAGCAGGCGCATCTCGCGACGCGGTCTCGACGGTACGCACTCTGCGGCCGGCGACCCATAGGAAGGGCGCACTGCGAGAGCACTGGCCCTGTGCTGACGAAATCGGAATGGTTCATCGGGAGACCGCTTCGTTCACACCAAGAGCCGACGCGGCGAGAAGATTTGTCGCCGTAACCGTGGCCAGCTCGAGCAAGAATGGCCCCACCTGCCTGTCCGAGATCAGCAGTCCGAGGCCGGAGACGTGCGCGGAGTCGAGCGTCCCGGACGCGGGCCGGCCGCGGAAGCGCGGGGCGAAGTCCACGAGGAGAAGCTGCGCAGTCAGCCAGGTTCCGGGCTGGGTGTCGAAGGCGGCCTGATACACCACGCCGTCGGGGTCGTCGGACGTCCGCAGGTTGAGCTTGTAGCGCTTGCCATCACCGCGCACCCGGACCTCGATGGCATCGCACACGGACAGGTCGACAAGTTGGTTGCTGCGGCGGACCGCCGCAAAGCCGCCGCCTCTCGCGAGAGAGACCTCGCCAGCAAAGGCTCCGAGTTTGTCGCCTGCGAGCATGGCGCTTGACGACTGCCCGCCCATGACGACGTCATCGACTGATCGCCAGCGCGCGGACTCGCAGGGATCATCAAAGTTGGCGAGGACGATCATTTTCGCTCGGCTAGCCCGCAGATCGCGACTCATGCAAGAACTCCTGCAAGTTGGTCTTTCCAAAGCGGCTTCCGCCAATGCTCTCGTGAAGCTGCTTGGCGATGAGCCCCATGATTCGCTTCACGCCGACGGTCTTCTCGGGGTCGGTCGCCGGGAGCAGTCGCACGGTGATCTGCCGGTCCTTCTGCGAGAGCTGCACGAAGAAGGGCTGCGAGCGCCCCGCTTCGACCACCACGCAGTCCACCAGTGCGGTGTGACCCGAGCGGTCCAGGTAGACATCGACGATCCTCAGGATCTCGCTCCCGTTTCGGACCGCGGTGAGCTTGATGCTCTGGCTGGCAACTGGGAGATCAAGGGCTTCTTCAATCACGACGTGCGGCATTGGGGCGCTCCTTTCTTCATCTGGTGTCCAGTGGCAGCCACGAGAGGACGTAACCGTTCAGGCCCAGCGGCGGCGTTCCTGGAGGAAAATATTGAGTTCCTCGAGCGGATGTTGAGGCAGCCTAATCCCGTCGCGTTCTGACGGTCCTGGCCGGTCGGCCAGTCTGGGCACAAGGGCAACCGCCGCGAGCTTCTGCCGCCGGACAAGGTAGGCCACTTCGCGGACTGCTGGCCGCCGGCGTGCGGGTCGTGCGAACACGCGCTGCCGGCGCGCTCCGGTACGCGGTCATCTGGCGGAAGACGAGCTTCGGCACCCACAGCCCCGCCGGCAGCCGCTTCGTCGAGCGCATACTCACCGTGCGCTCCACGCTCCGACAGCAGGGTTGCAACGTCGTCGAGTGGATCGTCGGTGCCCATCACGCTGCTCGATCCGGACAGCCCGCGCCCTCCTTGCTGCCCACCATCGCCCAGGAGAACCGCGCTGCTGCTGCGGCGGCGTAGTCGAGACGGCCGATGGCCTGAACGGGTACCAATCCGCAAGCCCAGCGTCAACGCGAGCCCCAGCCGCCGGGCGGTGGCCTGTCGTTCCCGCGGCAGCTTGTCGGCGAGAATCGAGATAAAGATGACGTTATCGATGCTGAGAACAGTCTCCATGGCCGTCGGGCTGAGGAGACTGACGTGGATTTCAGGGTCGGCAAGCAGGTCGAGTGTCATGCTCGCTCGTTACCGCGCACCGAGTTCCTTCGGGTACGGCTGAAAGTAGCGTTGTCTGCCCAGCCATTCCCCGACGTCGTGCTTGCGGAGATGATGGAGAAGGAGGGTCAGCGGGACGGCAAGACCATGCAGGCCGGCGCGAAAGTCGTCGATGAGCAACAGGAGCTCCTGCTTCTCGGTCGGGGCCAGGACGTTCTTGAAGTATCCTAGGATGTGCTGCAGCACGTTGGCCTGCTTACCCGGCGTGCTCTTCTGGCGAAGCGCTGCCATCGCCTGCGTCGCGTAAAGCTGAATCGTTGCAGGTAGCGGCTGGTCGGCGACCTGGGCAGCGATACGGCCGAGTTCACGGTACAAGGATGGGCTGTGCGCCATGTACAGGAGCTTGTGCTCGGCGTGGAAGGCGATCAGCTTGCCGCGCGACGGAGAATCCAGGAGGCACGTACGCATCCGATGGTGAGTGAAGATTCGCGCAAGGAACGACTCGCGGAGCGCGGGATCGTGGAGCCAGCCCTCCTCGGTGAGCGGAAGAACAGGCAATCGAACCCCGAGCATCGCCGCGAAGAGACCGGTTCCGGTGCGAGACGGTTGAGTGTTGGGTCCTTCTCCGTAGACTCGAACGCGCTCGAGGCCACAGCTTGGCGAATCCTTCTTGAACACGAAGCCATCGAGGTCAAGCGCCTCCAGCTCGGAAACCCGGCATTCCGCGTACGAAGTCATGCGGTCGGTTTGGTCGGTTCCGCTGCGATTGGCCATGAGCCGCAAGCCCGCGGGGTTCGAGACCAGGCGGAGCGTTTCGCGCGGAACCGACATTCCAGATTCAACCTCCGGACAGACCGGCACCAGGTCGACGAACCGACTCAAGGTGTCGGCCACGAAGTCGTTCTTCTTGTGGCCACCGTCGAAGCGAACCGGTCGGCCGAGCAGGCAGGCACTGACGCCGATGCGGGGTCGTGAGCGGGCGCTCATCGTTGAGCCCCGTCTCCGGTCAAGTAGTCCCGGAACGAGGTGAACGAGGTCACCCGGACGCCGAAGGGAGGCTGCTCGGGCCATGCACCTGCCCCGCCCAGCAGGAGCTCTACGCCGCGCTCTTTGCAAGCCATACCCACCTCGTCGGCGATCGAACGCAGGGACTGCCCCTCGGCGAGCAGCGCCGAAGCGGATAGAGCCACCATCGCCACCTGGCCGCCCCTCACCAACCGGACCATCTCGGCGACGGGCGTGCGACGACCGAGCCATGTCGGCGTCCAGCCAAGCTCGCGAAGGCACAACTCGGCGAGTGACAGTCCGAGCGTGTGCTCGTCTTCACCCGCGCAGGCGAGAAGACACCTCGGCCCATCGAGGCGAATCGGTAGCGCATCGCCCACGCGCGCGAGCGCTCGTGCCAATGCGTCCGAGGCGACGTGCTCTTCGGCGACGGTCAGGTGCCCGCACTCCCACTGCTTGCCCATGTCGGTGAGGGCGGCGCCGAGCTCGTCTGCGACGCGCCACCAGGAGCCAAGCCGATCTCTCGCCTCGAGCAGCCGACCGTCTATATCAGGGCGTCGTCCGGCCACCAGACAGCTGACCCATGCAGGGGGCCGTGGGTCGGCCGAGGAGACCGATGTTGGCTGCTCATGGAGCAGTCGCTCGATAGCGAGGCGCTCGAACCCGCGGTGACCGCCAGCCGTCCGAAACGATGGCAAGGGAACCTGGTCGGCCCAGTGCTTGATGGTGGAAGGAGCTACCGCAGCCATCCTGGCTGCCTCGGTCGTCGTGAGCATGGTTGCCGGCCTCATCGCGGACATAATAGTACGAATAAGACGTTTTTGCACTTGAAACCGTCCGAAATGTCCGCCACATTCAGTGGTGAAGGATGATTCCATGAAGGCGCTCATCACAGGAGGGAGCGGAGCGCTCGGCTGTGAGCTGCTCGCGAACCTGCAGGACGCCGTGCTCCTGAGCCGCGATCCGGCCAAGACCACCCGGAAGCTCAGCGTCGGACGCTCCGTTCGCTGGGATCCGGCGGCCGAGCCCGCACCGCTCGAGGCGCTGCAAGGAATCGAGGCGGTGTTCAACCTGGCCGGTGACCGGATGCCCGAGGCGACGATCGGCCGGTGCTACGCGCTCGAACTGACGCGCGCGGATCAGGCTCGCATTCTCCTCGGCTCGCCGCCGCATGGTTTTAGCCTGCGGGCGCGTCTTGCCCACCGCACGGATTCCGCGCGGGCAACCAGGCTGAGCGCCCGAGGGACCTCGTGACGCCGCCGCTCTCTGCGGCGCGAGCTTCGGTCGTCATGGCGACGGCTGTCGCCGCGCGGGGGGCGGGGGCGGACCTTGCCCCGGCCTCCCTCGACGATCTCTATCGGCTGGCCCTCGGCGGCCCGGTCGACGAGTTTCTGGCCCGCCCGGGCAAGCGGTTTCGCGCTCGTCTGGTCGAGCTCTCCTTCGCGGCGGCCGGCGGCCGCGGCCGGATCGGCCGCGAGCTTGGTGCGGCGATCGAGCTCATCCACGCCGGCTCGCTGATCATCGACGACATCGAGGACGCCTCGACCGAGCGGCGCGGTGGCGCCGCTCTGCATATCGCGCACGGCCTTCCGCTGGCGCTCAACGCGGGCAGCTGGCTCTACTTCGCCGGCCTCGACCGGATCGCCCACGCCGGCCTGCCGCAAGCCTCGGCCGGCGAGCTCCTGGCCCGCGCGGTCGCCACCCTGCGCGCCTGCCACGAGGGCCAGGCGCTCGACCTCGCGGCGCCACCGGCCTCGCTTCCCGCCGCGCTGGTGCCTGCGCTGGTCGCCGAGGTCACGGCCAAGAAGACCGCCGCCCTCATCGCGTTCGCTGCCGAGGCCGGGGCGGTGGCGGCCGACGCCGTTCCCGGCGCGCGAGCCGCATTGGTCGGCCTCGGCGGCGCACTCGGCACCGCGCTCCAGATTCTCGACGACGTCGGCGGCATGGTCTCGCGGGCGCGCCGGGACAAGGGGCTCGAGGACCTCCGCCTCGGCCGTCCGACCTGGCCGTGGGCCTTCCTCGCCGAGCGCGATCCGCTTGGCTTCGTCCGCGCCGCGGGGCTGGCCGCCGCCGGTCGTCACGCCGAGCTCCGGTTGGTGCTCGCCGCCGAGGCGCCGGCCGCCCGGGCGCGCGCCGCCGCGCTGCTCGTCGATGCGCTTGCCACCGCGCGCGCAACGCTCGGAGACAACCGGGCCCTCGACGAGCTGGCGCACGAAATCCAGCGCCTGCAGGTGAGCTATGGCTGAGCTCGCCCGCGCTCGGCTCAGCGGCCGCGCCGCCGTGATCGGCTCTGGTTTTGGCGGCCTCGCGGTCGCGGTCCGGCTCGCTGCCGCCGGCATGAAGGTCACGGTCGACACCGCGCCCTTTGGAACCGCGCTGTCGCCGGGGACCTATCGCGGGCGCAACAAGCTCCTCGACTGGCTGATCCTCCAGGTGCTGTTCGGCAGCGTCAACCGCGCCGATCGCCGTGCGCGGGCGGCCGCTGGCGTTCTTGCCGGCACCGGGATGTACTTCGACGTGATCTTGCCCGACCTGTTCCTCCAGCCGACGATCCCCGAGTTCGAGTACCCGCGCTCCGATCTGCCACCGCAGGTGCGGTTCATCGGTCCACTGGTGCCCGGCACCGGCAATCGACTGCCGCCGGGGTGGTGGCCCGAGCTCGCAGCGGCGCATCGACGCGGTACCCCGATCGTCCTCGTCACCGAGGGCGCGCTGGCAACGGATTCAGCGGAGCTGATCACACCGACGGTGCGGGCACTCGCTGGCGAGGAGGTGTTCGTCGTCGCGACCACGGAGCAGCTCGAGCTGGTTCCTGCGAACAGGCGGATCGCCGCGTTCGTCCCGTTTCATGCGCTGAGGCCGATGCTCTCCGTGATGGTCACGAACGGAGACTACGGCGGCGTACAGAGAGCGGTGGCCGCGGGTGTGCCGCTCGTGATCGCCGGGGATAGTGAGGAGAAGCCCGAGATCGGAGCGCGGATCGCGTGGAGCGGGGAGGGCATCGATCTGCGGACCGGTCGACCCAAGCCCGCGCGCGTGCTGGCGGCGGTCCGCCGGGTGCTCGACACTCCGGCCGTGCGCACCCGGAGAGTCGAGCTGTCTCGGAGCATGGCCACGCACGAGGGTGCCGGTGCGTCTCTGATCGAGCAGTTGATCTCCCATCGCACAGCCGCGAGGCTCGCGTCGTGAGATCGACGACGCTGGTCCTCGCGTTCGCGCTCGCTGGCTGCAGCGGCTTCATCAACAAGCAGGCTGCGACCAGCACGTACCGGATCCTCGAGAAGTCGATGGAAGCGGCGCGCCGCCAGCCGGATCTCGACCTCGCACGTGAAGCGATGCCGGGCGGGTTGATGCAGCTCGAGGCGTTCGCGCTCGCGTACCCCGAGCACGGCGGGTTCCGGACGATGCACACTGAGTCGTACTGCCAGTACGTCGTCGGGTTCGTGTTCGATGACTGGGAGGACGCCTCGCTCGGTGGCCGCGACGCCGACGTCGAGCGGATCGGCACGCGCCTCGGGCCGCTGCTCGAGCGCTGTGTCGCCGCTAACCTCGACCGCTTGCCTGCGGCGTGGCGAGCGGCGTACGGGAAGGGGCCCGACGCAGTGGTCGCGCTCCTGCCCACTGCACAGCGCGCACATGTTCCGGCGCTCTTGTGGATCGCGACCGCCAGCTCCGTGCGCCTCGGGATGAATCCGCTGCGCCACTTTCGCGAGCTACCGTCGATCGAAGCGATGCTGACCCGGTGCAGTGAGCTCGCGCCTGGGTACGACGACGCGAAGGCCGAGCTCTTGCTGGGCACCCTGACCGCCGCGAAGGGCGCGGTGTTCGGCGGCGATGACGGCGCCGCGAAGTTCGCGCGCGCGCGGAAGCTGGCGGGGGAGGGCACACTGATCGTCGACGTCATGGAGGCGCGTGGCATCGCGGTCGTGCACAAGGACCGTCCGGCACTCCAGGCCGCGCTCGAGCGCGTGATCGCGATCGATGTGGCGCGCTGGCCGGAGCGGCGCCTCAGCAACGAGCTCGCTCTGCGCAAGGCGCGTCGGTACCTCGCCGCCGCCGCGGTGCTGGTGCCGTGATCCGCTCGTCGCAACCCGGCGTTCGGCTGCGCGGTCTCGGCAAGGACTACGGCGCGCGTACCGCCGTGGGGTCGATCGATCTCGACGTCGAGCGCGGCGAGTGCTTCGCCCTGCTCGGACCGAACGGCGCTGGCAAGACCACGACCATCTCGATGCTGGCGGGCGTGGTTACCCCGACCCGGGGCTGGATCGAGATCTGTGGCATCGAGCTCGGGTCGGATCCGTACGCCGCCAAGGTCAAGGTCGGGCTGGTTCCCCAGGAGATCGCGCTCTACGAGGAGCTGTCCGCGCTGCAGAACCTGCGTTACTTCGGCGCGCTCTACGGGCTGCGCGGGGCGACGCTCGCGGAGCGGATCGATCAATCGCTCGAGGTCGTGGGCCTGCGCGACCGCACGCGCGAGCAGGTCAAGACGTACTCGGGCGGCATGAAGCGCCGGCTCAATATTGCGGCAGGGCTGCTCCACCGGCCGCAGGTGCTGATCCTCGACGAGCCAACGGTCGGCGTCGACCCGCAGAGCCGCAACCAGATATTCTCCACCGTGCGGGCGCTCCGCGATGCGGGGACCACGATCGTGTACTCCACGCACTACATGGAGGAGGCCGAGGCGCTCTGCGATCGCGTCGCCATCATGGACGCGGGCAAGGTCATCGCCTCCGGCACCGTGCCCGAGCTGGTCGCGGCGCACACCCGCGACGAGGTCATCATCGAGCTTGGCGGTGATCCGGCGGCAGTCGCCGAGGCGTCCCGTGCGGCGTGCGCGGGTGGCGCGACCCTGCACGGTGGCTCGCTGCTGCACATCGGACCCTCCTCACGCGGGCTGGGGTCGGTGATTGGCGGGATCGAGCAATGCGGCGCCGTGGTCGTGCGGATCGCCTCGCACCAGGCCACGCTCGAGAACGCGTTCCTCGCGCTCACCGGCCGAGCGCTGCGAGATGAGCCGTGATCCGCGCGGTGATCGCGAAGGACGTCGGTCTCCTGCTGCGCGATCGCGGCGCGTTGCTCAGCCTGTTTGCGCTGCCGCTCGTGTTCATCCTCGTGTTCGGATCGATCTTTCAGGAGGGGCCCGATCGCAACGAGGCGCGCCCGGTCGCGATCTGGTTTGCGGCAGGCGACGCCCGTGGAGCCGCGATTGCCGGTGCCCTCGCGGCTGCACCAGGCTTCGCGGCGCGGACCGCCGGATCCCCCGAGGAGGTGCGCCAGCTCGTTGCGACCGACGCGGTCGCCGCGGGTCTCGTGATCGATCCGGATCGCGACGCAGCGATCGAGCTGGTGATCGACCTCGCGGCACCGCTCCAGGCGCGCGGTCCTCTCGAGGGCGCACTGACGGCCGTGGTCTTGCGCGCGCTCGTTCCGGCGGCACTGCGGATCGAGGCCCGCTCGCCGCCGGGGCGCGGCCCGCCACGCGCACAGGCGTCGGCGTTCCAGATCGCAGTACCCGCGAACGCGGTGCTGTTCGGGTTCTTTCTCGCGCTCACGGTCGCGACCTCGCTCGGCAGCGAGCGCCGGACCGGGGTGTGGCGGCGGTTGCTCGCAGCGCCGGTCTTGCGGGGCAGGGTGCTGGTCGCGTCGCTCGTGCCGTACTTCCTGATCGGGATCGTTCAGCTCGGGTTTCTGTTTG
This sequence comes from Myxococcales bacterium, assembly GCA_009692485.1. Taxonomy (GTDB): domain Bacteria; phylum Myxococcota_A; class Polyangia; order Polyangiales; family Polyangiaceae; genus SYFR01. The sequence goes on from SHZB01000086.1 coordinate 9,046, forward strand.
GCACGGGGGTGCTCGTGTTCGGGATGGAGGTCGCGGGCTCGGTGAGCGCCCTCGTCGCTGTTTCGCTCGCGCTCGTCTACTGTGCGGTTTCGCTCGGTCTGCTGTTCGCGTCCATCGGCGGGAGCGAGCGCCAGCTCGGCGCGTTCGGCTCGGTCGTCCTGCTCGTGATGGGCATTCTCGGCGGCTGCATGGTCCCGCGTGCGCTGATGCCGGCCGAGATGCAGGCGATCGGCCTCGCTGTCCCCCACGGCTGGGCACTCGACGGCTACTACGACGTGCTCGTACGCACGGGCACCGGAATCGCCGAGGTCGTTCCTGCGGTGGGGGCTCTGGTCGGATTCGGCACGGTCTTCGCCATGTTCGGCGTCGCCTGGTTTCGGTTCGAGGAGTGAGGTTCTGTAACGGTTTCTCGTGGTACAGGGTCTGGACGCTGTGCTGAGAGAACTGGACTACGCGCTGGTCGGAGGCGGCCTCCAGAACGGGCTGATCGCGCTGGCGCTCCGCGCGCATCAGCCGTCCGCACGGGTCGGGGTCATCGAGCGGGGTGCTGCCATTGGTGGCAATCACACCTGGTGCTTTCACGCCGGCGATCTCGATCCCGAGCGCGCCCGCTGGATCGATCCCGTGGTCGTCACGCGGTGGCCCGGCTACGACGTCGCGTTCCCCGCGCACAGCCGCCGGCTCGATTCGCACTACGCGTGCGTGACCAGCACGCGCCTCGCCGAGGTCGTGACCGCTTCCCTCGCGGTTCCCGGGTCCGAGCTTCGGTTGCATACCACCGCCGTGGAGGTCGGCGCCGATCGGGTCGTCGTCCGTGACGCCTCGGGAACGACCGAGGAGCTGCGCGCGAAGGTCGTGATCGATGCGCGCGGCCCCGATGCCTCGCCGCGGAGCGCATGCGGCTGGCAGAAGTTCGTCGGCCAGGAGGTCATCCTCGACACCCCGCACGGCCTCGACCGGCCGATGCTGATGGACGCAACGGTTCCGCAGCTCGACGGATTTCGGTTTGTCTACGTGCTTCCCCTCGGCCCCGACCGCGTGCTCGTGGAGGACACGTACTTCAGCGATCGTCCGTATCTCGACGTCGGCGTGCTGCGCGAGCGGATCGCCGCATACATCGCCGCGCGTGGCTGGAGCGTCGCGCGCGTCGAGCGCGAGGAAGTCGGCGTGCTGCCGCTGCCGTGGAGCGGTGATGCCCCGACCTCCGTGAGTCCGCTGGTCGCGGGCTACGGCGGCGGCTGGTTCCACCCGGTCACCGGGTACTCGTTCCCGATCGCATCGCGCCTCGCCGAGCTGATCGCGACGACGGAGCCCGATCGCCTGTTTGGCGCCCGGCTCGACGGCCAGGCGCGCGCGCATGGGCGCCAGGTCCGGTTCGCGCACCGGCTCAATCGCATGCTGTTCCACTGGTTCGCGTCCGCCGATCGCTATCGCGTGCTCGAGAGGTTCTACCGGCTGTCCGAGGGTACGATCCGCCGGTTCTACGCGCTCGAGCTCACCGCGATGGATCGCGCGCGCATCCTGTTCGGTCGCCCACCGCGCGGCCTGTCCGTGCGCGGCATGCTCGGCATGGAGGTCGCGTGAAGCAGCTCGCGTTTGCAGCTGCGGCTCCCTCGGCGATCGCCGCGCTCAATCGCGCACTCGGCATCGGCGGCGCGAGCGAGCTCGACGGATCCGTGCCGGCGGCGCTCTGGCGCAACGCACTCGCCGGACCGGCGGCCGAGTTCCTGTCGCGTCCCGGCAAGGGGCTGCGTGCCTCGATCGTGCGCGCGGGCTGGCAGCTCGGAGGCGGCGCGGCCGATGCGCTCCCCGACCGGATCCCGCTCGTGATCGAGATCCTCCACGCCGCCTCGCTGATCGTCGACGACATCGAGGACGGCTCCGAGGAGCGTCGGGGCGCGCCGACCCTCCACCGGCAGTTCGGCATCCCGATCGCGATCAACACGGGGTCATGGATGTACTTCTGGGCGCTCGCCGAGCTCAGCGAGCTCGGGCTGTCTCCCGCTGCCGAGCTCGCTGCGCACCGAGCAGCAGCGTCGACTCTCGTCCGCTGTCATCAAGGGCAGGCGCTCGATCTCGCGACACGCGTCTGGCACCTCAGCCCCGAGTCCGTCGGTGCGGTGGTGTCCGCAACGACCCGACTCAAGACCGGCGAGCTGTGCATGCTCGCCGCACAGCTCGCTGCGATCGCCGCCGGTGCGTCGCCCGTGATCATCGCCGCCGTGCGCCGGTTCGCCGGCGCGATGGGGACCGGGCTGCAGATGCTCGACGACCTGGGCTCACTGGCCTCGGTGGCACGCCGCGCGAAGGCACGCGAGGACCTCGAAGGGGGCCGGCCGACGTGGCCGTGGGCATGGCTCGCAGAGGTCCAGCCGTTTGCTTGGACGCGGTGCGCCGCACTGGCGCGCACGATCGCGGCCGACACGAACGACACGTACGGTCGGGAGGCGCGCCTCGACGAGCTGTCGGCGATGCTCCTCGACGGGGTCGGGGCGATCGCGCGACACCGCGTCCGCTTCACGCTCGATTCGGCGCTGGCGGAGCTCGTGTCAACGGTCGGCGCGAGCTCGATCACCGAAGAGATCGCGACCGAGCTGTCCCGGATGGAGGCGAGCTATGGCTGACGCAGGGCGTCCGCTGCGTGCGGCAGTGATCGGTTCGGGGTTCGGTGGCATCGCAGCCGCGATCCGGCTCGCGGCGGCAGGCGTGCGCGTCACCATGTTCGAGGCACGGGACCAGCCCGGTGGCCGCGCGTACGTCTATCGCGAGGGCGGGTACACGTTCGATGCCGGCCCGACGGTGATCACCGCTCCGCACTGCATCGAGGATCTGTTCGCGCTCGCCGGCCGAAAGACGGCCGACTACGTCGAGATGATGCCCGTCTTGCCGTTCTACCGGCTGGTGTGGAGCGCCGACGGAACCACGTTTGACTACGACGGCGATCGCGATCACATGCTGGCGCAGATCAGCGCCCGCAATCCCGACGACGCCGCGGGGTATCTGAAGTTCGTCGAGTACTCGCGCAAGGTGTTCGAGACCGGATACACGAAGCTCGCGCACACCCCATTCCCGCGGTTCTCGGACATGTTGCGCGTTGCTCCGCAGCTGGCGGCGCTGCGCGCGGATCGCTCCGTGTACGCCACGGTCGCGAAGTTCGTGAAGGACGAGCACACGCGCGAGGCGCTGTCGTTCCACTCGCTGCTCGTCGGTGGAAATCCGTTCGAGACCTCGTCGATCTACACGCTCATCCATCACCTGGAGCGGACGTGGGGCGTGTTCTTCCCGCGCGGCGGGACCGGCGCTCTCGTGTCGGCGCTCGTCACGCTGTTCAAGGAGTTCGGCGGCGAGCTGCGGCTCGAGTCGCCGGTCCAGCGCGTTCGTGTCATCGATCGCGACGGCGCGCCGCGCCACCTGGTCACCACGGCCGCGCACGCCGACGAGGAGTTCGATCTCGTCGTCTCGAACGCTGACCTGCGGCACACGTATGCCTCGCTGTACGCCGAGACGCCTGCGGCGGCGAAGATGGTCAAGAAGCTCGACAAGATGGACTGGTCGATGTCGCTCTACGTTCTCTATTTCGGGACGGACATCGATTACCGCGATCAGATCGCGCACCACACCGTCGTGTTCGGGCCGCGCTACCGCACCTTGCTCAACGAGATCTTCCATGGCGCGAAGCTGCCGGACGACTTCTCGCTGTACCTCCACGCGCCCCACGTGACCGATCCGTCGCTCGCGCCGCCGGGCGGTGGATCGTTCTACGTGCTGTCTCCGGTGCCGCACCTCGGCAACGCACCGCTCGACTGGGCGGCGCTGGGCCACGCCTACGGCGACCGGATCCTCGAGGCGCTCGAGTCGCTGTTGCCCGATCTGCGGAAGCACGTCGTGGTGCGCCGGCAGTTCACGCCGGCCGACTTCCAGCACGAGCTGGTCAGTCATCACGGCTCGGCCTTCAGCGTCGCGCCGAAGCTGACGCAGAGCGCGTACTTCCGGCCGCACAACAAGGATCCGAAGATCCCGGGCCTCTACATCGTGGGTGCCGGCACGCACCCGGGGGCCGGCGTCCCCGGCGTGATCAACGGAGCGCACGCGACCTACTCGTCGATCGAGAAGGACTTCGGTCTCACCCACAACGAGCGCATGCCGCTCAGCCTCGTGGCAGGGGCGCTGCCGTGACCACCGTCGCGCTCGTCGCGACCGGGTCGGCGCACATCGCGCGCGCGACGATCGCACATCACTCGAAGAGCTTCGCGCTCGCGAGCTCGCTGCTCGGCGCGCGGATTCGTGACCAGACGGCCGTCGTCTACACTTGGTGCCGCCGCGCCGACGATGCGGTCGACGAGCACCCCGATGCATCCGCCGCGGACCTCGTCGCGGTGCTCGGCGTGCTGAACGCGGAGCTCGATGCGGCCTATGCCGGGACCGCGCGCGATCCGGTCCTCGTCGCCTTCGGTGAGGTCGCTCGCGCTCGCGCGATCCCGCGCCTGTACCCTGAGGAGCTCCTCGCCGGGCTCGCGATGGACGCCGTGCCGACGCGGTACATGACGGTCGATCACGTGCTCGCATATTCGTGGCGCGTCGCCGGCGTGGTCGGGCTCATGATGTCGCATGTGTTCGGCGTCTCCGACGACGACGCCCTGATCCACGCCGCTCACCTCGGACTCGCCATGCAGCTCACCAACATCTGCCGCGATGTCGCGGAGGACTGGGAGCGAAAGCGGCTCTACCTCCCCGACGAGCTGCTCTCCACGCACGGAGGCGCCGGGCTCGCCATGGAGCTCGGACGACCGCTGCCGCGCTCGGCGCATGCCCCGATCGCCGCGACCGTGCGTGACCTGCTCGCGCTCGCCGACCGTTACTACCGCTCCGGTGACCGCGGGATCCGCGCGCTGCCCTGGCGCGCCGCGCTCGCCGTGTCGTCCGCGCGCCGGGTGTACGCCGCGATCGGCCGGCGGATCGCTCGCAACGGACACGACGTCACGGCCGGGCGCGCGTTCGTGCCGGGCGCGACGAAGATCGCGCACGTCGCGGCAGCCGTGACCCGACTCGCGGTGACCGCGCCGCGCAGACTCGGGTCGCCGCGTCCCCGGGTGCCTGCGCGGGTACTGGAGAGGGCCGATGTCCCACAGCTCTAAGAAGCGCTCTGCGCTGGCGATCTACGTCGGTCGGATCCGCGAGTTCAACCGGACCGACTGGCTCGTCTACGCGGGCTGGGTCGGGATGATGATCGGTCTCGTCGCGTCCACCGGCGGGTTCCTGCTCGCCGGCCACGCGCTGGGCGTCCGCTTTCCAGCAGAAGCGTGGCTCGTGCCGATCGGCGCGAGCGTGTTCGCGGCCGCGATCGCGATCGACACGATCGGCCACCGCACCATCTACAAAGAAGTGCTGCGCGGCGGCGAACAGCTCGTGCACCACATCACGATCGTTTCGGGTGTCGCGAGCTGCGTGCTCCTGGTGCTCGCGTACGACCATCCCGGGGTCGCGATCCCGGCGATGGTGTTCACGATCATCTCGTTCGTCTACAGCCTGATCGACGAGGCATTCCACTGGCGCCGCTATGTCAGCCAGCACTCCGACGTCGTCGAGATGTGGAGCCACGTCGGCATCCTTGTCGGCCACGGCACCATGATGCTTGGCTGGTGGCGGTTCTATCAGCTCGGTTACCCCGGCGTGCGCGAGACGCTCGCCGCGCTCGGAGGTTCGTCATGACGACGCTCGCTACAGGCAAGGTTTCGGTATTCGAACCTTCGACGGCCCAGCGGCAAGCCCCGGCTATCGTCGAAAAGGTGCTGGAACGCGTCAGCCAGATCCTCACGGCGAATGAGCTTCACTTCTCGACCGGACGTGAGCAGGAGAGCGAGGACAGCACCATCGTCAACGTGTTCGACGGCGACAGCGCCAGCGACTTGGTACTGGGCGTCGGTGTCGGCCTCGATCACCGCTTCAACGCGCGTTGGATCGCAGGTGTGTCGGTCTAGGCCGTGCACGCCTTCTCGCTCAACGGCGAGTCCTTCGATTCGATCGAGATCCCGTTCATGCTGGCCTACTACTGGTATCCGCGCTGGTAGGCGGCACGCGCCCCTGCCGCACGCCGCAGCCCCTTGCTGCCACCTCAGTTCGGTGGATACGCCACCTGGTCGAGCGCCTCGTCCTCGATCAGCCGCCGGTGCATGTCCTTCGCAATCCGCTCGAGCACGTCGCGCATCTCGAGCTGCCCGAGCCAGTCCTGCGGCAGGCCGCCGGCACCGCACACGGCGCCCAGCAGGTTGCCGGTGATGGCGGCCGTGCTGTCGCTGTCGCCGGAGTGCGCAGCGGCGGTCCACAAGGTGCGCTTCACGCCGTCGGCGCCATCAGCCTCGTGCGTCAAGGCGCACAGGAGTGCGATGGCGAGCGCCTGTTCCCCGGTCCAGCCGCCGCCCAGCGACTCGATTGCATCCACCGTCGGCGGGCCCTTGGTCGCCAGCGCTCGTGTACGGGCGAGAATCTTGACCATCTCACCCTTGCCCTTCTCCTTGGCGAGAAGTCGGTCGGCCTTGATCATCGCGCCCGGCAGATCCGTTCCGCGCGCTAGGTCCCAGATCACCGCGGCGAAGTACGCCGCCGACAGGTAGCCGCTCGGATGGCCGTGGGTGAGAACGCCAGAGTCACGGCCGAAGTCGAAGGCGATCTCGCGCGACCTCACGCCCAGTCCAATGGGCGCGGCGCGCATCACGGCGCCGCAGCCCTTGCTGTCATTGGGCAGGCTGGCGAGGTCCGGGAACGCGCCACCGGCAGCGGCGATCTTCCCGAGCGCGCTCATGCAGGTGTTGCCTGGGGCGCGCGGGGCATGGAGCCGGCGCTCGGCCACCAGCCAGCCGGGCCACTTGTCCCTCTTGACGCCGCTGCCTTGCTGGGTCGTGTACCAGCGCAAGAGCGCGCGGCCAATGACGGCGATTGGACTGCAGATTCCTCGCTCGGCCATGCGCTGCTGTGCGCGGATCAATCCCTCCGCGGTGAACAGCGTCATCTGCGTGTCGTCGGAGACGACGGCGACCTTGCCGCCAGCGTAGTTCAGGCGGGCCGGTGCACTGTTGCCGTGCTTCCGCTGGATCGCAGCGCTGTCGATGAACTCGACCGGGTATCCGAGCGCATCGCCCATGGCGCCGCCCAGGAGACAGCCGAGGAAGCGATCCACGGTTGGCTTCGTGGCATTTCGAGGCGTCGGCTTCTGTCGCGCCGAGACGCGCTTCTTCTCCACCTTGCTGCGCGCCGTCGCGAACTTCTCGACCCACTGCTCCTGCGACGGCACCTCGACCGCGCCGGGTCG
>SHZB01000087.1 GCA_009692485.1 Myxococcales bacterium
AGCTTCGTCAGCTTCGTCAGCTTCGTCAGCTTCGTCAGCTTCGTCAGCGCCGTCAGCTTCGTCAGCAACACCGACGGCCTCGGCCTCGACGCTCCCTGACGCGCACGCTCGCGGCCCGCTCAACGTGTTGCTCATCACCATCGACTCGATGCGCGCGGACATGCCGTGGGCGGGCTACCCGCGTGACATCGCTCCGCGCCTCACGGCCCTCGCGCGACAGAGCGTTCAGTACTCGCGCGCCTACTCGGTCTCGTCGTACACGGCCATGAGCGTCGCTGGCCTCTTGGCTGGGCGCTACCCATCGGAGCTCGAACGCAGCGGCTCGTTCTTCAGCGCGTATCCCGACTCGGTAGAGTTTTTTCCGGAGCGACTTTCGCAGGCTGGCATCAAGACGCTGGCCGGGAACGCTCATTTCTATTTCGACAAAAAGTCCGGGTTTCGCCAGGGATTCGACGACTATCGGATGGTGGATGGCATCAGCGCGGACAACACCACGGACAAGAACGTCACGAGCCCCCAGCACCTCGCGCTGGCCAAAGATCTGCTCGGCCCGGCCAACACGAAGGGGCAGTTTTTCGCGTGGCTGCACTTCATGGATCCGCACGACCTCTACGTCGCGCACGCCGGGATCGACTTTGGAAAGAAGGCCCGCGACCGCTACGACGGCGAGATGAAATTCGTCGACAACCACGTCGGCGAGCTGCTGGATTTCGTCGCGGCACAGCCTTGGTCGAGCCGCACCGCCATCATCGTCAGCGCCGACCACGGCGAGGCCTTCGGTGAACACAAGATGACGCGGCATGGCTTCGAGCTCTGGGAGCCGCTCGTGCATGTGCCCCTCTTCGTGAAGCTGCCGGCCGTCACGCCGAAAACGATCGATGTGCCGCGGAGCGCGATCGATCTGGCGCCGACGATCTTCGAGCTCATGGGCGTCCCGGCCGAGCCGAGCTTTCAGGGCAAAAGCCTCGTCCGCGAGCTCGAGGGTATAGGGCCCGCCGAAGAGCGCGACGTCGTCATCGATCTGCCCCGCACCGGCGACAACTTTCGCAGGCGCGCGCTGATTCGCGGCCGCTACAAACTCATCTCCCACGACGACGATTTTCGGCTCGATCTCTACGACATCGTCGATGACCCCGGCGAGAGCCGCGAGCTCCGCCGCACGAAGCCGGAGATCTACGAGGACATGAAGAGGCGCTACGAAGAACGCATCAAGCGCATCCAGGACGTGTGCCCCAAGCGCCGCGACAACCTGAAGGGAAAGCGGCCCGAGAAGCCTTGCTAAACGCCCGTCGGTGCCCGCGCCGCCATGGCCGCGTAGGCCTCGACGGCTAGGGTCTCGCCACGGACATCGAGGGAAACTCCCGCGGCTAGCGCGTGCTCGGCGAGCTCCGCGGAGGTCCAACCGAAGACGCCGCGCCACGCGTTCGAGAGCTTCTTGCGGCGGCTCTGAAACGCCCGCTTGACCAGCGCTTTGAAGGCGTCGGTCTCCTGCGCGCGCGGTGGCGTGAGGGGCACGAGCACGACGACGGCGGACTCGACTTGCGGCTGCGGAAAAAATGCTCCGGCCGGCACGCGCAGCGCACGCTCCACGCGAAATGCCGCCTGCGCGAACACGCTGAGGCCGCCGTAATGTTCCGTCCCGGGCGCGGCACAGAGCCGGTCACAGACCTCGCGCTGCACCATGAAGACCGCGCGGTCGATCGCATGCGCGACGTGCATGGTCTTCTCGAGCAGCCGTCCGGTGAGCTGATAGGGGAGGTTCCCGGCGACGACCCAGGGCTTCGGTCCGCGGCCGAGCGCTTCGCAAAAATCGAGCTGCGCGGCGTCCGTCTCGAGCACGACGACCGCGGGCGATGCAGCGAACAACTCCGACAAAAGCGGGACGAGATCGCGATCGCGCTCGACCGCGATGACGTGCGTGGCTCGATCCGCGAGCGGGGCCGTGAGCGCGCCGAGACCCGCGCCAAGCTCGAGCACGCTGCCGCCCGGCTCGGGGACCGCGAGGGCCGCAATTCGCTCGCAAATCGCCTGTTCTTGCAGGAAATTCTGCCCGAAGGACTTCTTCGCGACGAGGCCGCGCTCACGCAGGATCCGCGCGCTCGACCAGCGTGCTCCGGTCATCTGTGCGCCTCCTCGCCGGCCCCATGCTCGGCCCCCAGCGAAGGGCGCGACCCGCTCCCGACGAGCCTCACGCCCAAGCGCTGAAGAGCCCGCTCGCTCGCCCGTGTCGCGGCCTTGGCTCGCTCGGAGAGCGCGTGCGTCATCGCGTCGAAGAGCGCGCGATCTACCGCGTCTCGGTCATGGCCGCGGCCATCCTTGTCGGACCAAGCGTCGTCGACGTCGTGGGGTTTGGCGCCGAGGCCGTGGTCGAGCGGGACGATGCTCCACCGAAGCTCGATGTTGCGGGCGCCGAGTCGCTTGAGCGCGGGGCCAAGCGCCAAGATGCTGCCCGCTGGCGGCGGTGGCGCGACGATGTGAACGACGCTCGGACGCTCGGAGTGCTCCGCGAGGATGGCGGCGAGGACCTTTGCAATCGCCACCGCCGTGTGCTCCCGCTCTGGCTCGTAGCGCGCAGGCAGCGCGAGCCCGAACGACGCGGCGTAGCGCCGGAGCTCGCTGTCCACGGAACTGAGTCCGAGCGGATTTAGCCGCAAAAATGGCGCATTCGCGCGAAGACGGGCCGAGCGCTCGGCGAGTTTGTCGAAGCGCCCGTGGCGTAAATCACGAAAGCTGCGCGCGTCGAGCGGTCGCATGTGCTCGACCACGTGAGCCGCGAGCTCGGTCTCGTTCAAGGCCGAGCGGTCGTGGTCGAAGACCCCGGTGTACGCGACGAGCGCGGCGTGAAGGCGGCTCGACTGCCCCCGGTCCGCACGAGGCCGGACGCGAGCGAGCTCTCGCGCAGCGACGATGCGAAGACCGACCGGGTTACCCCTCGCGAGGTGGTGACGCGCGAGCCCGGCGACGACGTCGATGGCATCGTCGAGCGGAGCTGCGCCCACCACGCCCGCCCAGAGCTCGACCGAGGCATCGAGCACGAGCATGACCACATCGCATTCTTCGCGCTCCATCTCGCGCACGATGAGCTTGCCGCGCTTGGCGCTCGCCTTCCACGCGATGCGGCGAAGAGCGTCTCCGGCCACCAGCTCGCGCAGCTCGAAGATTTCGCTCCCGTCACCGCGTCGACGCGCCGAATGGCCGGACGCGCTGACGAGGCCGCTCGGGCCGCCCCGATGGCGCATGCTCCGTGGCGCTTGCAGGCGCGGCATGACCTCGACGCCGAAGGAATTCGCGAAGGTGAGCGGAACCTCGAAACTCCCCGGAGCGCCGCGTACCTCGAGCGCGAGCGAATGAATCGCGTGAAATCCAACGCGACGCGCCCGCACTTCGATCTCGACCTTCACCGAGCCCGTGGCCTTCACCTCGCCAGCACGCGGCCGAACGATGACCTCGAGCGAAGGCGACGCGAGCGCGCGCAAATTGTCGAACGACGCCCCGAGCGTGTCGCGATTGCGGATCTCCGCGGCGAGCACGATGGCCGTTCCGCGCACGAGGCGCACGACGCGATCGTTGCCGCACCACAGCATCTCGAAGCCCGCCGCGCGAATTCGCATCACGCTCACCAGCGTGGCCGCACGCGCGAAGGCGACACCCACCAAGAGCCCACCGCCCCACGCGACGACCCACGGCTCGCGCATGGCGATCCCGACTACGAAAGCGACGCCGGCCGCGATGGCGAGGTGCGCGGCCGTGCGCGTCGGGTAAATGATCATGCGAGTCGCACGGATTTCCGGTAGCTGACCCGCGCAAGTGCGGCGCGTACGACGTCCTCGCGAACACCGTCATCGAGCTCGACCTCGTCCTTCAGCACGAGCCGATGCGCCATGACCGGGATCGCGAATTTCTGCACGTCATCCGGGGTCACGAAGGCGCGGCCATGCAGCAAACTCGAGGCCTTCGCGGCCTGCAAGAGCCCGAGGGTCGCTCGCGGCGATGCACCAAGCAGCACGCGTCCATCCACGCGCGTTTGCTCCGCGAGGTGAACGGCGTACTCGTAGAGATCTTCTTCGACGTGCACGCGTCGCGCGAGCTCTTGCATCGCCACGACGGTCTTGGCATCGAGCACGCTGCGTGCCGTCATGGGTGCCGCGTGGTGGGCGCGGAGCATCGCGATTTCGTCCGCGCGCGTCGGATAGCCGACCTTCAAGTGGACCAAGAATCGATCGATCTGCGCCTCGGGGAGCGGATAGGTCCCCTCGAGATCGATTGGGTTCTGCGTGGCCACGACGATGAAGGGCGGAGGCAGCTCGAAGAGCTCTCCTTCCACGGTGACCTGGTGCTCTTGCATCGCCTCGAGCAAGGCCGCTTGCGTCTTCGGCGGCGCGCGGTTGATCTCGTCGGCGAGGACGAGGTTTGCGAACACGGGGCCGCGACGAAAATGAAACGTGCCGTTTTGCGGAGAGAGGACGTAGCTGCCGGTGATGTCGGCCGGCAAGAGATCGGGCGTGAACTGAATGCGCTTCACCTCGACGCCGATGGCCTGCGCGAAGGCCTTCGCGAGCGTGGTCTTCGCGACGCCGGGCACGCCCTCAAGCAGCACGTGCCCGCCCGCGACGAGCGCGACCATCATGTGATCGACGATGTGCGTCGGACCGATGTACACGCGGCCGATCTCGCGTCGAACGCGCTCGAGATTCTCTTTGACCGCGTCGACCTGCTCCTTCAACTGCTCGTCCACGCGCCCGATCCTAGTGCCTCGAATCCAACGCTCGCCATCGAAACGACGACGGCCGCGATCAGCCGCGCGCCGCCTGATTCAAGGCCGCGAGGGCCTCGCTAGCCTCGCTGACCTGCTCGCGCGTGACGGCGGGCACCGCGCCCGAGAGGAGATCGTCCTCGGCACGACGCATTCGCTGCAGCACCGCACCGGCGCGCCGAACGACACCTTCATCGAGACCGCGCTGAGCCCGCAGTCGCTCGAGGATCTCCGACGGTGCCGATGCCGCCCCAAGGCCGACCTCCGGACCGTGGACCTCGACGAACGCGCTCTTCAGCTCGAGCAGCGCGAGCGCCGGCGCCGACGACCGCGACGCGAGGACAGCCCTGCGACCCGCCATGCCAGCTTGCTGCACCATCGGGGTCTCGGTCGCGTAACGAGGCCGGCGCGCAACGTACGCGCGAAACAAAGTCGCGGCCGCCCACCGCATCACCGCGAGCGCGCAGAGCCCCGCGACGGCGACGTGCAGCCACCACGGAAAGCCCCCATCGCGCAGCTCGCGCAGGCCCGCGGCGAGCGCCCGCACCCGGCGTTCAAGTTCTTTCCGGAGCGGCGTCGTGCCACCGAAGGAACCGCGTTCGCTGAAGTCGTTCGCGACGAGGTAGAGCTTGCCCTTGCGGAGGTCGGTGGCGTCGCCGTCCGCGAGGTAGCGCACGAGGCCGCGAGCGAACGCGCGATTTCCAGGGTAGCGGAGCATCAGGTTGATGAAGCTCGAGGGATCGCCGAGCGCGAAGAGACGCCCCAGCTCAACCTGGCCTGCGACCGCGACGCTCGCTGTGTCGGGCTCCATGCCGGTGACGTCGCGGGTGCCGCGCACTTCCAGGACCGGCGTGAGATCGGGGTGCACGAGGCCCATCGCGTGATTGACGACGACCTGGTGCGCATCGGCCACGGTCGGATGCACGGCCGCGCCCGGACGCAACGTCACATCGCGCGCGGGGACGGCGATCGCAACCGCGCGGTTTCCTCGCAGGAAGCGCTCTGGGTAGGCGGGCAGAGCGCGGCGGTGGATCTTGAAATGCGACAGCACGCGATCACCGCGGCCATGATCATCCGCGATCGCGAAGCGCCCGCCTGCCTTCATGAACGCCGCCACCTCTTCGACATCCATCACGTTCGCGGGGTGCAGCACGAGCACGCCATCTTCTTTGCTGATGGTCTCCCAATCGAGCGTCCCGACGACGACGACCCGCTCGGCACCCAGCTCATTGCGGGCCAGCTCGAGCAGCTCGCGACACCCCTCCCAGCTGCCGTCGTTGAGCTCGAAGGCCGCCGCCGACGCAATGCCCGCCGTGCCGCAAATCACGGCCCCGCCGAGCGCGAGGTGCGCGAGCCCGAACCGCATTCGGTGGCTGCCGCGCGCCATTGGACGCTCGTAGCACCGAGGAAGTGGCTCGCCCATCCGCTTGACCAAAGAGACCACATTGCTAATTGACCGAAGAGACCACATTGCTAAAGTGATCCCATGCATTCGAGTCGCGACGCCTTCACGGGGCGGCGCCGGCAACCCTCCAAATCAAGGTTACCGTCCAGGTCTCCACATTCCTTCGGGACGAGAGAATGCTTCCGCCCTTCATTATCGAGCAAATCAGGCAGCGAGAAGAGCGCGAGCGACAGCGGCGCGACATCAGTCAGCCGCGCGTCGAGATCCCGGTAGAGCAGCGACCGGCTCGCCCCCCGTCAGAGATCGACGCCGAGGATGATCCGGATCGCGGCGTCGTCATCGTCGATTTGATGGGCTGACGCGAGCCCGCGCGAAGGCGCCACGATTGGATGTGCGAGCGCCGCTCAGTCGCAGCGTGGGTCACTCGCGATGAGGCCCATGGCGCATAGCTCTGCGCGCACGGTGTTGGCGGCATCCGGCGAGACGCCGTGAACTTGCGCGGCCAACGCGGTTGGGGTCCCCGATAGGAGCTCGGCGACGAGCGGCGTCACCGGGCCGATGAGGATCCGCGCTGCGACGACCGCGTAGAGGGTCGGTGGCTCGCCCGCAAGGACAGCGAAGGCGGCGCCCGGGCTCCGTCGAATGCACGACGGCAGCGCGTACGCCGGCTCGGGATCGACCGCGAGCATGCGGATCAACACCGTGAGTCGCTCGGCCTCGCGCTCGTTGGGACTCCCTAGATTTTCGGCCGTCGCAAACCCATAGAAGGCCTCCTCGAGCGGGATGCCGGAGGTGTGCGCCGGAGTCTCGCACCAGCTCAGCGCGGCATCGGAATCGAGCAACGCCGCCATCATCCGGTCGAGCTCCGTGTCGGCGGGGTAGCGCGCGCGCCAAGCCAACACGGTCTTCGGGAAGGCATCGACGAGCGTGCCGATGCCGGTGTGTTGCCGCCCGAGCAGGTGACGTCGCAAGCCCGCCGCCGCCGCCTCGACTACCGCGAGCTCGAGCGTCGCTAGCTCTGCCGCAGTCTCCGCCGAAATGTGGAACGCCGCGAGCCCCTCGGCACGCCAGCTCTCGCGCGCGCGCCGGCTGTGCACGAGCAACGCGAGGACCTGCTCCGCCGTCATGGGAGCTGCCGTGGATGGGTCACACGGCGCGGCCACGTGAGGCGGGTCATTGCGCGTCGCGGTCATGCTGTTTGCCAGAGCTTGGTCACGGCCCGCAGCTTCGCGAGGCTGTCGGCGCTCGCGGGTTCGAGTGCGCCCGTCTCCTCGATGCGCGGATCTTCGAAGGTCACGGCGCGCAAGTTTGGACAGAGACCGAGGAGCCGCTCGCACAGCTCGAGCTGCGAGGGCAAGAGCCGCCCGTGGTGCGCGTCGACGAAGTGGCCATCGACCACGCTCGAACCTGCCAAGTGAAGCTCGAAGGCATGGTCGAGCGGGAGGCGCTCGAGGTCATCGTAGAGCGCCTCGCCGCGACGGCCCAAGCGCCACTGGTAGGACAACAAGTGTCCAACGTCGAGAGTCGCGGGGGCCCCGGTTTCCTCGCAGATCGCGCGCAAAAACGCATAGGGATGCATGGGCCCGATGGTGGGGCTCATATCGCCTGAGAACCCTGGAAACTCCACCACCACCGGCACCGTGAGGGCATCTTGACACTGGCGCACGTTGCGCACGGCGGCGCGCAGGCCCTCCTTGGTGAACAAGGGCGGCATCGGATACGGGAGCGGCCTCCCACCCAGCGACCAGAGCCCGAGATCTTCGTTGATCCACTCGAAGCGGTAGCGCGAGACCAGATCGTTCGTGAGCTCGAAGATCGCGCCGCGATCGTAAGGCTCGGTCGTGCCGAGATTCAGTGCCGTGTGATGCAGCGCGCGAACCGGCGTCGACACGCGCGCGAAGAGATCGTCCCATCCGTGATGATACTCCGCCGCGTCGAGCCTCCCGCGGCCGCGCGGCTGCCAGGACACGAAGAAGTGCGACAGCTCGCCCGCATGGCTCTCCAAAAATCGTGCGACCCGCGGTGACACCGAGTCGCCCGCCGCGATGTCGCGCCGAAAGCCCACGGGCCCGCCCCACGCCAGATCGAGGCCAACTCCGACCGCGAGCCTCCGGGACTTGGCGGGGCTGGGCATGCCGCCATCGTCCGGCAATCGCAGCTCGCGAGCTACCGTCGATGGCATTGAGCCGCTCCGCTAATGGCCATTCCGCTAATGGCCATTCCGCTAATGGCCATTCCGCTAATGGCCATTCCGCTCATGGGCATTCCGCTAATGGGCATTCCGCTCATGGGCACTCTGCTACTCGCTCACGGCCGCGTCCGCGATCGCTGCGAGCTTTGCGGCGGCGAGGCGCTCCTGCTCTTCGGCGAGGGCGACGTCCTCGGCACATGGGAGGTTGTAGCAGGACGGGTTGCTCGCGGGCGCCACCGTCATCAGCTCGCCAACCTCGACGATCGCGAGCGCGCGGAGCGTCTCGAGAGCGAGCGCGACGCTTGCGCCATCCACGGCCTTCGCCGGCTCGACTCCGCCCACCGCGGCCTCGGCCGTGTCGCCCAACCATCGGAGGCGCGGGGCCTGCTCGGCATCCGAAGCCGCCACCTCGTCCTCCCAGCCGGGGCATGGCAGTCCGCCGATGTCATCGAAGTAACAGCCCGTGGCCTCTGACGGGAGATCGCGCACGATGCCACCGACGTAGAAGACCTCGAGGGCACGCAGTCGATCGAGATCCACGCGGATGGCCTCATGCACGCTCGCGTTCGAGGCGCGCTCGTTGACTCCATTCGGGCCGGAGATCGTGGTGCGCGACGCGGCTTCATCGATGGCGTCGCCGGCAAGAGCCGGGTCGTCGCCGACCGTGCAACCTCCGAGAATTCCAAAAGCCAGGGCGAGAGCGGCAGCAGCAGGCATGTACGTTTTCATGGGGGGCTCCTTCGGGCGCCAACCTCAGCGCCACGACCACACTCTGAGGTCGAATTGTTATATCAACAATCAGTATAATATGAACGCGACTGTTCTGTTTTTCAGTACAATCGAGCATGGACCTCGACTCGATACGCTGCTTCGACGCCGCCGCGACGACGCTCAACTTCAAGTCCGCTGCCGCACGCGTGCATCTCTCGCCCGCCGCGTTCTCGAGTCGCATCCAGGGTCTGGAGGCAGAGCTCGGCACCTCGCTCTTCCGTCGCACGACCCGCAGGGTAGAGCTCACCGACGCAGGCTGGCGGGTCTTGCCGCGGGCGCGCGCGGTGCTGGACGAGCTGACGCGCCTCCGTGACGCGGCCAGCGGGCTCGACCGGCCGTTGTCGTTCGAGCTGCTCCTCGGCACGCGCTACGAGCTTGGTCAGTCCTGGCTGTGCCCAGCGCTCATCGTGCTCGAGCGGGCGCGGCCCGAGCGAACCTTGCACCTCTACTGCGGAGACACTCCCGACCTCATGGCGCGCTTGGGGCGTGGGGAGCTCGACGCGGTGGTCGCCAGTGCTCGGCTCACGAGCCCTGCCTTGCGTTACGCCGCGCTGCACCCGGAGGACTACGTCTTCGTCGGGCACCGGACGCGGGTGCGGGGGCCAAGCGATGTCACCAAGCTCACGCTCGTCGACGTCTCGCCCGATCTGCCGCTCTTTCGCTACTTCCTGGACGCTCTCGCCGACGTCGTGCCGTGGCCCTTCGCGCAGGTCGAGTACATGGGCGGGATCGGCAACATCCGCCAGCGCGTGCTTCGCGGCGGTCGCGTGGCGGTCCTGCCCCGTTACTTCGTCGCGGACGATCTGCGCAAGCGACGGATGGTTCGCCTCATGCCGAAGGTCGAGCCCAAGAGTGACACCTTTCGACTCGTGTGGCGCACCGGCCACCCGCGCGAGGCGGAGCTCTTGGCGCTCGCGGAAGAGCTGCGAAAACTCCCGCTCCGATGAAGGGCGCAGCAAGCGTGCGGGGCTCGGCGCGTCAAGCCTGCGGTGCTTGGCTCATCAAGCGTGCGGTGCTTGGCTCATCAAGCGTGCGCTGCTCGGTGCATCAAGCGTGCGCGGCTCGGTGCTGAAGCTCGGCGATATCGTGTTCGCACTTCTCGACGCGCGGCCGCAGCTCGCCTTGGACGCGGAGCAGAGTCGTCAAGTCGCGCACGCTGCCGGCCAGCTCGGTGAGCGCCGTCGACGTTCGCAGCTCGGACTCGACGATGCGCCTGCCAAGCTCGTGCCCCATCGTCTCGATCCGCACGTTCGTCTCATCGATGCGCCCGCCCAGCTCGCGCCCCATCGTCTCGAGCCGCACGTTGGTCTGTTTCACCTCATCGCGTATCGACTTGAGAATTTCGATCGTGAGGTCGGTCGGCTCCACGCTCAGAGGCTAGCACGGTGACGAGGACAGGCTCGAGCAGCGGACGACCGCGGACGACCGCGGACGACCGCAGCGGACGACCGCAGCGGACGGCAGCCACGGACAACACTGCCGCGGACGACACTTCGCGAATCGCCGCGGGCGCGACTGCTGCTAGCGTGCGCCGCCATGCGAACAGCAGCTCTCGAAATGGTTCTGGTTGGCGTCGTCCTGATGTGCCTCACGGCTTGCCCCGGAAAAGAGGAGGCCGATGCGATGACGAAATTCGCCGATCAAATGTGCGCGTGTACGTCCGTCGAGTGCGTGGACAAGCTCTTTCCGGAGGTCGAGAAGCTCGGCAAGGCCAACGAGAACAAAGAGGTCGAGGCGTCCGCGGCCGACCGCTACAACGCGCAGATGGACCGAACCCAGAAGTGCTACGAGGCGCAGCAAAAAAAGTAGCGCGATTCGCCCGAGTGCGTGGCTCGCCCAATTGCGCGGCTTGGCCGAGTGGGGGCGAGATCCGCAGCCGAGTGTGCAGCTCGCCCGAACTAGCGCGGCTCGGCCGAGTGTGCAGCTCGCCCAATTGTGCTCCGCTCGTGCACGGCTGACTCAAAGAGGACGCCGCGATCGCGACCTGGGGCCTCACCCGGCTCGAGGTCGTCTCGGCGGTAGAACGAGCGGCGCGCGCGCGTCGGCTCTCCGCGCCTCAGCGTCGCACCATCTTGACGCGCTTCGAAGAGCTGTTCGCGGAGCTGTTCGCGGAGTGCCGCGAAGTGACGGCTCACGTGAGTGTGCGCGCGCTGGCACTCACGCTGCTCGCACGCCACGAGCTTCGCTCCGCCGGCGCAGCACAGCTGGCCTCGGCGCTGCTCATCTCCGAGTCGGACCCCTCATCGCTCACGATGGTGTGCCTCGACCGCCGGCTCGCAGAGGCCGCCGAGCGCGAGGGGCTCCGCGTCCTCAGCTGGCCCGACGGTTGACGCAACGCGATTCGCGCTTCGCCGTTCGCATCGCGTCACGAAGAAGCGACCTCAGCAGAGCGCACGGCTCCGACCACGACGGCGCGGCACGGCATATCTCTAAAAACCCCTGAAAATGGCGCCATTATTGCGGGGGGTGAATCCGCTACGGCTGCGTTGAAGCATGGTAATCGGTGGGCCTTGGTGTTTGCTTCGCGGTCTCGCGGCGGGTGTGCCGGCGGGTCCAAACCGCACTGAAGCACGGTGGAGTTGGCGATGAGCGATGACGTGAAGGCCGTTACCAAGCTCGAGGTAGAAGACCGCGCCTACGAGGCCGATCTGACGGCCGAGGAGCGTGCGCTGCTGCTCGCGCGCGTGTACGTGGTGGCCGAGCGGCTCGTGGTTTTGCGTGAGCTGCCGGTGGTGACGGCGTTTACCGTCAAGCTTCTCCTGAGCGCGTGGCGCTGCTCGGCCGCGGCTGGGACAGCTATGCGGTGATAGTGGATCTGAACGACACGCATCGGCCCAACGCCGCGACTCGCGCCGTGCTCGAACGAGAAGTCCTGGCGCTGTCGCCGCGGCCGTCCCGGTTCTGCGTCGTCCTCGGTGGCAATCCGCTCTTGCGGGCCGCGGCGAGGTTCATTTCGGGCTCGGTCTTCGGACCGGAGTTCAAGGTATTCGCGACCATGACGGAAGCGATCGAGGAGGCAAACGGCCGTGCCGCAAGCCGCTGAACGCCTCGCTGCCGTGCTGGCGCGCCATCTCGTGGATGTGGCCGAGGGGCGCTGCACGATCACCGAAGAGGCCATCGTCGCCGAGCCGGACCGGGTCACCCAAGAATGCCTGGCCGTGCTCTTCACCCTCCATGAAGACGTCCTCCACCGCGAGCAGCAGGCAGGCCGCCACGCCGCCCTCGAGGTGGCCACGGCCAAGATCCTCGCGGCGCTGCTGCGCATCATGCAAGCCGACTTCGCCGTTCGGCTGCCGGTCGAAGACGGCGACAGCGAAATCGACGCCATTTACAGAGCGATCAACATGGCGGCGGAACAGCTCGGTCACACCGTCGTTCGCAGAAATGAGCTCGAGGCGATCGTGCAGTCGATGGCAGATCCGCTCGTGATCACCGATCGGCTGGGCACCGTCACGGCCGTGAACGAAGCGACCCGCGCCCTCTTAGGAGTTTCAGCCGAAACGCTCCTCGGGCAGCCCTTTTCTAAGCACACCGGTCGCGCGGTTCATCACCGATGGCGTTGTTCGCGACCTCGCGCTGATGCTTCGTGCCCCCGATGGCCGGCGCATTCCGGTGTCGGTGAATGGCTCGGTGTTGCGCGATCGAAATGGCAACCTCGACGGCGTCGTGTTCGTGGCCCACGATCTGCGGGACGCCCGACGCAAGCTCGCGGAGGCCATGGCGCTCGCGGAGGAGGCCCGCGTCACAGCGCGCGACGCGGAGACACGGGCGATGGCGCTCGAGAAGGCCCACCGCGAGCTGCGTGAGGTTCAAGGCAAGCTCGTGCAATCCGCAAAGATGTCCGCCGTGGGGCGATTGGCCGGTGGCGTGGCGCACGAGATCCGCAGCCCGCTGGCGATGATGGCCTCGACGGTCGAGTTCATTCTCTCGACCGGCCTCGAGGACAAAGAGATGGCGACGGAGGGCCTCGAGCGGATCCTCGTCGAGTGCGCGCGGGCCGAGTCCGTGATCGGAAACGTGCTGGATTTTGCCCGGACTCCGGGCGCGGAATCGACGCCGATCGACGTGAACGAGGTAGCGCGTGCGGTGGCAGGTCTGATGCGCGCAAGCTTGGTCAAAGGCGGGAGACGTCGTGTACCGTGAGCAGCAGGCAGGCCGCCACGCCGCGACGCTCGAACACTTCGAAGCACGACGAACTCGATTCGATAGGTGCAGGATACTAGGCTTCGCGCGATGCGCTCACTCGTGCTCGCCGCGCTGGCGTTGGCGTCGCTCGTCGTAGCCACCACGACCGCGCTTGGCGGCGCCGGTGCGACCCTGCTCGCTGAACCGCTCGGCCCCGATCCGATCGATCCGCGCTTCGGCCGCGCCTCGGTCCCGCGCGCGCAACGCCCGCAAAATCCGCGCTTCGGAGGCTGCTCTCTTCGCGCCGCCGTGTGCGTTCACGCCACCAAAGACGTCACGCCGGAGCTCGCGGCTCGCACGCTCAGCGCCGCAGAAAACGCGCTCTTTGGCTTGCGCGCGCTGAACATGCCGCCGCCGCTCTTTGACGGCCAGCTGGGCCCCACGCACGGCTTCGACGTGTACATCGATCCCACCGCTCGCGGCGCCCGCGCGCTCGACGACGCTGCCATCCTCGGACTCGGACGCGACACCACCAGCGCCTTCGCCATCGTGCCCACGGCTGGCCGCGGCGCATCGTGCGCGCTCGAGCACGACGTCACGCGCGCCATCGCGCAGGCGAGCCTCCTCGGCATCGACGCCGCCGTGCACGACGCCACGCTCGCGGTGAGCTCGACGGCGTTCGCGTCGCTGCTCGCGCCCTGCCCCGCGCTCGAGCTCGAGGCCATCGACCGCTGGCAACGCCGGCCCGAGCACGCCCTCAGCTGCGCCTCCGCCTCCGAGCCGACGGGCGCTCTCTTGTGGTCCTCGTACCTCGACCACACCTTCGGCTTCGGCAAGCCCGGCCTGCTGCTGCCCGGCCTCGTCGCCATCGGCTCGCAGCGCACGCCGCACGACTCGGCCGTGTGGCACGACGAGCCGGACGACTACGATGTCCTTCGCCTGCTTCTCCCGTTCCACGACCAGAGCTTCGACGACGCCCTCCTCGGCTTTGCGATTTCGCGTGCCTTCGTCGGCAGCCGCAGCGACGAGGCGCACCTCATCGACGTCGCGAAATACGGTGATTTCGGCCGCGTTCGCATCGATTGGTCGGTCACGCTCGCGAGCCTTCCGCGCCGCGTGCGCCTGCGTGAGCTCGAGCCCACGGGCGCAGCCTACGTGTGGCTCGCGCTCGACGGACGGACCCCGCTCGACCGGCTCACCGCCGTCGCCGAGTGTGAAGAGTCCTTCGCGTTTCGCTGGGCGCTCGTCACCGTCGACGCCGACGGCCGCGAGCTGGGCCGGCACACGGGCGGTCGCTTCGGCGAGCCGAGAACACAGCTCACGCTCGAGAAGCTCAGCGGCGCCGCTGTCCTCGTGGTCGCAGCCGCCATCGGCCGAGACGACCGCGCGCGCCCCTTCGACGCCGACGACGGCGAACCGCAAACAGCCGTTTGCGAGCTCACCCTCTATCGGCAATAAAGCACCGCGCTATCGGCAATAAGCCACCGCGTGGCCACTAACCCTTGGTCGAACCTGAGCCGTCGCGCGCTCACGCAGCGCTCATCAGAACTACCGCAGCGGCACACGCACGAGGTCGCCGCCGCGGGACTCGAGGCGCTGAATCACGTGGTGGTCCCAGCCTTCTTGCCCGGGTGCCATGCCCACGTGGCAGGTCTTGCACCGCTGACGCTTGCCGGAGCGCAACTGGAAGCTGGCGGTCATGACCTCGTTCATCCACTCTTGCGCCAACCCGAGATCGCGCGGCTGATGAAGGATCTTCATCACGCCATTGCCCTTGCCGTCGGTGTGGCAACTGTCGCAGGTCATCTGTTTACCGTCGTTGCGCTGTAGGCCGTCCACGAAGGTCGTCAACATCCAATTGGCGATCACCTTCTTCTCGGTCATGACTTCGTAAAGCGCGCTCTTGGGATTGTTCGGATCGGGGGCATGGCAATAGGTGCATTCGCGAATGTTGAGCCTCTTGGTGAGGTTCGCCATCGTCAGAAAGCGCTGCTGATCACACTGGGCATTGCGCAAGATCCCCCGGTATTTCCCGGGCTCAATCGCATTCTTGATGGAGCCGTCCGGGTTCTTTTCGCAGACGCTGTCGTCAGGGATCGGTACTCCGACATGGCTCAGATCGACCGGCGTGCTCGCTCGCAATACGCCAGACACGCTGCCGCCACTCCTCGTCTCGGCGGCGCCGACTGCCACCGAGCCCGCCTCTGGCCCTTGGGCGGACAATGGCTTGGCCCCGCATCCAAGCCCTGCCCAAAGCGTGGCGGCGAGCACGCCACCGGCACCCAAGAATGCGCGTCTCCTCGACATCGAAAGTGAAGTTACACCCCGTCCGCCCAGTCGTGCGCACGAAGATCCCCGCGCCGCACGCACGCGCGTTATCTTCGCGCCGTGTCCGCGTATCGTGGCCGCTTCGCGCCATCGCCGACCGGAGCGATGCATCTCGGCACAGCTCGCACCGCCCTCGTCGCGTGGCTTCGTGCCCGTCAGGCCGGCGGCACCTTCATTCTGCGGCTCGAAGATCTCGACCGTCCGCGCGTGCGACCCGGTGCCGCCGACGCGCTCTACGCCGATCTGCGCTGGCTCGGCCTCGATTGGGATGAAGGGCCCGACGTCGGCGGCGCCTTCGGGCCGTACATACAAAGCCAGCGCGCGGGTCACTACCTCGCCGCGCTCGACGAGCTTCGCCGCCTCGGCCGCGTGTACCCATGCAGCTGCTCACGCAGAGAACTCGCCTCGCTCGCGAGCGCCCCGCACGGCGACGCCGGACCCGTCTATCCTGGCACCTGCCGCATCGCTCCAAGAAACCCCGCGCGCCCCGCAGCGTGGCGATTCCGGCTCGACGAAGCGCCGCGGTTCGTGGACGCGCACAAGGGAGCCTCGCCACCCGGGCTCGGGCGCGGTGACTTCATCGTCGCGCGCTCCGACGGCATCGTCTCTTACCAGCTCGCGGTCACCACGGACGACGCCGCGATGGCCATCACCGAGGTCGTGCGCGGCGACGATCTCTTCGACTCCACCCCGCGGCAGCTCGCCCTTTACCAAGCCCTCGCGCACGCGCCGCCCGAATTTCTCCACGTTCC
>SHZB01000002.1 GCA_009692485.1 Myxococcales bacterium
CGCGTGGTGCAGGCCGCGAAGAATCTGGGCCATGACCTCTACCGCGTCGGAGGTCGCGAGCTTGCCGACCTCCACGAGATGTGAGCCGAGATCTTCCCCGTGCATGAGCTCCATGACGATGTACGGAAGGCCGGCGTCCGTCGTCCCCGCGTCGAAGATCTGCACGATGTTCGCGCTCTCGACCGCCGACGCCGCGAGCGCCTCTCGCTGAAAACGAAGCACCGCGTCGGGGCGTATCGCGAGGGCGTGTGCGATGCACTTCAGCGCGACCCGTTTGTCGATGACCGTGTTGACGGCCTCGTAGACACAGCCCATGCCGCCGCGACCGAGGATGCGGACGATCTGGTACTTATCGATGCGCTGACCGACCAGGCTCGCCGCGCGAAACGCCGCGTCGTCGTCCGCGTTGCTCAGGTCATCGGTGGGTGCCGGGTCCGCCATGCTCAATCCCCCGCGAATCATGGCCTAGATCGGGGCCGCGACGGAAGCTTGGTGTCACGCCCGGTTTCACGGGTGGTGTCACGCCCGGTTGCACGGGTGGTGTCACGTCCGGTGTCACGTCGTGTCACGTCGGCATCGCCGTCAGGTCTCAACAGCCGGGTCGCCCTCGGCTGGTGCGACCGCGAGCAGCGCATCGAGCTTGCCGTCATTATCGAGGCTCGCGATGTCGGAGAAGCCGCCGAGGGGACTGCCGTTGACGAACACTTGCGGCACCGTGCGCTGGCCCGAAACCTCGGCGAGCCAGGCGCGGAGATCTTCGCGATCACCCACATCGACCTCCTCGAAGTGCGCGCCTTTCTTTTCGAGCAGCCGCTTCGCCATCGTGCAGTAGGGGCAGTAGCTCGTGGTGTAGATGTCGACTTTGGCGAGGGGCGCGCTCACGCCGGCACGATAGCGCACGCCACCGGGTCCGCGGCTCCGAAGTAGTGCGAGGAATCGATGACTCGACCGGCGGACGCGCCGAGCTTCGCGCCGATCTTCGGCCGATCTTCGGTCTCGATGGAAATGAATCGAGCGACTAGTCTGCGCGGCCATGGCAGGGGAAGACGAAGGCGTCATTCGGCTCGAAAAATTCACCGCGGACGCGAAGCAGCTGGTCGCGGGCGCGCAGCAGCTTGCGGACGAGCGCCAACACGGCGAGGTGATCCCGATCCACCTCTTGGCGCGCGCGGTCGAGCGAAGCCCCGGATTTTGCGCGGTTTTGAAGGCCGCCGGCGCCGCTCCCGACGGTGTCCGCGAGCTTTGTGATCGCGCGCTCGGCAAGTTGGCGCGAGGTGCCGCGGTCGCGTACGTCAGCCCGCGCTTCGTCGATTTGCTCGACCGGGCCGCGCGTGAGGCGAGTCGCGATCGCGTAGAGCAGGTGGGGACAGCACAGCTCCTGCACGCGCTGGCGCAAGAGATCCGCGGGCCCGTCGGCGAAATCTTCGCGCACTACGGCATCGGTCCTGGCGGCTTTCGCGATCACATTGGCGCGCTCGAAACCGCGCCGAAGCTCGGCACCGCAGGCAGCTCGGCCGCGTTCGCCGGGTCAGCCGCAGCCGGCGGGAACGCAGCCGGCCGGAACGCAGCCGACAGCTTGTTTCTGCGCGATCTCGTCGCCGATGCCCGTGCCGATCGCTTCGACCCGGTGATCGGCCGCGATGCCGAGCTACGCCGTCTCTTGCAGATCCTCGAGCGGCGCACGAAGAACCACCCGCTGGTCATCGGCGAACCGGGTGTCGGCAAGACGACGGTCGTTCGGGCGCTTGCGCGGCGGATCGCGAGTGGTGACGTGCCGACGCGCCTGGCAGCTGCGCGCCTCTTCGAGCTGGATACGGGCGCACTCGTCGCGGGCG
This sequence comes from Myxococcales bacterium, assembly GCA_009692485.1. Taxonomy (GTDB): domain Bacteria; phylum Myxococcota_A; class Polyangia; order Polyangiales; family Polyangiaceae; genus SYFR01. The sequence continues at coordinate 1,836 of SHZB01000002.1, forward strand.
CGAAGTTGCGCGGCGAGATCGAGCAGCGGCTCAAGGTCGTGACTGACCGGCTCGCCGAGGACGACGCGGCCGAGAGCATCCTCGTCGTCGAAGATCTGCACACGCTTTTCGGCACGGGGATCACGGGCTCGGGCGTGGGCGAGCTGCTCAAGCCGCTGCTCAGCCGGGGCGAGCTGCGCGTGATCGCGACGACGACGACGGACGGTGTCCAGAAGATCGACGAGCGCGACTCGGCGATTTTGCGGCGCTTCGCGAGCTTCGTGATCGAGCCGCCAAGCGTCGAGTTTGCACAGTCCATCTTGCGCGGGATCGCGACACGCTATGAGCAGCATCATCAGGTCGGCATCTCCGAGGGCGCGATCCGCACGGCCGTGGTGCTGGCGAAGCGGTATCTCGGCGACCGCGCGCTCCCCGACTCGGCGGTCGACTTGCTCGATGAGACGGCGTCGCGAAAGCGTGTGGAGGTAGATGGCGTTCCCGCGGAGATGGACGCGGCGATGCGCCGGCTCGAGTCGCTCGAGACGCAGCTCGCGGGCCTCGCCGACGATGACACGAAGCTCGGTCGCGAGATGCGCGGCACGCTCGAGGTAGAGGCCGCAGAGCTTCGACCGCGGGTCACGGAAATGCGCGGAAAACGCGATGCGCGGCGCAGTGTGGTCGGCGTGGTCGTGGCGCTGAAGGCCGAGCTCGCAGCGGCGGAGAAGGCGCGCGATGATGCGCGGGAACAGAAGAATTTTGCGCGCGTCGGCGAGCTCGAGCACGTCACCATTCCCGAGCTGAAGAAGCGACTCGAGGCGGCCCAGGCAGCGGCGCTGGTTGCGGGCGTTGGCACCGCTGAGCCGGCGCTCGTGACCGAGGCCGACGTCGCCGCGACGGTCAACGAGTGGACCGGGATCCCCGTGGCGAAGATGCTCGAGGGCGAGGCGGAGAAGCTGCTCAAGATGGAGGCGCGGCTCGCCGAGCGCGTGATGGGCCAAGCCGAGGCGGTGATGGCGGTGGCGCGGGCGGTGCGGCGCGGGCGCGTCGGTCTGCGCGATCCGGGCAAGCCGATCGGGAGCTTCCTCTTTCTCGGCCCGAGCGGTGTTGGCAAGACCCACCTCGCGAAGGCGCTCGCGGAATTTCTCTTCGACGACGAGAACGCGATGACCCGCCTCGACATGAGCGAGTTCATGGAGAAGCACATGGCGCAGCGCCTCATCGGTTCGCCTCCCGGCTATGCCGACAGCGAGCAGGGCGGGCAATTGACCGAGGCCATCCGGCGACGGCCCTTCAGCGTGTTGCTCTTCGACGAGGTCGAGAAGGCGCACGGCGATGTGTTCAACCTCATGCTGCAGGTGCTCGATGACGGCCGGCTCACGGATGGCCGCGGTCGCACGGCGGACTTCTCGAACACCGTCGTCATCATGACTTCGAACATCGGCAGCGGGCGCATCCTCGAGACGGAGCCGAAGGTGCTCGAGACTCCCGATGGCCGCGACGCGCTGCGGGACATCGTGATGGACGAGGTCAGCAAGTTCTTTCGGCCCGAGTTCATCAACCGCATCGACGAGGTCGTCGTCTTCAAGGCGCTCGACAAGAAGGATCTCAGCGGCATCGCCGACATCGAGCTCAAGAAGCTCGGACGCATGCTGCGCGAGCGTGAGATCCAGCTGAAGGTCAGCGACGCTGCCAAGGCCCAGCTCGTGGAGCTTGGCTATGAGCCGGCGCTCGGTGCGCGTCCGCTCAAGCGCGCCATCATGCGCGAGATCCAGAACCCGCTCGCGCAGGCGATCCTCGCGGACGGCGCGCTGGCGACCGGGACCATCGCCGTTGATTTCGAGGGCGGAAAGCTCACCTTCACGCGCGTGTGACCAGCGCGCTTGCCAAGGAAGAAGTTTTCCGTATACTCCCGCGTCCCGGTTCGGCCGGAAGGAGTTAGCGATGTACGCGGTCATCAAGACGGGCGGTAAGCAGTATCGGGTCTCCGAGGGAGATCTGCTGCACGTAGAGAAACTTGGCGGCGGCCCCGGCGACGCGATCACGTTCGCCGAGGTGTTGCTCGTCGGCGGCGGCGATGCGGTCAAGGTCGGCCGTCCGATGGTGCCGGGCGCTCACGTGAGCGCGCAGATCGTCGCGCAAGAGAAGGACGAGAAGATCATCGTCTTCAAGTTCCGCCGCCGGAAGAACTACCGCCGTAAGCAAGGCCATCGGCAGAAGTTCACGGCCGTCAAGATCACGGGCATCACGGTCTGAGGAGAGAGAAATGGCTCACAAAAAAGGTGGCGGCTCTTCCCGCAACGGTCGTGATTCGAAGGCGCAATACCGGGGCGTGAAGGCCCACGACGGTGAGGTCGTTCCCGCGGGCAGCGTGCTCGTGCGTCAAGTCGGCGCTACCTTCGCCGCCGGAAAAAACGTTGGCTGCGGCCGCGATTTTACGCTGTTCGCGCTCATCGACGGCCGCGTGAAGTACCACTGGCAGACGCGCGTCAAGCGCCAGATCTCCGTCTTGCCGGGCTGAGTTCTACTCGCGCGTCGCCGAGCTTCTCGCGCGTCGCCGAGCTTCTCGCGCGTCGCCGAGCTTCTCGCGCGTCGCCGACCCTAAAACCCCGGTCCGAGAACTCCGCCGTGCGGATCGTTCGGATCGGGCGGTTTCGTCGCGGCTGGCGCACTGGTAATTCCTGACGGCGCGTGTCCGAACTTTCCGTCGCGCTCGGCGTTTCCGTCGCGCTCGGCGTCCGCGGCACGCTTCTCGGCATCGCGAGCGGCCCGTTCCAACACCAGCGTCCGTTCGGCGGAGCGCGCCTCGGCGGCTCGCGCACGCATCCGCTCCACGAGCACGTCGATTTCGGCCCCCATGCGAAGCGCGACCGCTGCTGTCGGCGCCCCGTCGTTCGCGACGACCACTGCGCCGCCCACGATGCCAAGGACGGCGACGGCTGCGCCTATGAGGATCGCCGACGTTCCGGTGCGCCCATCTTTCCGGCCGGTGCCTTTTTGCCAGCTGCCGCGCTGCCCGCTGCCCTTCTTCCATGCCCGCTGGGTCGAGCCGTCGCCACCCATCGGCGGAATGGAAGTGTGCCGCTCCGGAAGCGTGAGCGGCGTGTCCGTGAGTCGCATGTAAATCCGCTCGAGCCTGTCGGCGAGCTCGCCAGCGCTGCGAATGCGCGCGCTGCGGTCTTTCTCGAGGAGCCGATCGACGACCTCGCTGATCTCGGCCGGAACGTCGAGGCAGCGCTCGATCACGGACTGGTGCGGCTCGGTGATGATCTTGAGCATCAGCGCGTTGTAGTTGTTGGCGTCGAAGGGGATCTCGCCCGTGAGCGCCTCGTAGAGGATGACGCCAAGCGCCCACAAATCCGTGCGGGCATCCACGTCGAGTTCGCCGCGCGCCTGCTCCGGGCTCATGTACGCGGGCGAGCCGAGGACGGCGCCGGCATTGGTCTTGACGATGTCGAACTGCTCCGGCGTCGTGTCCTTCGAGATGCCGAAGTCGAGCACGCGCGGATACACCTCTCCGCTCTTGTCGATCGCGAAGAAGATATTGCCGGGCTTCAGATCTCGGTGGATGAGACCGCGCATGTGCGCCTCCTCGAGGCCGCGCGCGACGAGCGACATGTAGCGGCACACATCGACGGTGCGGAGCCGCCCTTGGCGTGCGATCCGCGCATCCATCCCCTCGCCCTCGAGCAACTCCATCACGAGGTACGGCGAGCCATCGTCGGCGCGGCCCATGTCGTAGACGTCGACGATCGCGGGGTGGCGGATCTGGCCGCAAGCCCGCGCCTCGAGGAAGAACCGATTGAGCGCTTCCTCGTTTTTCGCGAGCTCCGGCAAGAGGAACTTCACCGCGAAGTCGTGATTCGTGAGCTCGTTGCGCGCGGCCCAAACGGAACCCATGCTGCCCGCCCCAAGAAGGTGCTGCAGACGGTACTTGCCCGAGACGAGATCGCCCGATTCCACGTTAACGAATCCTACTCTTCATCGCATGAGCCGCAGTCATCGCATCAGCCCCAGTGACCCCTCGATTCGAATAGGTCGAGGTACGAGGCGCGGGCTCCCCGGTATTCTGTGAGCGAGCACCCCCGGTCGCGCTCGCGACCCCAATTCGGTCGCCAGCGGGGCGCGCATTATACTCGGCTGTCCCGTCAATGCAACGCCGTGAGGTCAATGCAACGACCCTCAGGTCGGGTCAGCGTTCGGCGTCGGCTCTGAGGGACCGGGCGCGGGTGCGTCGGTCTCGCCGGGGGCCTCGGGTGCGCCATCGGGGAGGGCCTCGGGTGCGCCATCGGGGAGGGCCTCGGATGCGCCATCGGGCAGTGCCTCGGATGCGCCTTCGGGCAGTGCCTCGGGTGCGCCTTCGGGCAATGCCTCGGGTGCGCCTTCGGGCAATGCCTCGGCGCTCGCGTCTGGGGCGGGCGCGACCTCGCGTGGCTCCGTGCCGGAGAGAAAGAGCTCCGGCCTCGCGTCTTCTTGTGCTTCGCGCGCGAGGAGGCCCGTCATCGGATCGATCGCGATCTCGACGATGCCCTTCGGCCGCACGAAGCCGCGCGCGGGGCGGCGACGATGTGCGGCGCGCATGAAGTCGATCCAAGCGGGCAGCGCGGTCACGGCGCCTTGTTCATTGGCTCCGAGCGGCGCGCCGTCGTCGAAGCCGGTCCACACCACACATGCGACGTGCGCCGAATAGCCGGCAAACCACGCATCGCGGGCGTCGTTGCTCGTCCCCGTCTTGCCCGCGACCGCGAAACCGAGGCTGCGTGCGCTGCGGCCCGTGCCCTTTTCAATCACCGAAGTGAGCAGGCTGGTGAGCAGAAATGCCTCCGCCTCGCCGATTGCTCGGTGCTGCGCCGGCGGTGCGGGCAGGGGCACGTCCTCGCCGCCGGGACCGACGATGCGCGTAACGAGGACGGGCGCGCGCCGCATGCCACCGCTCGCGAAGGTCGCATACGCCTCGGCCAACTCTCGCGGCGTGACCTCGTACGCACCGAGCGCCAAGGACGCCGTGGGCTTCATCGCCGATTCGAGCCCGACGGTGCGCGCCCACGCGATGACGTTGTCCGCGCCGACCTCCGCGAGCGCGAAGTTTGCCGCCTCGTTGACACTGCGAGCGAGCGCGTCGCGCACCAGGAGCGGAGGCTTCTGCTCGGCGTCCGGCGGTCGCTTCGTGGCGAGCGGCTCGGCGAGCGGGATGATCGTCGCAGCCGTCAGCTTGCGAGACGCGACTCCGTAACCGAACACGAAGGGCTTGAAGGTCGAGCCCGGCTGTCGGTGCGCGGACGTCGCGCGATCGAGGCCACCCTGCACGCCCTCGTAGCTGCCAATGAGCGCCAGGATTTCGCCGTTCGCGACGTCGATGGCGACGAGCGCCGACTGCGGACCAAGCTCGAGTCGGTACTCGTGCGGCACGCCGCTCTCGTCGACGCCGCGCTCGTGCACCGCGCTCACCCGCACGACCGAGCCCTCCTCGGCGAAGGCGCTCGGCTTGAGGCGGGCCGGGTTGTAGCGCAGCTGGTCGGCGAGCCGCACCTTGCCGAGGACCGTGCCGACTTGAACCGACAGCGTGCCGTTCACGTCGCTCGCGCCCTCGAACACGCCGCGATAAACGCCGTGGCTCTTCGCGCTGGGCGTGCCCGCGAAGGGCGGTGCGCCGCCTCGCTGTTTTTTGATCGGAGCGACCGCTCGATGCCGCTCGCCGAAGCGATCGAGGTTGTGCCGAACCGCCGCGCGCGCCGCAGCTTGCAGCTCCGGATCGACGGTGGTCGTGACGGTGAAGCCCCCCTTCTGAGCTGCCGGCCCGACGAGCCTCTCCAGCATGCGCTCGACCTCGTCGACGACCTCCGGAGCGAGGCCCGCGAGCCCGACGGCAGCTGGCGCGAGTCGGATGGGCTCGGCCTTCGCGGACTCGCATGCGGCGCGATCCATGAATCCCTTGAGCGCGACCTGCTCGAGGATCGCGTCACGTCGTCCGGTCGCACGCTCGACGTTCGTGCGCGGCGAATAATATTTGGGACCCTTCGGCACGCCAGCCAGCAACGCAGCCTCCGCGAGCGAGAGCGACGCGACGCCCTTGCCGAAGAAGTAGCGGCTTGCCTCTTCGACGCCGTAGCGACCGTGCCCAAAATAGATGTGGTTCAGATAGAGCTCGAGGATCTGGTCCTTGTCGAGCTGTTGCTCGATGCGACGCGCGAGGAGCAGCTCACGTGCCTTTCGCTCGAAGGTGCGCTCGCTCGAGAGCAACACGTTCTTGACGACTTGTTGCGTGATCGTGCTGCCGCCTTGACGCGCCTCCGCGTGCCGGAGATTGACGAAGAGCGCGCGCAGCATGCCGAAATAATCGAGACCCCGGTGGCGATAAAAATCGGCGTCTTCGGCGGCGAGAACCGCGAATCGGAGCGCGTCCGGGATCTGCTCGATGCGAACGACGGTGCGCCGCTCGACGAACAGCTCTGCCAAGACGGTCCCGTCTCGCGCGAGGACGCGGGTGACCTGCTCGGGTTGGTAATTTCCAAGCTCAGCCGTGGATGGCAGACCCTTTTCGTAGTGTTCGAGCAGCGCGGCGAGCGCGAAAGAACCAACGCCGATCGCCGCGAGCACCGTGATCGCGAGGCGCCGCGCCCACGTTCGCCAGTTGCCCCGGGCTCGGCGGGCGTTCGCGTGCTTCATGATGGCCGGCCCAGAAAGCTCGTAAGAGACGCCCTCTCAAAGAAGCACGCGCACAGAAGCTCGCTCAGAGAAGCTCGCTCAGAGAAGTTTTAACGCGAGAACGGCGAGGAGCATTCCGGTCAGCACGGAGACGGTCGCGACCACTACGATCGTGCTGTTAATTCGCTGTCGGGGTGGGCGCGACACCGGCGCATCGAGGAAGGTCGGTGCCTCGCCCAATGGCTCGGCCGGTTGGGCAGTGTCGTGAGCGGCTGGCTGCGCCTCGCGGGCCCCTGGCTTTGCCTCGCGGGCCCCTGGCTTTGCCTCGCGGGCCCCTGGCTTTGCCTCGCGGGCGGAGTCGGGAGAGACCGCGAGCGCGAGCGGTTGGCTCGCGTAGTTCATCGGCGGCCACTCCTGGATGAAGCTCTGCGGCGCGAAGGGCCTCAGCGCCTCGGCGAGCTCGGCCGTCGACTGGTAGCGAAGGCTGCGGTCCTTGGCCATGGCACGGTCGATCACGTCGCCGAGCCCAGGCGGAAAGGTCTTGTCCGCGAGGCGCTGATCGAGCGGGATCGGCTGCGTCATGACGTGAAGCTGGATGTATTCCATCGACGAGCGCGCATCGAAAGGGAGCTTGCCCGTGAGCGTCTCGTAGAGGATCACGGCGAGCGAGTAGATGTCGCTGCGGCGATCGAGGATTTGACCCTGCGCTTGCTCTGGCGACATGAACTCGGGAGTGCCGAACACCATTCCTTCTTGCGTCAGCATGATCGAGCCCGGGCGCATCTCGCGTTCTGTCACCTTGGCGAGCCCGAAATCGAGGACTTTGGCGTAATCCGTGAGGCCTGCGCCGTTCGTCAGAAAAATATTCTCGGGCTTGAGATCGCGGTGCACGATCCCTTGCTGGTGCGCCTCCTCGAGGGCGCCGCAGACCTGAATCAAGATCGGAATGGCGCGCTCGACCGGGAACGGCCCGTCGCGACGCACCATCTGATTGAGATTCTTGCCATCGAGATATTCCATCACGATGTACAGCTCGCCCTCGTCGAGCTCGCCGTAGAGCAGCACCTTCACCGTGTTTGGGTGCGTGAGGTGACTCATCGCGCGCGCCTCGCGACGAAAGCGAGCCACGAGGTCCGAGCGGTCCTTCAGCTTCGCGTGGAGGATCTTGACCGCCACCATGCGGTTCATGTCGGGCTGCAGCGCCTTGTAGACGGCGCCCATCCCGCCGGTCCCGATTTTCTGCAGGATCCTGAACTGACCGTGAAGAAACTCACGGCCAATGTACGGGTCCTTCGGGCGCATCGAGTTGCGCGACCGTACCATGCGCGCTCCGGTGGTGGCACTCTTGCGCGTATGCCGGAAGTACAGCTTCTCAGCGCGGTGCTCGCTCGCGCGGGCTTCTCGCACGCGTTCTTCACGCGACGCGGCGGAGTGAGCCAGCCGCCCTACGATTCGCTCAATTTCGCGTACTCGACCGGCGACAAGAGCGCCCACGTCGATGAAAATGTGGCGCGCGCCGGGGCTCGTCTTGGGGTCGCCGAGTCTCGCGTCTATTACCTGCATCAGGTCCACGGCACCGAGGCGCGAGTGCTCGACGGCACGGTCCCGCGCGCGGAGGTGCGCTTTTGGCGTGGCGATATCGCCGTGTCGACGACGGCCGGCGTGGCATGCGGTGTCCAGACCGCGGACTGTGTGCCGGTGTTGATCGCCGATCGCGTCAGCGGGGCCGTGGCCGCCGTGCACAGCGGCTGGCGCGGCGTCGTACAAAACGCCGTGCGTGCGGGCGTCGTGGCGCTACGCGAGCTCACGGGCGCCGACGGAGATCTCGTTGCTGCGGTCGGTCCGCACATCGAGCGCTGTTGCTTCGAAGTCGGAGAAGAAGTCGCCGGCGAGCTGGCCGCGTGCGAGCCCACCCTCGAAGGCGTGGTCTGCCATGCCCGGCCGAAACCACACGTCGATCTGAGGCGAATCGTCACAGCTCAGCTCACGGCCGCCGGCGTTCGCGAGGTCGATCACGTACGGGGCTGCAGCTACTGCGATGGCCAGCGCTTTCACTCCTATCGGCGTGACGGAAAGCTGGGCGGGCGCATGCTGGCCGCTCTGGTCGCGCGCGGCGAGAGAAGCTAGCCTCCGCGGTTCATGGCGCTCTCGGACGGCATCGAATTCTCTGCGGCCACCGACATCGGGCGGAAGCGTCGACAGAACGAGGACAATTTCCTCGTCGATCGCGAGTTCGGGTTGTTCGTGGTCGCCGATGGCATGGGCGGACATGCTGCCGGAGAGGTCGCTAGCGCGATTGCGGTTCGCGTCGTGCACGAGGTGCTGCTGTCTCAGCGCGAGGTGCTCGCGACTCGCCGCGGGGCCACCGCGCTCTCCGAGCTGAGCCTTCAGCACGTCCTCGGCATCCTAGAATTTGCGGTAAATACGGCCTCCGCGAACATTTTCGCGGAGAGTCAGCGCGATCCGAAGCTCCGCGGCATGGGCACGACCTTGTCGCTCTTGCTGGTGCTTGGCGGCTACGGGTTCGTCGCGCACGTCGGTGATTCGCGGGTGTATCTGTACCGAGACCGGCGGCTTCAGCAGGTGACCGATGACCACACGGTCGCGAACGAACTCTTGAAGCTTGGGATGATCACGGCGGCCGAGGTCGCGCTCGTGCCCCGCAAAAACGCCGTCACGCGCGGGGTCGGCGTCTCGCAGCATGTTCAGGTCGATACCTACACGCTCGAGCTCGTGCCGCACGATCGCTTCGTCTTGTGCTCGGATGGGCTCACGCAATACCTCGACGAGGAGCCCGCGGTGTTGCCTGCCCACCTCGACGCGCATGAGCCAGAGCGCTGTGTGCGCGAGCTCATCGACTTCGCCAACGCGAAGGGAGGCAAGGACAACATCACGGCGATCGTCCTGGAGCTTGGATCCGGTGATGCTTCCGACAGCGTCCGCGCGCGTCATGTCGCGTTGAAGCGTGACGTGCTCGCGGCGCTGCCCCTTTTCTCACGGCTCACCGAGCGCGAGCTCGAGCGCGTGCTGACGGTCACGCAGGTCCTTCACTTTGATGCGGGCGCAGCGGTCGTCACCGAGGGCGCAGCGGGCGACGCGATGTACGTGATCCTCGAAGGGCGGCTCGCCGTAAGAAAAGGAAGGACCTTGCTTGGCGAGCTGCGCGTCGGGGAGCACGTCGGTGAAATGGCGCTCGTGCGACAGATGGTGCGGTCAGCGAGCGTCGTGGCCGTCGATCCGAGCGAGCTGGTCGTGCTTCGTCGCGCCGATTTTTTCGACCTCATTCGCGCGGAGGCCCAGCTCGCCACGAAGCTCTTGTGGCAGTTCGTCGACTCGCTCGCGGAACGACTCACCGAGACCTCGGCGGCGCTCGATGCCATGCGCGAGAGCGGCGCCACGCTCGCGGATGAAGTGATGCCGCTGAGCTCGAGACGAGGAGGCGCAGACCCCTTCGGCTTCCCGCCAGGAAGCCTGGGAGTGCGCGCTGCACGAACCGGCATCGGGCTCTACCTCCCGGCCACGCTCACGCCGCCCATCAGCGACGAGTGCTCCGTCGATGAAACTGCCAGCCCCGCCGATTCTGACGCCGTAGCGCCCCACTCGCGGCGTGCCACACCTCTGCTTCGGGATGCCCCGCCGCTGGCAGCGCGCGCCGAGCGGTCAACGCCAATCGATCGCCCCACAATCGCTCGCGCAGAAGGAGGTCCGCACGAAGCGCCGTCCGTTGATCCAACGGACGTAGAGCCGGACACGCGGCGCCGCTTCGAGGCTCGTCTCAACGAGCGCGGACAGCGAATTGGCGTGAACGCAGCGGATGGACATGGTGAGCGTGCCGCTGATGGATTTGGCTTGAGCGCGGCGGAGCTGGCGCGCAAGACGACACGGCCGGGGCTCGAGGTGCGCGCAGTCCCCGCTGCGATGACGGACACCGTCGTCCCATCGACGAGGCCAGAGCGGCCGCGCACGGGCACGCTTCGTTCAATCCACGGCGCCCACGGCACCCCCGCGGCGAGCACGACCGATCGCATCGCGGATTTCGGTGACAGCCCGGCCCCGGCCCCGGCCCCGGCCCCGGCCCCGGCCCCGGCAAGCGCGAATTCGCTCCCGAGCCCGCATTCGGGGGTCACGCCGCAGCCTGCACCGGTGACTCGACGGCCGCCCTCCGAACGGACCGCGCTCGACAGCCGGCGCGCCACGATGCGATCGGAATCGCCGCCCACGTTCAGGCCGAGCAGGGACACGCTTCCGCTCGCCCCTGACAATCCGGAATATGCAGAGATCGAGAAATTGCGTCGCGAACACCAAGCGGACCAAACCGCGGGACGCGTCGCGAAAGACCGCGAGCCGCCGCCATCGCGCGGGAAATAGGCGTCGCACATGAGGACGCAAATGAGGACGCAAACGAGGATCGGTCTAGTGCCTTGGGGCGCCCTGTATTAGCGTCCCGCCGTCGTGCGTGTGCGTGGCCCGTTGAGACGACCTTCGCTGGTCTCCCTTGCCGCGCTGTCCGTCGCGGTCTTGGCTCCCTGTCGCCTGCTTGCCGCTGGTTCTGCGGAAGGCGGTTCTGCTGAAGAAGATCTCCCGTTCGCCGAATCGCGGCTGCCCGAGTCGCGGTCGCCCGAGTCGCGCATGGCAGAGTCGCGCGCCGCCGAGTCGCGGGGCGGAGACTCACTGCCGGGGCAATCGCGGGCTTGGAGCGGCAAGGACGAGCCGAAGCCGCGCGTGATGCAGGAGCCGGGGGATATCACCGATGTCCTCGACGCCTTCGACAGCGAAGCGGGCGACCCCTTCGACATCTCGCTCTCCGTCGGCTTCGAATATTTGTCGAAGACCGCGCGCATTCTCCGCGAATCAGCGGTGTTCGAGCCGGGGCTCACGACCGGCGGATTCACGTCCCGCACGATGAGCGTCGCGCGCTACGCGGAGACCAGCTCGAAGCTGACGCCGCGAATCGAAATGGGCCTCTACAAAGATCTCGCGTTCTATAGCCGCATCCCGATCGTGTTGAGCAACGAGCGATCGTTGGCGGATCTCGACGGCTCGGCGACGAAGGTCGGCGTCGTGGCTGCGGCCGGCCCGGGTGAGGCGCCGCTCTTCAACTTGCCCTTCAAGGCCCCTTCGCGCAGCGGCATCGAGTACGTCGCGCTCGGCATCGATTTCTCGATCTTGAATCAGGCGCGCGATTTCACGAAGCCCACCTGGGTGTTCGGCGCCGAGACCCGGATCAGCGCCGGGACGCCCATGCACGCCTGCAACGCCAACGCGGAGCTGTCGTGCGGCCATCCTGGCGACGTGAACCGAAACGGCCAATTCGACAGCGATCTCACGGGCGGCAAAGGACTCGAGCTCGAAGCCCGGGGACTCCAGAACCGCGAGCCCGGGGTCACCCGTGGCACTGTCGCGCTCGAGGGCCACTCGATGATGTCGAAGCGCATCAAGTACGTCGAGCCCTACGGTGGCATCGCGGCGTTCTTCGAATTTCCGACGGGCGACGAGACCGACTACGGACAATCCGACTTCGAGGGCGCACTCGTGAACCACCCGCCGCTCGTCGGCACCGTCACCCTCGGCATGATGGTGCACCCGTGGGAGAACCGAGAGAAGTTCATGCGTCTGAGCTTCGACATGCGCTTCGAGGGCTCTTACAACTCCGAGGGGCGCGACTATTCAGAGCTCTACGACGCGCTCGGTTCAACGGGTGTGCGTTCGCTCCGCGATCCCAAGTGGTCACGCTACCGCGGCTGCGTCGCCGCCGACGGCTGTGCCGGCGACACCATCAGCGTCGTCGATGAGAGCTCGTCAAAGACCTACTTCACGGGGCTCACCGTGGTCGAAGGCTACGGGTCGTACCGGGCATCCGGCTCGGTGACGTGGCGCATCGCAGAGTTCGTCAAGCTTCACTTCGGTGTTGGTCTCGACTTCGCGCAGCCGCACGGCATCACGCACGACCAGCCGTGCAACCCGGACTTGAAAGACCGCCCGCTCGAGAGTGGCCCCTGTCACTTCGTCGCCGCAGAAAATCAGGTCGGTGCGACCGGGATCCCGAACCCCGCCTACCATCCAGTGATCAATGCGATCGGCCGGCGCTTCTACGTCGATGAGAGCCTCACCTTCGATTTGTTCGCGCGCGGCATGGTGATGTTCTGATCCGCATCGCGCTCGCGGACGAGCACGCGGGGCAACGGCTCGACAAGGTGATCGCGCTCGCGGCGAAGCTTGGACGGGCCAAGGTTGCGGAGCTGTTCACGAACGGCGCGGTGACCCTTCGCGACGCAAGCGGACGGAGGTTGCGCGCGCGAAAAGGAGAACGCGCCGCGGTCGGAACGATCATCGAACTCGCGCTCGATGAGGCCGCGCTCGACGACCGCGCCGTGCCCGATGCGGAGTTTGCGCTCGCGGTCGTGCTCGAACGTGCGGATCTCGTCATCGTCGAGAAAGCAGCGGGTGTCCCGTCGGCGCCGCTCGTGGCTGGTGAACTGGGCACGCTCGCGAATGGGCTGGTTGCGCGCTTTCCGGAGATGGCGAGCGTCGGCTTCGCTGCGCGTGAGCCTGGCCTGTGTCATCGACTCGACACTGGGACATCCGGGCTCCTCGTCGCTGCGCGCACCGAGTTGAGCTTCACGCGGCTCGTCGGCGCGTTACGCAGCGGCGCGATCGACAAACGCTATCTCTGCGTGTGCGAGGTCCGCGAGGGCGCGGCGTTCGAGGCGAAGGGCACAATCCGCATGCCGCTCGTGGGTCACCCGACGGACAGCCGCCGCGTCGTTGCCTGCGACGGCGTTGACGCAGCGTCAGCGCGCGGAGCACGGCCAGCGGAGACCAGCTATCGCGTGCTCCAACGAAACGGAACGCGGGCGCTCGTCGAGGCGTGTGCGACACGCGCATTTCGCCATCAGATCCGCGTCCATTTCTCGCAGCTCGGCGCGCCGCTCGTAGGCGACGTTCTGTACGGCGGTCCCGATGCGGGACTCGACCGTTACGCGCTGCACGCGAGCCATTTGTCGTACGCGGGCGATGGCACAGCCGAGCCGTTCTCGGTCGATTCGCCATTGCCGGAGACCTTGGCGCGACTCGTCTGAGAGGGCGACATCGCGGCATCGCGCCGCAGCGTGTTCGTGTGATCGCGGCGTCGCAGCTTCGCGTCATCGCGGCATCGCGCCGCAGCGTTTACTTGCGCGTAAGCTCCGCCAGACGCGTCACTAGGCCATCGGCGAGGACTGCGAAGGCCTCACGGACCAGCTTGTCGCGTTCGTCGGGCTTGCCCCCCACGCGCATGTGCGAGCGCGCGCTCGGACCGTCCGCGATTCGCGCGACGACGGTGACCGACAGGCGAACGACGTCGTCGGTGCCTTGCCAATCGAAGCGCGTGACCGTCGCCGAGAGCTTCAGCGGACCTGTGCCGGCGCCCCACTTCGCGCGCTTCGACGCTTGCTTCAAACGTTCGCTGAGGAGAGCCGCGGTAGCCGTGCGATTCGCGCTGTCCGTGGTCTCCGCCATGGTTACGCCGGTCCACTCGACCCTGGCTTTTCGTGCGGCACGTGCGTCACCGGCGCCCGCGAACGTGAGCGCCAGCGTGAGAGCCACGACGAGCGCTGGCGGGCACCGCATCGGCAAAAGCTACCGAGTCCCGCATGAGACGGCCAAGACCGCAGCATTTGGCGCAGCACTCTGCGGGCGGCACACCCCGCGCCGCACTGCCACCCCGCGCCGCACCGCACCCCGCAGTCGTCAGTTCTTCAGCGAGGTCATCGAGTCCGCCATGATCGTGCGGAAATTGCGGTAAACGGTGAGCACGATCGCGAGCGCGATCGCCGCTTCGCTGGCCGCGAGGACGATGATGAACACGGTGAACACCTGGCCGGCGATATCGCCGACGACGAAGTGTTCAAAGGCGATGAAATTGAGCGCGGCCGCGTTGAGGATCAGCTCGACGCCGAGCAGGATGCCAACCGCGTTTTTGCGGGTCATCACGGTCAGGAGACCGAGGCCGAAGAGCACTGCCGCGACAGTGAGGTAATGAACGAGTCCGACGACCATGGCTACTCTCGCTCCCAATCGCGTTTCACGGCACGGCGCGCCAGGACGACCGAGCCGATCATGGCAGCCAGCAGCACGACGGAGCCGATCTCGAAGGGCAACAGGTAATCTCCGAGGAACGCATGGCCGAGCCTCGCGGAAGAGGGGTTCGTCGCACGCTCGTTCACGGCCCATGCGGTGGTCGCCGCGACCTTGCCGAGTACCAGCAGCACGACACCGACGAGTGCGACCGCGGGCAGCATGGCCTGCGAAGGGTTCGACACTTTCATGTCCTCGATGCGCGCGGTGAGCATGACCGCGAAGAGGATCAACGTGAGCGTCCCGCCGACGTAAACGAGCACCTGCGTCGCCGCCAGAAAGTCGGCAGACAAAGTCACGTACAGCCCGGCCACGCCGAGAAAGGTTCCTAGCAGCGCGAGCGCAGAGTGGATGATGTTGCGAGAGAACGCGACGGCCCCCGCGGACCCGAGGGCGAGGCTCGCGAGCATGAAGAACATCAGCGTCTTGATGGGCGGCATCGGCGGAGGGCGAACCTAGCGCCTCGATTCCCTAGAATCGAGGACCAAATCACTGCGAGTCGCCGAGTCAACAGCGCTGGCAATCGTGGGTATTTCGGTGCCTTCGTCAACTCGGGCGCGTCGAAATTTACGTCGTGTCGATGGATTCGGTGCGCTAGCGCAAACGCGCGCCCCTTGTCCAGAGGGTCGTGCGCCGCTAGCCCTCTGCGGTGCATCACACCCGTTCGCCGCGCCGAAAGTCGCCAATTTTAGGGATTTTCGCTTCCGGTTGTCGTTGACCTGTGGTTTTGTCTGCACCTCGCGCGTGTTTGATTTCCAGCATGCGTAATCGGCGGGCCGAAGCCGGCCGCACGGGAGGAATATCCATGGCAACCAAGAAGACGGCCATCAAGGCCATGACGAAGTCCGAGCTCATCGAGGCGCTGGCGCAGGCTGGCGGCGAGGGCGTTACCAAGCAACAAGTCAAGGGGCTTCTCGAGGCGCTCGAGCAGGTCGGCCACAAGCAACTCAAGAAGGACGGCATCTTCACCTTGCCGGGCTTCGCGAAGTTTCGCGTTGTGAAAAAAGGTCCGACGCCCGCGCGCACGGGCATGAACCCGCTCACCGGTAAAGAGACCGTCTACAAGGCCAAGCCCGCGAGCAAGGCCGTGCGCGCTCGTCCCGTGAAGGCGTGCAAAGACTGTATCGGTTGATGCGATGAGCGGCTCTCTGCCGCTAGCCGCTAGCCGCTAGCCGCTAGCCGCTAGCCGTTCGATCGTGTGGATGCGATGAGCGGCACTGCGCCGCTCGATCGTGTGGATGCGATGCGCGACTCTGCGCAGCTCGGCAGTGAGCCGCTCCGTTGTGATGAGCTGGGCCGAAATGTGCTGGGCCGAAATGTGCTGGGCCTGGATGTGCTGGGCCTGGATGTGCTGGGCCGAGCCAAGAAGCTGGTGCAACTTGACGCATTGGACTTGAAGCATTGGGAGATGTCGTGATGAGGCAAATGCGTGACTGCGGGGTTATGGGGCTGCGCGGATGTTGCGCGGCGTTGGGGATTGGCTTGGTGCTCTTCACGATCGGGTGCGGCGAGCCCGATGTTGCTCCACAGCCGTTTCCGACGGCGAGCGTGACGGCCATCCCGCCACCGCCGCCACCACCGCCGCCGCCGCCGCCGCCACCGCCGCCACCCGTGGCGCAGGCCTGTGATCCCGCGATGCATGCAGCCCTTCAGGCAGGGCTCCAGCTCCGCGAGAAGGCCGAGCTCGGCAAGGGAATGAAGGCCGAGTCGACCTTCATCTGCATGGTCGTGCCGGAGGGCGGCACGGCTTCCGTCGCTGTGAATCTTCAGCCGGGTGGCTGCTATACCGCGTTGGCTCAGTCGTTCCCGAACGTGGCGGAGCTCGACTTGATGCTCAAGCCGAACTTGGGGCCGACGCCACTACCCCTGCTCGCCGTCATTGCCAATACGCCCTTCGCACAGGACAGCGAGACGGGGCCCACCGCGAGCATCGGTCGCGGGCGCGACTGTTACAAATATGTGTTCCCGATCCCGGCCGTCGCGGTGCTCGAGGTCAAGGCGCGAACAGGCGCGGGCCCCGTGGCCGTGCAGCTCTATCGCAAGTAACGAATCGGCAGGTGGTCGCTCGGTTCGTGCTAGCCAATACGGTCTTGCCGAGCGAGGGAGGCTTCCTGCCCTCGAACAGTCTAAGGTGTTGGTGCGCCCCCAACGGAGCGCAGTGTTAGTTGGTGCGCCCCCAACGGAGCGCAGTGTTAGTTGGTGCGCCCCCAACGGAGCGCAGTGTTAGGAGGTATTCGTGTTCAAGAAGGCTCCCATCCTTGCGACGCTAGCGTTCGCTTCTGCGGTTCTCACCGGCTGTCCGAAAGAAGAGCCCCAATACGCGGGCCAGCCTGGCTACGGCCAGCCCGGATATGGCCAGCCGCAACCCGGATATGGTCAGCCGCAACCCGGATATGGCCAGCCGCAACCCGGATATGGTCAGCCGCAACCCGGCTATGGTCAGCCGCAACCCGGCTATGGCCAGCCGCAACCCGGATATGGTCAGCCGCAACCCGGATATGGTCAGCCGCCGGCACAGCCTGCACCTGGTTATGGCGCGCCGTCAGCGCCGCAACCAGCGCCCGCGCCGGCACCCGCCGCGCCGGCTCCCGGAGGATTTGCGTTGCCATTTCCCTTGCCGTTTCCGTTCCCCGGAGCTCCGGCGCCGAGCGGCACCGCTGGCGGCAGCACGGCGCCCGCACCTGGTGGGCAGCCTCCAACTCCAAGTGCGCCGGGCGGTCCGGCGACCTTGGTAGATCCCGCCGCCGCCCTGTTGGCGACCGGTCCACTGGGCGTCGCGGCGCAACAAGAGATGCAGGGCATGCAGCCCGTGACGGACATCGTCGTGGGGCAATTTCAGCAAGGGCAGTTTCTCGAGCAGCAGTTCCAGATGGCGCCCAACAAGTGTTACGGCGCCTTGGCAGTGGGTGCCGGCGTCAGCGAGATGCACATCGAGTTCATCGTGATGCAGCCGATCCCTGGCATCGAC
The DNA here is from genome assembly GCA_009692485.1 of Myxococcales bacterium. Lineage (GTDB taxonomy): Bacteria > Myxococcota_A > Polyangia > Polyangiales > Polyangiaceae > SYFR01. Next base: position 19,540 of record SHZB01000002.1, read on the forward strand.
AATCCTGTGCTCGCCGAAGATCAGACTCAGGGCGCGACGGCAAAGTTGGGCGCACGCGGTCAGTGCTTCCGGTGGCCGGCTCCATTCGCCGCTAACGTGAAGGCCGTCTACACGGCGGTCAGCGGCCAGGGCCTTGCGGCCGGTCGCGTATACGTGAAATAGCGCTCGCGGCTCGGGCGGCGTAATTGCCAATTGCCGTTAGGCGAGGATGCCGGGCGCAGGGAAGGAGCCCAAGAGCTCACGGACCTCGCCTTTGATGCGGGCGAGCTTGGCCACGTCCTCGATGCCGGCGGCGACGTCATCCATCCACCGCGCGATCTGAACGACCTCGGGGATGCCGAGCCCGCGCGAGGTGATGGCCGGCGTGCCGAGTCTCACGCCCGATGGATCGAAAGGCTTGCGCGGATCGAAGGGGATCGAGTTGTAGTTGCAGACGATCCCTGCGCGCTCGAGTGCCTGCGCGTAGGGTTTGCCGGCGAGGGATTTCGGCGTCATGTCGACGAGCAAGAGGTGGTTGTCGGTGCCGCCGGTGACGAGCGAGAATCCGCGCTCCACGAGCGCCTCGCCGAGGGCCTTGGCGTTCTCGACCACGGCGGCCGCGTAACGCTTGAATTCGGGCGTCGAGGCCTCTTTGGCTGCGACCGCGATCGCCGCCGTCGTGTGATTGTGCGGCCCGCCCTGAAGTCCCGGAAACACGGCGCGATCGATCGCCGACGCATGCGCTGCCTTGCACATGATCATGCCGCCGCGCGGCCCGCGGAAGGTCTTGTGCGTCGTCGTCGTCACGACGTCAGCGAGGCCGACGGGCGTGGGGTGCACACCGGCGGCGACCAAGCCCGCGATGTGCGCGATGTCGGCCACGAGGATGGCGCCCGCTTCGTCCGCGATCGCGCGGAACGCGAGAAAATCGATGGTGCGCGGGTATGCCGTCGCTCCGCAAAACATGAGCTTCGGCCGGTGCTCGAGCGCGAGGCTGCGGACCTCGTCGAGATCGATGCGGCCCGTCTCGCGGCGGACGCCGTAGGCCACGCTCTTGAAGAATTTGCCCGTGATGCTGACGCTCCAGCCGTGCGTGAGGTGACCTCCGGCCGGCAGCCCGAGGCCCATGATCGTGTCGCCGGGCTTCGCAAATGCGAGGTACACGGCGAGGTTCGCGGGGCTCCCCGAGTAGGGCTGCACGTTGACGTGCTCGGCGCCGAAGAGCTTGGCCACGCGCGCGCACGCAAGCTCCTCGACCGCGTCGATGTACTCTTGGCCCTGGTAGTAACGCTTCTTCGCGTAGCCCTCGGAGTACTTGTTCGTGAGCACCGAGCCGGTGGCCTCGAGCACCGCCCGGGAGACATAGTTCTCGCTCGCGATGAGGCGAACGCAGTCGCGCTGACGATGCTCTTCTTTGCGGATGAGCGCGGCGATTTCGGGGTCGGTAGTCGAGAGCGTGGGGTTGTGGGTCATCCGATGTCGAGCTCGGCGCGGCTGAGGACGTCGGCGACGCGCCACAAGTAGGCGTTGGCCTCGACGCCGTCGATGATGCGGTGGTCGTAGCTGAGCGCCGCGTACATCATCGGATGGATCGCGATGCGGTCCTCGCCGTTTTCGGTGATGACCACCGCGCGTTTCTTGATCTCGCCGATGCGAAGGATGGCGACGTTGGGTTGCGAGATGATGGCGCCGCCGAAGAGGTTGCCCTTGCGACCGGGGTTCGAGACCGTGAAGGTCGTGCCGCGCAGATCGTCCGCGGTGATCTTGCCGTTGCGCGCGCGCTTCGCCAGCTCGTCGATGTTCTTGGCGATGCCGCGCATGGAGAGCTGGTCGGCGTTCTTCACGTTCGCGACGACGAGACCCGTGGGTGTATCGACCGCGATGCCGACGTTGATCTCTTTGAGCTTGACGTAGCTGTCCGCGAGCACGCGCGCGTTGAGGTTTGGATATTCTCGCAGGCCCTTCACCGTGGCGGCGAGGACGAAAGCGAGGAAGGTGAGCGGGAAGCCCTCGCGCTCGAACGCGTCTTTGTGTTGCTCGCGCGCGCGGGTCACTTTCTGCATGTCAAGCTCAGCGACCGTCACGACGTGCGGTGAGACGGCCTGCGAGTACACCATGTGGTCCGCCGTGATGCGGCGCCGACGCGAGAACGGCACCACCTCGTCGCCGGGGCGCGGTTCGTAAGCGGGGACGCGATAGCTGCGCAGACCAACCCCGGGAGTCGGCGTCTCGAGCATGCGCGCGAGCTCGGTCGTGGCGGGTGTGGCGCGCGACGGCGCTTGTGGTGCGCGCGATGGGGCGGGCTGCGGCTCATCGCCGAATCCGCCAAACATCGACGGCGGCGGCGCGGGCATGCTTGGTGGTGCGGCGATCAGCGAGAAGGAAGGCCGCTCCGAGATCGGCGACCCGGCGATCGTCGCGGCGCGCAACACGTCATCGCGCGTGATGCGCCCGCGCTCGCCGGTCCCGGGCAATGCCGCGAGATCTACGCCCTCCGCGCGCGCGAGCTTTCTTGTCGATGGTGCGCTCATCGTGCGGCCCTCCGCGACGCTCGTCGATCGCCCCGGCTCGGCGGCGGGTGCCACCCGAAAAGCCTCCGAGCGCGCGTCTGCATCGATCACAGCGGACGCGCGCGCGTCTGCATCGATCACAGCGGACGCGCTCACGCTTGCCTCGATCGCAGCCGGCGCGCTCGCGTCGATAGTGCAGAGAAGTCCGCCGGTCGGGACGATGTCGCCCTCCTTCGCGCTGAGTGAAGTCACGACGCCGTCGCATGGTGACGGGACCTCGGTGTCGGCTTTGTCGGTGGCGACCTCGAGCAGCGGCTGTTCGCGTCGCACGCGGTCGCCGGCTTTGACGTGCCACTGAGTGACGGTCCCCTCCGCGACGGACTCGCCGAGCTGCGGCATTTTGAGCTCCACCATCGTGCCCGCCGCTATACCTCGGGACGCTTGCCGATTGATCGGCTTAGAGCGCGAGGCCGCCCTGCGTTGCCTTCGCAAGCGCCTGGTCGATCGCCCGCGGGTTGTAGCCGACCACGAGCGTGCCTTGAATATCGACGACAGGGATACTGCCTCCGGATCGCTTGGCGGCTCTCAGCTTGCGCTGAAGTTCGCGGCCGCGTTCGGGCTCTTGCTCGATGTCGTAATAAGTGATCTTCGCGCCCCGCCGCGCGAGATGCCGGCGGGCTTCGTGGCACGGTCCGCACCACTCTGCGCCGTAGACGATCGCGGCGACCCCATGCGCGGCCTCGTCGCCTGGCACGGGCGCGGGAACTTCGGCACGCGGCTGCGGGTCCTGGCGCGGGTGGCCTCCCCGCGGCATGCCCGGGTTGTCGTCCGCCGGCGTCGCCGGTGCGGGCGGTGGCTTGCGTTGGGCTGCGCGGCGTTGCTCGAGCAGCGCCTCCCACTCGCTGCGCGGCATCGTGCGCACCGGGTAGCTCAGATCGGCCTGCTTCTTCGACAGGTCCGCGACGTAGAAGGCGCTGCCGTGGCCTGCGTCCTTCGTCACGACCCGCACCGCGGCGCGTCCGGCCTCCGGGATCTCGCTGAGAAACACGGCAGTGTGCGTGTTGCCCCGCTCGTCGAGCCACGTGAAGAGCAAGTCCCGGGTCTCGTCTGTGAGCTTGAGCTCGGGCAGAGACTCTGTCGTCGTGCGCGGTGAGGTGCCGTCGTCGCGCTCGTCGCAGCCAGCGACTGACCCGCCGGTCAGTGCGACGCACACGGACAAGAAAGCGGCCCAAGCGATCGGGCGCGTGTTGGCGGGTGGAGCATCCATGCACATGAAGAACGTGATCGAACAAGCATGCACCGTGGACCGTGGGTAGCGCCATTTCTTTCGCAGCCCGGTCGCGTCGCTCGCGTTACACTCCGTCGATGCGTGCGTAGGGCACGCGCTCTTGTCGATGCGTGCGTAGGGCACGCGCTCTTGTGGATGCGTGCGTAGGGCACGCGCTCTTGTGGATGTGTGCGTAGGGCACGCGCTCTTGTGGATGTGTGCGTAGGGCACGCGCTCTTGTGGATCCGTGCGTAGGGCACGCGCTTGGAGGTCGTTATGCGTACTTGGCTTTCGATGCTGACAGTTCTTGGGCCGCTCGCGTTTGGGCTGCACGTGGCGTGCTCCGCTGGACAACGCGCGCGCGGAAGCAGCGGCGGCAGCGGCGATTCGTCTTCGGGCGGCACGGACGCGACCACGACGACGTCGGGCGCGGGCACGGGCGTGAGCACCGGCTCGGGCTTCGAAGGCTGCGCGGCATTCACCAAAGAGGCCGAGCAGTCACCCGCCGCGATGTTGATCGTGCTCGATGCGAGCGCCAGCATGCTCACCTCGGCCAAGTGGACCACGTCGCAGCTCGCCGTCGTTTCGGCCATCGACAAGGACGTCTTCGACTCGATGTCGCTCGGCCTCTTGCGCTTTCCGACCGGGACCGTGACCGGGCCAGACTGCGTCTTCGGATTTCCGGTGACGTGTGGGTACACGGCGCTGCCGCAGGTGCCGCTCGCGTTCGCCGGCACGAACAAGTCGAACGCCGGCATGGGCGTGCGCTCGCAGATCTACAACTCGCTGCAGCAGGGGCCCGTGAGCTCCAACGACGATGGCTCGCCCGTCTACGACAGCCTCGCCGGCGGCTACTTGTCGCTGAAGGCCCTCGGTGGCGTGGATAAGCGCATTCTGGTGCTGATCACCGACGGCGGCTTCAGCTGCACGTCGCTCGCGGGGCGGCCCGCATACCAAGACCTGAATGGCTGCGACGACTGGGAGATCCCGACCTCGGTGAACACGCTCATCAAGCAGGCCGCCTCCGATCCGAATGCGCCCGTCGCCACGTTCATCGTTGGTGTACCGGGCACGAACACGAACGGCGGCAAGACCGGTCCATTCGACAACCCGCCGTATCCGATGCTGCTCGCGCTGAGCACCTACGCGGTGAGCGGCGCGCCTGAGCTTGCGCCCGCAGACTGCGACAAGAGCGCGGTCTACAGCCAGCAGGGCTCGCTCGCCGCCAAGCCTTGCCACTTCGACCTCTCGAGCGGACAGCTCGACGTCAACGCGCTCGCCACGTCGATCGCCAAGATCCGCGGCTCGGCGCTTGGCTGCGTGTACCCGCTGCCCGAGCCGCCGCCCGGCGAGAGCATTCAGTTCGATCTCGTCAACGTCGAGATCACGCTCGAGGGCGCCATCTCGACCGTGCCCAAGCGTTCGAATCCGAGCGACACCTGCGAACTCGACGGCTGCTGGGACTACAACTCCAAACAAGAAGTCGAGCTCTTCGGCAAGACCTGCCTCGACATCGGCAAGGCGACGGCCGCGAAGGTCGACATCGTCGTCGGCTGCGAGACGATCATCAAGTAGCCGCGCGCATTTGTTCGGTCAGCGTAGGCTGCCGGCGAGTGCACCGAACACCGCTGAGAGCGTTTGTACTTCGGCCGCCGGGAGATCGAGCACGACGCGTAGCGCGCCCTCTTTCTGTCCGATGCTGAGCGCGATGCCGCCCGGCTGGGCTTGCGCCTGCGGCGGTGTCGGCGCCCCCATGACCAGCTGCATGAGCTCCGCCGGCGAGCCGTAGACAAGCGCCACCGCGTTCTCGGCAGCACGACCGCGCGCCTTCACGAGCCCGGGTACGAGGTCGAGTCCGCCCTTCACCGTGCCGCCAAGCCATGCCTCCATCGACGCCTTGGCCGTCGCGCCCATGGCCACGATCACGAACTCATCGGTGACGGCCGAGTGGCTGGTCGTGAGCGATTCGAAGAGCGAGCCCAATTGCGCCAGCTCAGGCCGCTTCTTCGCGTCGCCGTTCAGCTTCGCCTCGGTGACGTTGACCGGCACGTCGCCGACTTTGTATGCGCCCGCGGTGAATTTCAGCTCGAGGCCGGTTTCGACGAGGGCCTTCTTCATGCTGTCGGTCGAGTACATTTTCATGAACTCGGCCCAGGCTGCGCGCATCCTTGGCGCGTCCTTCACGCCGGTGAGTGACACGATCGCGAGCTCGCTCGTGCCCTCAGGTCGATAGGCGAAGAGGGCCATCTCGCCGGTCGTCGCGCGGTAGAAAGCCTCCGTGGCTTGCGTCAGCTCGGCGGAGCTTCCGGCCCCGACGCCGAGCTTCATTCCCCATTGCGACAGCTGCTTCATGAGCGCGTTGTCGCCCGCCGGATCGATGCTGAAGACGGCGGCGAATTTCGCGTCCGCGGGGATCTTGGCCATGAGCGCGAGCGCGCCAGGCTTGCTGCCGGTGAAGTGCTTTGCGAGCTCGGTGCCGGCCTTGGCTCGCGTGTCGACGGTGAGCATCAAGTCGCCCCCCGGAACGGCGGCGGACATCGTCACCGTGTCGAGCTCTCGCGCGAAGCGAGCGGCTGCGCGCACCAGCTCGAGGGACTGTTCGGGTGCGCCCAAGGACGCGCCCGGAGCCTTGATTCGGCCGATATTTGCTTCCATTTCGGCGGCGAACGCGTCGAGCTCGGCGTTGAAAGCGGCGGCGATGTTCTTCACGGAGAGCACCGACGAGAAGGCGCCTTCGATCTTGCTGCCGAGAAGCTTCGTGAAAAATTCGCGCTGCTTGGCGAAGAGCTGGGGCGCGTGGGTCACGACGGCGTGGTCGTCGAGCAGATTCACGAACACCGCCTTCGTGCCTTCGGTCCACGAATAGGCGTCACCGCCCTCGTTCATCGTCTTGCTTGGCGGCAGCGCGGCGATGAATGCGTCGCGGTTCTTTACGACGAACGCGACGGCGAGCGGCTCGGCATAGAGCTTCGGATCGGCGACGAGAAATCGCGCAGGCTTGGTGGCGTCGATCGTTCCGGCTCCGAGACCAAGCGACCGCTCGAGGCCCCCCATCGCGACCTCGGACGTGAGCTGCTGACCGGCCGGGCCCAGCAGCCGCGCGACGTGCTGGATGAGCTGCTCCGGCGAGTCCGCGCCGCCGAATGCGAGCACGCCGGCGGGGGCCGCGAGCTGCTCGAGCGCACCGGACGCCGTGACCTCCTTCGTCACTGCCTGCGCGGTCTCGGGCGAGTCCTTTTTGCTGCAAGCGGGGACCGCGAGCGAGGCGGCGAGGATGAGCGCGAGGCCGCTCGTGTACCGGCGAAGCGTGGACCGGCGAAGCGTGTTGTGGCGCATGGCGTCGGGGCTTATACGCACGGGCGAGGCGGCACAAGGTGAGGCTCTTCGTCCCCGAGGAAATCGAGCGGTACGCTCACGACCATACCCGCGCGCTCATGCCCATCTTCGATGAGCTGCGCGAACACACCTATGCCCATGTTGCCTTGCCGCAGATGCAGGTGGGTCGCGTCGAGGGCTCGCTCTTGCGGATGCTCGCGAAGCTCATCGGCGCGCGCAGAATCCTTGAAATCGGCACTTTTACGGGCTTTTCCGCGCTGTGCATGGCCGAGGCGCTCCCGGACGACGGCGTGCTTTGCACCTGCGAAATCAGCGCAGAGGTAGCCGCGGTGGCGCAGCGTTTCTTCGATCGCAGCCCGCACGGCAACAAGATCCAGTTGCTCGTCGGCGATGCGCTTGCGTCGGTCGGCGCGCTCGATGATCGACCTTTCGATCTCGCGTTCATCGACGCCGATAAGGAGCGTTACCTCGATTACTACGAGGCGATCCTGCCGCGGCTGCGGGCGGGAGGTCTCCTCGTCGCCGACAACGTCCTGTGGAGCGGCGCCGTGCTCGAGCCCAAGACGCCGGCCGCCTTTGCTATCGCCGCGTTCAACGATCGTGTGCAGCGTGACGCGCGTGTCGAGAATCTCTTCTTGCCGGTGCGCGATGGCGTGATGCTGGCGCGCAAGCTCTGAGCCTGGAGGTTCAAGGTGCTCCTCGCGGTCGACGTCGGTAACACCAACATCAGCTACGGGCTCTTCGACGGCGATGCGCTCGTCCATCACGTCCGCACCGAGAGCAGCAGCTCGCGCACGACCGACGAGTACACCGTGCTCGTGCGGCAAATGTTTGCGCTGCGCGGCGTCGATCCCGACCGCATCGACGGCGCGGTCCTCGCGAGCGTGGTGCCCCCGCTGACCGACACGATCGTGAGGATGCTCGAGCTCGGGTTTCGCTGCGAGCCGCTCGTCGTCGGTCCCGGCATCAAGACCGGCATCAAGGTGCTCTATGAAAATCCGCGCGAGGTCGGCGCCGATCGCGTCGTGAACGCCGTGGCGGCATTCGCGTGGGCGAAGTCGGGTGTGATCGTCGTGGACTTCGGGACGGCGACGACCTTCGACTGCGTCACGGAGGATGGCGACTATCTCGGCGGGGTGATCGCGCCGGGCGTGCAAATCTCGGCCGATGCTTTGTTTGCGCGTGCCTCTCGGCTTCAGCGGGTAGAGATCGCGCGGCCGACTCGAGCCGTGGGCCGCAACGCCGTTTCGTCGATGCAGTCGGGCCTCGTATTTGGCTACGCGGGGCTCGTCGATGGGCTGTGCGAGCGACTCAAGGCCGAGCTCGACTACCCGTGTCGCGTGATCGCGACCGGCGGCCTCGCGCGGCTCATCGCCCCGGAAACGCGCGCGATCGAACACGTCGACGACAACCTCACGCTCACCGGTTTGCGCCTCATCTACGAGCGCAATCCGTGACGCTGCCGCGTGCCACCGACGCCGGTCTTGCTGCGGTGGATTTGGAGGCGCGCAAGAATCGCGCGAACTCCGTCTCGCGGTTTCGCTTCGCGCTCGCGCTGTTTTTTCTGTTCGCGAGCTTGGTGCTCGCCGTGGCCTTCGGAAGCGACTCGGTGTCGCTCGCGGAGCTGCTAAATGATCGCGGACACGCCCGCGTGATCATCTTCGAACTCCGGTTGCGCGAGGCGCTGTTGGCGGCCGTCGCCGGTGCCGGGCTTGCCCTTGTTGGAGCCGCGTTTCAGGCCCTCATGCAGAATCCGCTCGCCGAGCCTTTCGTGCTGGGGGTGTCCGGCGGCGCGGCGCTCGGAGCGACGGTGGCCATCGCCTCGGGGCTCGCGACAACGACGCTGCTCGGGGCAGCCGTCACGCCCGTGTTCGCGTTTCTCGGCGGCCTCGCAGCCACGGTCATCGTCGAGCTGGTGGCGGCGCGGGCCCCGCGTGGCGAGTCGGGCGCGGCAGTGTTGCTCGCGGGTGTGATGGTCAACTCGATCTGTGCGGCCCTCATCACCGTCGGCAAGCTCCTCGTCCCACCCGAGCGTGCACGCCACATGCTCTCGTGGCTCGCGGGATTCGTGGAGGTCCCCAGCACACGGGCGCTCGTGTCGGTGGCGCTCTACGCCGGCGTCGGGCTCGTCGTTCTGATGCGCGATGCGGGCCCGCTCAACTTGTTGTCGCTCGGCGACGAGACCGCGGCCTCGCTCGGTGTCGACGTGCGCGCGCTCGAACGTCGGGTCGTGCTCGCCTCGTCCCTCATCGTCGGTGCCATCGTGAGCATGACGGGCATCATCGGCTTTTTGGGTCTCGTCGTGCCGCACGTTCTGCGCCGCGTGTACGGGCCTGATCTGCGCGTGCTCTTGCCGGCGTCGGCGCTCTGGGGGGCGAGCGCGCTGTGCCTCTGCGATCTCGGCTCACGCGTCCTCTTCGGCGCGGTCGGAACCAAGCTGCCGGTCGGCGCGCTGACGGCCCTCGTCGGCGGTCCGCTTTTTCTGCACTTGCTGGCGCGCGGTGCGGCCCCGTCTTCGCGGGCGACTTAACGCGGCGCCGTGCTCGTGCGAGGATGCCCACGCCATGAGCTCTGGACTCACACCCACGCGGGGCGATCGCCGCCACGTTGTGATCGCGTTCGCACAGCGGGTCGTGCCCATCCGCGCCGCTGGTCTCGCGGTGCTCGTGACGCTCGCGGTCGCATCGCCGCTCGCCGCAAAAGAGCCCCCCGCAGTCGCAGCGAAATCGCCCGCCGTCACAGGCGCAAACACCACCGCGGTTGCAGCGAAACCGCAAGTCGCCGCAGTCGCAAGCGCCGCCGCCGTAGCGCCGAAACCGCCCGCCGTCGCAGAGCCCGGTGTCGAGACGATCGTCGCGGCGCGGCAGATGTTCATCGACGGGCTCGCACTCGAAGCGAGCGGCGATTACCAGGGCGCGCTACGAAAATTCGAGATCGTCGGGCAAGTGAAGATGGTGCCATCGGTGCGCTATCACATCGCGCTTTGCAACGTGCAGCTTGGAAGGCTCGTGGATGCGCTCAACGGCTTCGAGCTCGCCGCGCAAGAAGCGCGTGCTGCCGGGGAAAAGTTTCGTGACGTCGCCGAGAATGCCCCCGTGCGCGCCGCGGCGTTGCGGATGAAGGTCGGCAAGGTTCGCATCGTCGTGCGCGGGACGATTCGGTCGTCCTCCATCGTCGTAGATGGAAAGAAGCTGGCCCATGCGCTGGTCGGCATCGCGATTCCGATCGACCCCGGCACGCACATCCTCGAGGTCGTCCGCGATGGCAAGGTCATCGACAAGAAGCAGTTCGTGATCGATGCGGGCGGCCGTCGCGAGCTCGAGCTCACGATCGACGATCCGCCCGACGTGGTCCCGGCGGCTGCAACTGGGTCGGCAGCGTCACCGAGCCCGGCGAAATCACCATCGCGCGCGCCTGCCTTTGCGTCCGCCGGCGCGGGGCTCGCGTTGCTCGTGGGTGCGGGGGTGTTCTGGGGACTGCGCGAGGGGACGATCGCCGTGATCCGCGAGACTTGCCTTGGCGACGACCGACAATGCGACCCTGACGTTCAGCCGACGGAAGATCTCGGCCGCGCGTACACGACCGCGAGCGCCGCTCTCGTCGGCGTGGGCCTCGCCGGCCTCGCTGGCGGCGGTGTGCTCTGGTTCGTGCTCACGCCGCCGGACGCCACGAAGCCAGCGTCCGGCGTGCAGGTCGGCATTGCTCCGGTGGCCGGCGGCGCCCGGCTCATCGGAAGTTTCTAGGCCATGCTCATGGGGCACTTCTAGGCCCGGCGGACGGCGCTAGAAATTCGGTGCGCCGGATGCACACGCATCGCGGCCCTACCCGTGGGCCTGATGCACACGCATCGCGGCCCTACCCGTGGGCCTGATGCACTCGCATCGCGGCCCTAGAAAACGGGTCCGCAGACGCCGTGCTCGATGCCCAGGTATTTGATCGTCTGCGTGAGTCCACGGCACACCGGAGCATCGAATCCATGACAATCCGGGTGAGGCAACTTCGCGTTTTTCGGATTCGCACACCAGCTCGCGCATGTGGCGCTCGATTCCGCGCCGACGCACACGGTCCCGCTCACGCAATCGAGCGAGGATGCACACTTCTGCCCCGCCGTCAAACCGACGCTCTTGCCACAGTCGAAGTCCGTGTCGCGCACGAAGCAGGTCACGTCGTTGGCGATGTCGCACGGCAGGCCGGTCCGCGGATCGCAGTTGGGCACGCAATGCTTCAGCTCAGCGTGAACGATCTTTGTTCCCGTCTTGTCGACCGCCTCGATGCACGTCCCCTGCGCAAGAAAATTGCAATCCGCGGCGCTCTTGCAGAGGGGCTTGCAAACGCGAAACGGCGCGTCGCACCACGTGCCCTCGACGCAATCGGCGTCAGCCTCGCACTTCGCCCACGCCAAGAAGGGGCCCGCGCCGCCGCAGCCGATGGTGCCCGTCCCTGGCGCCACCGTGCACTTTTGCCCAGCTCCGCACGCGCCAAACACGCCAAGCTCGCACGTTTCGACGCCGCCCGCGCCGCCCGTCGTCGACGTCGTAGTGCCGCCCGCGCCGCCCGTCGTCGAGACGGAAACGATCGGGCCATTGCCGCCAGGCCGGTAATCGAACTCGGGATACGCGCACGCGACGAACGCGGCCAGGGTCACACCCAGGACGAATTGAAAACGGCCGATCGCACTCATTGCATTGCCGCGACTCGAGCGACGCCGCGAGTATAGAGTCACTCGCGCGCGATCCCGAGCAGCTTCGCCACGCTGATCTCGTCCGCCGGCGTGAACGCGTAGCCGTCGAACTCGTCGCTACGCACCCACTCGAAGCTGTGGACCGCGAGCGGCTGGGGTGTGCCGCGGCCGATCGAGCACTCGTAGGTGTAGAGCTCGACGACGTAGCGCGCATACGCGTGGGACTCGAAGCCCATGCGCTCGCCCGGGACCACCTCGACGCCGAGCCGATGACGCAGCTCTCGCGTGAGCGCCTCTTCGTCGGTCTCGCCGTCCTCCACGCGCCCGCCTGGAAATTCCCAAAGGAGCGGGAGCACGGCGTTCGGTCGACGCTGCGTGATGAGGTATTTGCCGTCTTTGCCGATCACGGCAGCGACGACGCGGATGCGTGGGAGCCCAACTTCGGTCATCGCGATGCCTGAATTCGATAGAGCTGTTGGCCGAGCAGGAGCGTATCGCCGATCGCGAGCTCGAGCTCACCTCGAATGCGCACGAAGGTGCCGTTCGAGCTTCCCATGTCCGTGAGATACACCCGTCCATCGTCCGAGCTCAAGCGGCAGTGCGCCCCGGAAATGAAAGCGTCGTCCGGGTACCGAACTTGGCCTCGTTCACGCCCGAGCTGAAGTCCCGCTGCGGGCACCGGGAACGCGGTCCCCGTCGATTTCCGCCCGAGCACCATGACGATCCGTCCCGCGTAGCCTGCGAGCTCGGTCCCGAAGTGTTCGACTCCGTGCTCGTCGGGCGGCATCGACGCGAGCGTCTCGAAGCGGATGAGCTGCTGGCCGATGCGGAAAATCTGGTTCGGCGTGAGCGCATATGGCACCTCGGGCGCGAGCTTGACGAAGACTCCGTTGAGCGAATCGTCGTCCTTCACCCGCACTTGCACCTCGCCCATCGTCGGTCCCGCCGTGACAGACAGCGAGCAGTGGTGGTGCGACAGAAAATGATCGCCGGCATATCGAGCTCCAAGCGAGCGGCCCACGCGACACCCCTCCGCTGCGATCGGGAGGGTTGCGGCGACCGTACCGTCCGCGTGCAGCATCGCGAGGAGCGGCGGAGTCGGAGCGGGCTCAGGCGTCACGATGTCGAGCGGACGCGCGCGGGTCTTGGTGCCGCCGCTCGTCAGACGATCGACCGTGTTGACGCGAAGCTGACGGGCGCACGACGCGCAGAAACGGTTCGCCGGAGGATTGTCCGCGCCGCATTGGGGGCAGTGGCCGGGGCGGCGCGGACGCTCGGTCGCAGGCGGGCCGCGCTCGGACGAGAGGGAAGGCAGGAGTGCAGGCTGGCGCGATTCGCCCGGTTTTTCGGGATGGAGCGGCGTTCCGCACGCGAGACAGAAAGAACTCTGCCCGGCGTTTGTTTTGCCGCATTTCGTGCAGGCGATCACGGTCGGGCTCCGAGGCGGAAGGTTGAACAGCTCAGGAGAATCGAGGCTACCGCGCCAAGAGGCCGAGGGCTTCGCGAACGAGATCGCCAAGCGGCCGATCGAGTTCCGGCAGCGTCGCGACCGCGCGATCGACCTCTCCGGGCTTGAAGCCCATTCGGACCAGGGCGTCGGTGACGAGCGCGGCGTGCCCCTTCGCGGCGCCGGGTGCGGCCGGTCGTCCGTTCGCCGGTGATTGGGCAGCAGCCTCCAACGCAACTGAACCGAGCTTGCCCTTGAGGTCCACGAGCATCCGCTCGGCCGTGCGCTTTCCGACGCCGGGAATTCGCGTCAGCGGCTTCGGATCTGCGCGCTCCACGGCGTGCGCGAGCTCGACCACGCTAAAGGTGCCGAGCACCGCGAGCGCAAGCTTGGGGCCCACGCCGGGGAGCTGCAATAACGTACGAAACGTGTCTTTTTCGAGGGCGCTCGCGAATCCGAAGAGCTGGAGCGCATCCTCACGAGCGTGCGTGTGGACGTGCACCGTCACGCGCCCGAGATCGTCCGTGGCGAAGCGCCCCTCGGCTCCAAGCGGAACATGCACTTCGTAGCCGACGCCCGCGACAAGGACGAGCACGACGCCCCCCGGCAAGCTTGCGACGATCTCGCCAATGAGCAGCCCGATCATCTGGACGGCTCAGTCGTTGGCCGCACCGGCTTTGATCCACGCGTTGAGCACCGCAATTTCCGCCGCCGGGAGTTTGTCGCCGCCGGTGGGCATGCGGCCGCCGCAGCCCTTCGCTGCGCATTCGATCTCGGAGCACAGCTTGAAATCCGAATACTCGAGCTTGGCGAGCATGAAGCTTGCTCCCGGATCTCCCGCGACGATGAGCTTCATGTTCGCGCGCGCCGCATCGACGCCCACCGTCGCTGCGTGGATTTCGGCAAGCTCCGCTGGCGTCATGTCGCCATCCGCGAGCGGCTTACCGAGGACGAGGCCCTCTTGCGCTGTCGAGCCGGTGTGGCACGCGTTCGAGAGCGCGCACGATTTGCGATAGATCGGCACGACGTCGTTCTTGAACGAGCACGCACCGCCGTTGCAGGCGTTCGGGTCAACGGTGGTGTAGTCGACGCAGGTGCCGGCACCCGAACCCGACGCATCGCCGGTCTCGGTACCGCATCCACCGAGCGCGAACGCGAACGTTGCGCCGACTAGAAAAAGCCACGATTTCATGGGAAGAACCTCGGTCGCGGACCCTATCACGGGCGCCCTCGCGTTGCCGCACGTTGCTGCCGCGACGCAGTTGTTGGCCGCGCCATGGCTTGCTCCCTACGATGCCCGAGCCATGATCGCGTCCATCCTCAAGACCGCGGCGATCGCCGCTTTGCTCGCCTTCGGCAGCGGTTGCGGCGCCGCGAAGCATGACGCGCTCGTGGGTCAGCTCGCGCAGCTCGAACGCGCCGTAGCGGATCTGGGCGCCCAAAACCATGCGATGACCGAGCGCCTCGATGTGCTCGAGAGTCGCGGCGGCAGAGCGGAGTCGCCCGCGTCGGGACCAGCAGACGCGGCTGGTCCGGTCGCGGATCGGCCGGCGCTGCGAGTCGTCCGCATCATGCCCGACGGTCAAGAAGAGCCCGGCGCAGGCTCTGCTCCTGGCGCGAACCTCGAGCCTACGGCTGCGACGCCGGGCGGACCGGCACCGAGCGACGCGCCGCGGCCAGTCATCCGCGGTGATCGCGCCGGAACGAAGGTCGAGCAGCCACCTGCGCCGCGCGCTGACCCGAGAGCGGCTCGTGCCGTCAAGACTGCAAACTAGAGAATTGAAACATGCACCGCACACCATCCACTCTACGGTTGTCCTTGCTCCAGATGCCTGACGGCTCCGCTCGCTGGGCGCGCGCGACGGCGATCGCGGCCGTGCTCGCCAGCGCCACGATCGCGCCGAGCGCCGACGCTCAGACTACCGGGGCAGCCGCGCCCGCGGGCGAGCCAACGCCGCCTAGCGAGGGTGCGCTCGAGCCTCCCGCAAACCCCGCCGAGCCGAGCGCCGGCAGCAACTACTCCGCGCCGTCGACCGGTGGCGCTGGCGGCCCGGACCTCAACTCCGGCCTCGGTGCGAGCGACCGGCCATTATCGGCTGGCTCGGAGGCGCGCGACGGCTTCGACCTTGGCGGCCGCGGTGCAGGTTCAGCTACCGTCCGCGGCTCGGCGACAGGCGCGTATGTCGTGTCCGGCTCGCTCGTCCCCGAGCTGCACGGCGTGAAGCGTGGCGACACCTTGTGGGAGATCTCCGGCCAGCACTTTGGCAACTCCTACTATTGGCCTCGCATCTGGGCCTTCAACCCGCAGATCCAAAACCCGCACTGGCTGTATCCGGGCGATCAAGTTCGACTGCGCGAGTCGCAGCTTTACGAGCGCGGCGGGCTCGGGATTGGGCTCTCGAAGCTCACGCGGACGGTGAGCCCAGACGCCGTGTTCCAGCGCTTTCATGGCTTCGTGCTCGACGACAAACATCCGAAGTGGGGCGAAGTCGTGGGCAGCCCCGAGGACCAAATGATCCTCACCCATGAGGATGGCGTCTACATCAAGCTGGAGGGCAATCGCGAGTACCGCGTGGGCCAGAAGCTCGTCGTGTTCGAGCCGATCAAGGTCCAGAGCCTCAGCGAAGATCCCTTCGTTTGGATCCGCGGAATTATCCAGATCGATCGGCTCAACGCGACGACCAAGGTTGCGCGTGCGCGGATACTCGATTCGATCACCGAGATCGAGCGGGGCGCGTTCATCGGACCCTTCGATGAGACGATGGACGTGATCGAGCCGGTTCCGAACGAGAAGACCGTGTCGGCTCGCATCGTCGGCGCGCTCTACCCCTACGAGATGTACGTGCAGCATCAGGTCGTGTTCATCGACAAGGGCAGCGACGCCGGATTGAAGGTTGGCAATAGGTTCTTCGCGGTCGGGCGCGGTGATCCGTGGCGCCGAGATCTCGGGGCTGTTGGCGCGAGCGGCTCGACGCGCGCGACCATCGAGGACGACGCCCACGTGCGCTTCGAAGAGACGCCGCCGGAGCTGCACGGGAAGGACTTTCCGGTCGAGACCTACGGCGAGCTGATCGTGACCCGCGTACGCAAGCACACCGCGGTTTGTCTCATCACGGCCATGACGCGCGAGCTCCCGCGCGGTGCGGTGCTCGTGGCACGCGAAGGCTACTGAGCGCCGCGATGCCGTCCCGCGTCGCAGTCGTCGCAGTCGTGGCAGTCGTCGCAGGAGCGGGGATCTTCGGGTCGCTCGACGCGCGCGCTCAAGTGCCGCCGCCGAGCGGACTTCGGGCCGGCGGACTCACCGCCCCGCCGCCGATCGCAGCCGAGCATGCAGCCGCAGCGACGCCGACCGAGAAGCTCCTCGACGACAGCGCCGCGGGTGATTCAGGTCGCGGGCTGAGCTGGTTCTGGCTCGACGTCGAGGGCGGATTTCAGCGCGTGGGTCTCGAGACCTTCGAGGTCGATGCGTCGAGTCTCACCGCGGGATTTAGCAACACCGAAGCGAGCGGCGGATACGTCGGAGCTGGCTTCGGGGCGCAGCTGTTGTTCCTCAGAATCGGTCCGCGCGGGCGCGTCGGTTTGTTCTCCGATTGGCAGCTCTTCGAAGCCGGCGGTGAGCTCGGATTGCGCTTTCCGCTCGGCTCGGTGGAACCGCACGTGGAGCTCGGAGCCGGGTACGCCGCGCTCGGAAGCTGGTCGACCGCGCTCGACTCGGTCGCCGAAAGCGTGAAAATTTCGGGCTATTACGCGCGCATCGGCGGCGGACTCGACCTCTACCTCGGCAAGGTTTTCTACGTAGGCGCGACTGCGAGCTGGGAGCTGCTTGGCCTGACGCGGCCCGGCGTCGCATTGACCGACCTCGACCCGGCGACGGCGGCATCGATCTCCGACGCGCAGAAGTTGGCGTTAGCAGCAGAGGGCTCCAGCTACGGTTCGGCGATCCATATCGCGGGCAAGCTCGGGCTGAGCTTCTGAGGGCGCGGTGATGCGGCCCGAGGAGCTGCGATCATGACCGCCGTCGTGCTCGGGCTTGCGCTGGTCCTTGCCTTCACGGCGATCCCCGCTGCGTTCGCGTTCTGGATCTGGCGGACGCCCGTGCTTCGGCAACGTGCGGCGATGCTGGGTGGTGCGGCTGCGCTCGCGCTCGGCCTCGGTGTTGGGGCGCTCGCGATCGAGCGGGCCCTCCTTGCCTTCGTGCACCTCGAGCCCGTTACGCGCGGCAGCGGTCGCGCGCTTGGACGGGTCTATGCGTTCGCGTTCGCGGCGCCGCTCGAGATGGCTGCGATCACGACCGCGGTCTCCGTCATTTGGCGCGTGCGACGTCGCAAGCTGGCGGCGAGCTGGTCACACCGGCACGCAAAGCGCGACGGGATGGCGTTCGCGATGTCGGCCGCGCTCGCAGTCGCGCTCGTGAAGAACGTCGCGTATGTCGCTGGCTCGCACACGGCGCTCGATCTCGCGCGTACGGTGATCGGGAGCATCGCGCTCGCGGCGCTCGCTTCCGCGCTTGGCTACGCGATCGGCCGCTCGCCGGAGCGCGGCGTGGGCGGTCGACGATTTGGGCTCACCTGGTTCGGCGTCACTTTTTTCTCCGCCGTAGCGCACGAGCTCGTGTTTCAACACGGAGCGCTCGCAATCTTCGCGGCCGTCCCACTCATCGGCAGCGCCGTCGGGCTCTCCGTTTTCTTGTGGCGTGAGTCCGACAGTCAGGGAGCATCCGAGACAACGCCGCGCGCGAGTCTGCTCATGTCGTCGCGCGGACCTTCGCTCATCACGGTGCGCGAGGCCTTCAAGCGGCGCGACCGTCCTCTGACCCTGCGAGGCATCGCGTTCGGTGCGCTCGTCAACGTTGGGCTCGTCGGTGCGTGCGTCGCCGCGGCGATTTGGCTCGGTCACCGCGCCGGCGTGAGCTTCGCCGTGGTCGATCGGCTCGACGCTCCCGGGCAGGCAGCACTTCCGTTGCTGGTGCTCGGCGTCGGTGCGCTCGCGGGCTTCCCGACCTCCGGCTACCTGATCGCGCGCGCTTCCGGGACGCGCAGCGTGATCGAACCGGCGCTGTCATCGACACTCGCGATGGTGCTCGGACTCGTCTTCCTCGGAGTCGTGGCGCCGACCTCGACCGTGTTCGTCATGGCGCTGATGCCCATCGCGTTCGGGCTGAGCTGCTCGGGCGCCTGGTTCGGGCTCGCATAGCCAATCGGCGTGACCACCCAACTCGGTCGTCTCGCGCAGCTAGCTCGTCTCGCGCAGCTAGCGCGGCTTGGGTAGCTAGCGCGTCTCGCGCAGCTAGCGCGGCTTGGGTAGCTAGCGCGGCGTCAGGCCGTGCGAACGGAGTGGTCGTGATCGCCGCCCTTGAGCTCGAGTTGCAGCTCTTCGAGGAGCTTCTTCGCGCGCTTGGTGAGCTTCTTCGGCACTTCGACTTGGACCACGACGTGAAGCGCTCCGCGGCCACGGCCATTGACGTTTGGAGCGCCGTGATCCGCGACCGTGACAACGCTTCCGGGCTGCGTTCCGGCCGCGATCGTGACCTCGAGGCTCGAGCCGTCGAGCAACGCGATGCGGAGTGAGGTGCCGAGCGCGGCGTCGGCAAAGGGGATCGTCTGCCGCGTGATCAGCTCGACGCCTTCGCGCTCGAAGCGCGCGTGTGGTGCGAGGCCCACGTCCACGTAGAGGTGCCCGGCAGGACCACCGCGGGGTCCAGGCATTCCTTGGCCGGCGACGCGAAGCCGATGTCCCTGATCGATGCCCGCCGGAAACGTCACCATGACCGTGCGGAGCTTCTCTTCCCAGCCGGCGCCATCGCATTTGCGGCACGGGCTCGCGATGATCGTGCCTTGTCCGTGGCAGCCGGGGCAGGTCTGCGAGAACACGATGAACCCGCGCCCCGTCGACACCTGACCCGCGCCCCCGCAGGTTCGGCATGTCTGTGGCGTCGTGCCTTTCTCGGCGCCCGATCCGGCGCAACCACCGCACTCCACCGGCGTCACGAGCTCGACGTCGCGTTTACAGCCGAGCACGGCCTCTTCGAGCGTGAGTTGCTTCTCCACGCGGATGTCACGTCCGCGGGCTGGCGCGCGCGCACGAGCGCCGCCACCACTACCACCGCCGCCACCACCGAAGAAATCGGCGAACAGATCCTGGAAGTGCGAAAAGAAATCGGGGCCTCCGGAGCTCGCTCCGGCCTCGACGCCGGCGTGTCCGAACTGGTCGTAGCGGCCGCGGCGAGCATCGTCGGAGAGGATCTGAACCGCCTCGGTCGCCTCCTTGAACTTCGCCGATGCGTCCTCCGAGCCCTCGTTGCGATCGGGGTGAAATTTCAACGCGAGTCGCTTGTACGCCTTGCGGATGTCCGTAGACGTCGCAGTGCGCTCGACCCCGAGAACCTCGTAATAATCGCGCTTTTCGCTCATCGGACTCGCTGCACTAGTTCCCAGAATCCATCAAGTCGAGGGGTAACTCGACGTCCCCGATTTGGCGAGGACATCGAGTTACCCCTCGATTTGCGACGCTATTGATTCGGGCACTGCTGTTCATTCACCCCTCGATTCTAATGAATCGAGGCACTAGGCCGAATCGGCGCGAAGTCAATCGATGTTCGCCAGGCCGTAACGGCCGATTATCGCGGCATCTGGCGGAGGCGGGCATTTTCTTCGTGCGCGATGAGGAGCGCAGCCTCGAGCTTGTCGTGATCGGCGCCGTCGCTGGGTCGTTCCGAGCAGCGTCGCTCGAACGCTTGCGAGACGAGCCGGGCCTGCTCGAGGTCCGCCTCGGCGCGCGTGCAGCGGCGGAGAAGCGCATCCAGTTTTTCATGCAGCCTGAGCGGTTCGTCGCGCGTGATCATCGCGGCTTCTTCCGCTTCGACGCCCTTCGTGACGTCGTCCGCGCCGGTCGCGTTCGCGGGCAGCATTTGAGCCTCGCGTTCCGCACGGGCACTCATGAGATCTTGCACCAGCTCGCGTCCGAGCCGCTCGGATTCGCCGAGATCGCGCTCGAGCTGCGTGACGCGCGCGCCGCGATCTCGAAGGAGTCGCTCGTAGTTGGCGACGTCGGTGTCGCTGTGCGCCGTCGCGTTGCCGACCGTGTCGTCCGGTGACACCGCCGGTCTGGTACGAAGCTGCCGCGTGAGTCGCTCGACCTCGGCCTCGAGCACCTTCGCCCGCGGCCCGTCGAGGCGCAGCTCGTCGTGTTCGGCACGGGCGGCGTCGAGCGCGCGCCGAAGCTCGGAGAGCTGAAACTCGTATGCGCGTTCGCGGCTCTTGCCGTCGTCGTGCGCGGCCGGCGCTGCGAAGAGTGTTGGTGCGCGCTCGGTCGCGACCTGCGCGTCAGCCTCGACTGCGTAATGCGGACGCTCCGACAGCGCCGCGGTCTTGGTCAGAAGCAGTTGCTCCTCGGCGCCCGCCGCTCGCTCGGCCGCGAGGTCGCGATCGGCTCTCTCGACGCGCTCTTGAAGTGGGCCCAGCTCGCCGTGAACTTTGGCGAGGCTCAATTCGGTTTCGACCGCGCGGGTCGAGAGCGCCAAAAGCGCGTTTCGGCGTTCATCCGCGGCAGTGAGCAGTTCAAGTTCGCGTTGCTCGAGCAGGACGATGCGTTCGCGAAGCTCGCCCACGAGAGGATCGGAGAGCCGGGTCGGTGGCACGCTCTCAGTGGGTGCGTCGCTTGGGGTTGCGCTTTGTTCCTCGACGGGGACCTCGACGAGCGTGAAGGGATCCAGCTCGACCGGATGCGCGCTGCCGACCGCGATGAAGGCGAGCGGCTCTTCTGCCTCGTTCATCAGCGAAGTGTCGATGGTCACGGCGGGCTCACTCTCCGCCCCGAAGCGCGCGATGCTGTAGCCGGCGAAGGGCGCTTGCCCAAGCATCGTGACGTGCTCGAAGTGCGCCGCCATGAGATCGAAGAGCTGGTAGTAGCCGAGCTTTTCATCGCCGGGCGCACCAGGATGCTCGGGGTTCGGCGCCGACACGACCACGACGCCGCGAGCCGATGCGAGCTGCCGCGCGATGGCGATCACCGCGGCCGGGTCGAGGTTCTTGTCCGTCGTGGCGAGCACGTTCGGGACGAGCACGACGTCGAAGGGCTGCCCCGGAGTCTCCGCGTCCGCCTCAAGCAGCGAGTGCCGCACCTGCGAGTTCGAGCCACGACCGCGCGTGATCGCCTCGGCCGTGCGGCGAGCGTCGGGGTCGAACACCTGGACGCGCCGGCCGCTCGCGCTTGCAAGCTCTTGCGCGAGTCCGGTCGAGCCGTCGCCGAGCAGCGCCGCGCGTTTGCCCTCGAGCAGCCCATGCAAGAACGCGCCAAGCACGGAGGCCGCGCTGCTCTCCGCGCTTCTTGGAACTGCGTTGGCCATTGCGGGGGCCGTCCTAGGTGACAGCGCGCGGTAGGTCAAACCCCTTGTGCCCGCCCTCGCCGAGAGCTAACCGCGTCCCTCATGACGCTGGAAATACGGTCCATCGACGGCGGGCGTAAGGTCCGCCGCGACTTCCTCAACGTCGTCGATAGCATCTACGCAACGGACCCCGCGTTCGTGCGCTCGCTCGACATGGACATCAGCGACAGGCTCGACCGAAAGAAGAATCCGTTTTTCGAGCACGGCGAAGCGACGGCCTTCGTCGCGTACCTGGACCAGGTGCCGGTCGGTCGCATCAGCGCGTCGATCGATCGGCTCCACACCGAGCGCCATTGCGACGGTGCCGGCTTTTTTGGCTTCTTCGACACGATCGACGACGCGCGCGTGGCCGAGGCTCTCCTCGACGCCGCGGCCGAGTGGCTTCGCCAGAAGGGCGCCGAGCGCATGCGCGGCCCGTTTTCTTTGTCGATCAACGAAGAGTGCGGATGCCTCGTCAGCGGCTTCGAGTCGCCACCGATGATCATGATGCCGCATCACCGTCCGCATCAGGGCGCTCTCATCGAGGCCGCGGGTCTCACCAAATCGAAGGACCTCTTCGCGTGGCGTTACGAGGTTGGCAGCGTGCCGCGCCGCGCCCAGAAGGCCTTCGACGAGATCACGAATTTGCCGGAAATCGAGGCGCGCGAGGTCGATCTGAAGCACCTCGAACGCGACGTCGAGCTCATCATGGGCGTGTTCAACGACGCCTGGAGCGACAACTGGGGGTTCTTGCCGGCGACGCCGCGCGAGGTGCAAAAGATGGCGGCGGATCTCTCGATGATCGCGCTGCCGCAGCTCACCCAGCTCGTCTTCATCAACGGCGAGGTCGCCGCCGTGGCGCTCGCGCTTCCCAACGTGAACGAGATGATTCACGACGCCAAGGGTCAGCTCTTTCCTACCGGTGCGCTCAAGCTTTGGTGGCGCCTGCGCGTGCGCGGACCGAAGAGCGCGCGGCTCATCGTCCTCGGAATCACCAAGAAATGGCGCCATGCGCGGCGCTACGCGGGGCTCTCGGCGTACCTCTACGTGAAGCTGAATCAGTCGGCGCACATGCTGGGTATTCGTAGCGGCGAGCTCGGCTGGACGCTCGAGGACAACGCGCCCATCAACGTCGCCATCAAGATGATGGGCGGCCACGTCCACAAGACCTACCGCATCTACGAGCGCCCGCTAGTCTGAGCGCCCCTCACGCTGATAGCCCGCTAGTCTGAGCGCCCCTCACGCTGATAGCCCGCTAGTCTGAGCGCCCGCCAGGTTGAGGCGCGCGCTGCGAGCCACGCCGGTGACTCGCCACTCTCGCGTTCAAGGTGCCGCGGTGCGTGGCAGGGCGAGGCGGAAGGTTGCGCCGCCGCCGGGCGTGGGCTCGAAGCTCGCCGCGCCGCCGTGGGCTTCCGCGATCTTCTTCACGACGGCGAGGCCGAGCCCCGTGCCGGTGGCGCGCGTGGTGAAGAAGGGCGTGAACAAGCGCGCGCGATCTTCCGGAAGGACCCCGGTGCCCGAGTCAATCACGTCGATGTGAAGGTGGTCGGCGCCCGACGAGCAACGAACGCGCACGCGATTGCCGGTGACGGGCGGAGCGACGGCGTTGCGGACGAGGTTGACGAGCGCCTGATGCAAGAGCTGCTCGTCGCCGACAAAGGGCGGAAGTTTCGGCTCGGCATCGAACTCGACGAGGTTCGCATCCGGGACGCAGGCGGCCGCGATGGCGCTCCTCACCAGTCGCTCGACCGAGTGCTCGCCGACCTGCAGTGGTAGCGGCCGCACGAAGTCGAGCAGCTCCTCGACGAGCCGGCGCAACCGCTCCGCCTCTTCGCCGAGCGTCTCGATGAGCGACGTCGTGCTCGCCTTGTGCAGTGCGTCGTCACGCCGCAGCAAAGCGACGACGTTGAAGATCACCGCCACTGGGCTGCGCACCTCGTGGGCGATGACCGCCGACATTTCGCCGAGCGCGGCCAATTGCTTTTTGTGGACCAGCTCGGCCTGCGCCGCCTTCAGGCGAGCGGCCGCGAGTTCGAGCGCCGCCGCCGTCGTCACGCCGTGCCGCGCGAGCGTCGCCCCGGTTATGAGCATCGTAGCGAGGAAGGCGAAATCACAGAGATACGGCATGCGCGTGAGATTCGCGAACGCCGCGACATCGTTCGCCGTGGCAAGCGCGCAGGCGAGCCCGCTGAACACGATCGCGCGACCACCGGCCCTCTTGCGTCGGACGAGCTCCACGCCGCGGAGCAGCAGCAACACCATCGTGCCGGCTGCGAAGGCCCCGGCTAAGTTGGCGACAGCCGTCGGTACGGCATCGCGATAGACGAGTCCCCACCAGCTCTCCCGGACGAGAACCGCCGGTCCGACGGCCACGCCGGGGAGGAGCGCCACGCCACCGAGCGCGATCGAGATCGAGCTGATTCCGAGTTCGAAGCGAGTCATCGGTCGCGCGCCGAGCGCGGAGCAGAAGACGAGCGCTGCGAATCCATACAGCCCGGCGCCGAAGTACGCGAGGCCGGCGAAGAACACGATCTGCGGGTTGGTCTTCGAAGCCACGATCGCGAAGTTCGCAAATCCGAACAGCGCCGCACCAAACGCGCTCCATCCAAACCACCGGGTCGCGCTGCCCCTGGCGTCGAACGCGACGACGTGCGCCACCGTGCCGACGGCAAGCGCAACGACCGTCATGAGCAGACTGAGGACCCCCTGTGGCTCCATGCGACTGCGAATGATCCATTGAAACCCCTCAGCCGTGCAAGCGCTGTTGCCTCCGCGCTGTTGCCACCGCAGTTGCCGCCGCTCGGTAAGCGCATTGCGCTGGCCGTCGCGCGCGCATCGCGGTTCGCGGGTTCGATTGGGCCGTTCCGCATCGGCCGCGCCACAGGGCACACCCGATCGCGCGTGCTAGATTCGGTTTGGTGTCACGCTTCCATTCGGTCGTCGCGCACCGGTCCGCCCGAGGCACCGTGACCTTGTGGTGGTCCCGACTCGTCGTGGCCGCGTCGCTCTTCGCGCTCGTAGGCTCGACTGCGCTCGTGGCGCGCGGAGAGGCGCCCACCGCTGGGCTCGTCACGACGGCGCGCGAAGAAATTCGTCCGCGCGGGCTGGTGGTGTTGGCCGCTCGATCGCAGGCACGCCCGGCGGCGGCGGCTCTCGCGCGTGCGGCATACCGCGAGCCATCGCTGCGTCCGACGCTCGACGAGGCGACGGCGCGCGTGGCGCTTGGCGACCCGTCACCCTCCGGTGACGCGAAGCTCGAGCGGCTCGCTCGTGTCCGCGACGCGGCGCTCGCAACCAGTGACCACGACGTCTCCGCGCGCCTCCTCGCCTCGCTCGGTCGCGAGCTCGCGGTCGCGCACGTCGTCGTGGTCGAGCACGCCGCCGCACCCGCCACCGCACGTGCCGCCGCACCCGCCACCGCACCCGCCACCGCACGTGCCGCCGCACCTGCCACCGCAAATGACTCCGCAAATGACTCCGCACGTGCCTCCGCTCAGCCCGCTGCGGATGTCGTCACGGTTCGCGTCGTCGCCGTGCATGAGTCGCGGTGGTTGCCGCTCTCGCTCGCTCCACGCGTCGTCGCCCCCATGAATTCGCGCGACGTCGGAGTTCTCGACTTCAGCGACGCGCTCGCGGTGTTGCGTGCCCTCGACGCCGCGCGTGGCGACAGCCTCCCTCATGGCGACAGCGCGGCGCACATCGTCGACGGCACGACCGCTGCGCGCGCCGCGAGCCCGCCGTCCCGCGACACCGCGAGCCCGCCGTCCCGCGACACCGCGAGCCCGCCTTCGCGCATCGAAGCCGCGAGCCCGCCTTCGCGCATCGAAGCCGCGAGCCCGCCGTCGCGCAACGAGGACGCCGCCACATCTCGGCTCCTTCGCTCGCCTTGGTTCTGGGGAGGCATCGCCGCCGTCTTGGCCGTTGGCGTGACCGTGCTCGTGCTCTCGCAGACGGCGGACGGCTCGCCAGATCGTGTCACTCTTCAGGGGCGAATTGCGCCATGACCTCACTCGAGCAAACTCGCCAGCGCGTGGCTGCCCGACGCTGCCCGGTGCCTCGTACGGAGACACGTCATCGCCGAAGCGCCGCGTCTCTCCGCCTTCGCGGCATCGTCGCCGGAGCAGTCTCCGCGGTGATCGTGGGGCTCTTCGCAGCGCCGGCGGCTGCCAGCACTGTTACGCCTGACGTCACACGTCGCGCCGACACCGTCGCGCTCGGGGCTGCACGTCCTCCGGGGTCAGCCGAATCGCGCGGTGACTTGGGCGCGGGACCTGCCGTCGAAGCGGCCATCGAGCGGGACTACGGCGGCGACATCGAGTGGCTTCGAGCCGGCCGCCGTTCGAGCGTGTCGGAGCGGGCAGCCCATGCGCGGCTCGCGATCGCCATCGCCATCGTGGTGCTCGGCGGAATCGCAGTCCTCGGCTGGTGCGTTGCCAAGCGTCGTCGCGCGCAACGATCCCGCGGACTGCTTGAACCGCGGGCTCGTCGCTCGCTCGCGAGCAAGGCTTCGGCATATTCCGACCGCGATTCCGCTTTCGATCGCGCATCGCTCGGAGCAGGCCACGACGCTGCTGGCCACGATGATGCTGGCCACCACGACGCTGCTGGCCGCGACGATCCCGGGCACGACGACGCTGGCCACGACGCTGCGCGGGGCCGGATGCGCCGTGACCCGAGCGTGCCCAAGGTCCTTCACGATGGTCGTAGGCACACGCTGCACTGACGCGAGCATGCCCGCCACCGCCGGCACCCCGTACACGCGCGCGCTGCTGGTCCCGCTCGTGACCGCGTTGCTCGCGGCGTCGCTCGTGTTCGTGGTGCTTCGGCTGCTGCTTCCCGCGCCCCTGCCGCCCACGTTCGCGCCGGCGCCTCGGGCCGCGGTCACGGTGCGTCACGCGCGGCACCTCGTCTTCGTCGTGGTCGATGGTCTGCGCTACGACGTCGCCACGGACGAGCGTTTGATGCCGAGATTTGCGCGCAATATGCGTGATCGATCGAGCGGCGAGATATGGAGTGGCCCGGTCTCGATGACCTCGGCCGCGGTCCTCGCATACGGCACCGGACGCCGCGGCGACATCGAGCAGATCGTCCTCAACGAGACCGCCGCCGCCACGCACTTCGACCACCTGCCGGGGATCGTGAAGGACGCCGGGCTCGGGACCGCCGCCACCGGTGACGTCGCGTGGTTCTCGCTCTTTCCCGATGCATGGGACACCGCGCATCCCGACCCACCCGGTCTCGCCATCGACGTCGACTTCAACGCCGAGATCTTCGAAGCCTCGCGCCGCATCCTCGCGCTCGTGCCGCGGCCGGCGCTCACGATTCTGCATTTCGTGACGCCCGACCATCAGGCGCACGCGTATGGCGCGACGAGCGATCGCTACCGCGCGCACATCCACGCATTCGACGCGCTCCTCGATCAACTTCTCGCGGAGCTGTCCGCGGACACCACCGTGTTCGTCACCAGCGACCATGGTGCCAACGATCGCGGCACCCACGGCGCCGACACCCCGATCCAGCGCAGGAGTCCGATCTTCGCGTACGGCCCCGGCGTGCGTGCGGGCCAGCACCCGACTCAGCCGCTCGATCAGCTCGACATCCCGGACACGCTCGCCTTCTTGCTCGGCATTCGCGCTCCCGTGCACGGCGTCGGACACATCCTCGCGGAGTGGCTGGATGTCTCGCCCACCGCTCGCGCCGATGCGGCACGCGGCTCCCTCGAGCGGCTCGTCCGCCTCGCCGAAGAGACCGGGTTTTCCGGGGCGCGCGACACTCTCGTCGGCTCTGCCCTGGACCTTCCCGAGGCGCAGATCGCCGCGGCACGACGCTCCGCCTCCGCGCTCGCGACGCGCGTGATGGCCGCGACACCGGCCGAATCGCCCGGTAAATGGCTGGCCCTCGGTCTCGTCGCGCTCGCCGCTGTCGCCGTCGCGCTCGCCGCCCTCGAGCGCATCCCTCGCGTCGCGCTCGCATTTTCCGCGCAGGCCACGGTCGTGCTCGTCGCCGCGGCCGCCGTCGGCGTCCTCATCACCGCGCGCATCGAGACGCTGCCCGGCAAGCTCTCTCTCTACGTGCAAGGCGGGCTCACCGCTCTCGGCGTGGCGCTCATGCTCGCGGCGTTCGCGCGTGCTGGCACCCTCGATCGCTGGCTCGAGCCGAAATTTCCGGCGTACGCGCGTGCCGGCACCCTCGATCGCTGGCTCGAGCCGAAACTCGCTGCGATCGCGGTCATTCCGGTCGCCGCGTTGGTCGTGACCTACCCCGCGTACACGCAGCCGCTCGCGTATTGGTTCGTGGCCTTTTCCGCGGTGTATTTGCTCGCGCGCGGGTCTTCATCCGAGCACGCATCGACGGCACCCGGCGGCGGCACTCCCGGCGGCCGGAGCGGCTGGGCACGCGGAAGGCTGAGGCTCGTGCTCGCGCTGAGCTGCCGTTGCACGAGACCATCACCACGCTGCTCACGCGGAAGGCTGAGACTCGTGCTCGCCCTCGCGCTGCTCGGCGGCTTTTGGCGCCTCGGGTTCGCCACGGAACACCTCCTCGACGACGCCCTCTTCGCGACCGTCCCCCGCGCCGCCCTCGTTCTTGCCGTGACCATGCTTGCGCTGCTCGCCGACCGCCTCCTCGCGCGCCCCGAAGATCGTGCGCTCTCACGCCTCGTCCCATTGCTCACGCTCGCGCTGCTCGTCGCGGCAGCGTCGCTCACTCGCGGCAAGCTCCCGAGCCTCGTCGGCGTCCTCGGCTGGGCGGGCGCACCCGTGCTCGCGCTCTTCGTGTGGCGACGCCACCGGTCGCTCGCAGAGCTGCTCTTTCTCGTCGCCTTCGCCCTCGTCGCGCGCCCCTCCGAACTCGTGCTCTTCGTCGCGACGACCTTCATCGGCGAAGCCATCGCCGCGGCATGTGGCGAGGCCCTCCGCCAACACTCCCGCAGCACACCCATCGACCGCCCGAACGCGGACACGGTGCCGGCACAAGGCGACCGCCCGAGTCCGCTCGTCGTCAGCGCATCCACCGACCGCCCGCGCGCGCTCGTCGTCATCGCGCTCGTGTTGCTCACGTTTTCGCTCGTGTTTCTTCAACGCGTCGGCGTGCAAGGCGGGCTCGACTTCACGCAGCTGGACTTCGGCGCGGGGACCTTCGCGAGCAGCAGCACGAGCTACCTCCAGATCGGCGGCGCCATCGTCACCAAGCATCTGCTCGCGACCTTCGCCATCCTCGTCGCGGTGCTCGGGCCGCTCGAACGCGGTCATCGCGCGTCGGTGGCGCGTGCGTTCTTCGCGACCGAGCTCGCACGCATGCTCGTCCTCACGGCGATGCTCTTCGCCTGCCGCACCTCCTTCTGGACGGCGATGCGCGTCATGAGCGATTTGCCCCACGCGATGCTCGCCGCCCTAGCCGCGTCGCTCGCCTGCGCCTTCATGCTGGTCCTCACGTCGCCGGCGGGACAGCCGCATGGCTCATCGTGAAGCTCGCGCGCTGCCCCGAGCACTTCGCTCAGCGCGCGTTCGTGATCGCCTTGCCGACGCGACGCCCGCGCAGCGTCGAGCGACTCTTGGCCGTCTCGTCGAGCTCTTTGGCGTCGATGAGCAGGTGCGCGAAGGCGCTGTCGCCGACTGCCGTGAAGGTCTCGCCGCGGAAGACCACCGACCCGTCCGCCGCGACCTCGAGCCCGTAGCTGCCCGACCCTCGCGCCGGCATCGCGATGAGCGTGGGGCCGCCGCGCGACTCACCGAGCGGGGCATCATCGAAGGAAGCTTCCGCGAAGGGAGCTTCGGCGAAGGGCCGTGCCGCACGCCGCTGGGTTTCGTCGCGGCGAGCGTCGCTGCTGTGGCTCGCGGGCAGCACGAACGCGAGCGTCGAACCCTCATTGCAGCTCGCGACCACTCGCAGCGAAGTCGCGGACTCTACGACGCACGGCGTGCCGCGCTCGATCAAGATTTCATCGACGTTGCGCCCGCCGACCACGACGAGCTGCCCATCGTCGATCGTGCGCCGTCGCGTCACGACCTCCCGCCGCAGCGTGATGTCATGCGAGACGTAGATCTGGAGGTTTCGGAGCTCGTCGTCTGCCAGCGCGTACTCTTCGCGCAGCTCGCCCGTGAGCGGTACCTGCCGCGCCGCGCACCCGCTCCCCAGCGCCAAAAGAACGAAGAAAACCGCCGTAATTTGCGCGCTTTTGTTGATGTTCACCCGGGCTGAACGGAACGCCACCGGGCGATCTTTCACCGTCGCGGCCAGCAGGGCTAAGGTGCCACTCGATGCGCGCGGTCATCGTCACGCTCCCCTCGCCGATGGGCCCGCGGCTCGCCCCGGATGCGCGCATCGCCGGGCTCGCGGTCTTGCTCCGCTGTGTGCTCGCGCTCCAGCAAAAGGGAGTCCGCCACGTCACCGTCGCTCATCGCCCCGAGGACGCCGACGCCGTTCATCGGGCACTCCGCGACGAGCGCGTCCGCGTCGCCGTCGAGCTCGCGTCGGTCCCCACCGGCGAGCCCGTCGCGGTGCGTCTCCTTGGCCTGACCGAGCCGTGTCTCTTCGTGCGCCACGACGGCCTCGCGGCTCCAGAACTCTACGCGCGCGTGCTCGCCACCGCCGCCGCTGTGCCCAACGACGCCTCCGTCGCCGCTGTGCCCAACGACCCTGCCGCTCCTGCCGCCGTCGCCGCCTTCGCGCATGTCGTCGTCGATGCGGAGCGCCCCGTCGGCATCGCAGTCCTCACCGCCGCGGCGTTCGCGCAGCTCGGACCCAACGGCGAGCTCGACCTCCTCGTGCAACGCGCGGACGTCGCCCGCATCGCGCTCGCGCCCTCGTGGCTATGCGACGCACGCTCCACGTCCGGTCGCGACGAGGCCGTGCGCCGGCTGTTTTTTGCCTGCCGAAAACCGGTGGACGGCGTCGTCTCGCGTCACCTCAATCGTTACATCTCCTTGTTCATCTCGCGCCTGCTCGTCGACACGCGCGTAACGCCCAACCTGATGACGCTCTTCACCTTCGCGCTCGCGCTTGCGGCGGCGTGGTTCGCGACGCGCGGCCTCTACGCACACACGCTCGTTGCCGCGCTCTTGATGCAGTTGAACTCGATCCTCGACGGCTGCGACGGCGAGCTCGCGCGCGTGCGCTACCAGGGCACGAAGCTCGGCCAGTGGCTCGACACCGTCGGCGACGATGCCTCGAACATTCTATTTTGGGCGGCGCTCGGCTTCGGCGCGCGGACCTTACCCGACGGCGCCACGCTCGCGGTCGCGGGCTACACGGCTTCGCTCGCCAACGCCCTCGCGGCGGGGCTCAACTACGTGCTGCTCGCACGCCTCAAAACGGGCGATTTCTATGCGCTCACGGGCAGTGAGCCTCGACGCCGCGCCGGAGTGGTCTCGTCGGTCGCAGCGGTCTTCGAGGTCGTGCTCAAGCAAGACTTCTTCAAGCTCTTGCTCGTCGTCGTCGCGCTCGCCGGCGTGCTCGAGCGGGCACTTCCGGTGATGGCGGTCGGCGCGCTCATCACCTTCGCGAACAGTCTCGTGCGCTTCGTGCGCGTCTTGTTCGGAAAGTCCAGCCTGCGCGATCGGCCGGCTACTGCCACATGAAATACGCGATCGCGAGCCCGAGCAGTCCGCCGGCACCGAGCCCCGCCGCCGCACCGACCGCGACGTAACGCGCGATCTGCGCCTTCGTGGTGAAGCTGAAGCGCTCGCTCTCCGCGCTCGAGTCGTCGCGCCTGCGCCCGCCGCTCTTTGCGAATCGCTCGGCCCGCAGCGTGCGCGTCGCGGACTCGAGCAGCGTCCGAAGCTGTCCGGCAGTGGGCCGCTCGTCACGGTTGCGTCGCAGGCACGCGTTCACGATCGCGGTGATCGACGGGCTCAGCTCCGGCCGCTGCTTCTCTATCGGCGGGATGTCCTGCGTGAGGATGCGGATCATCAGCGCGTTGTAGTTGGGCGCCTCGTGCGGCAGCGTGGCCGTGAGCGCCTCGAACATCACGACTCCTAGCGACCACACGTCCGCGCGACCGTCGAGATCATCCCTCCCTGCGGCCTGCTCCGGGCTCATGTACGCGGGCGATCCGAGCACGGTGCCCGCCTTCGTCAGCGCAAAATTCGTGGTGTTCGACGAGAGGATCTTGCTGATTCCAAAATCCAAGATCTTGCCGATGAGTCCGCTCGGCTGCATGCGGTGCATGAAGATGTTCGCGGGCTTGAGATCGCGGTGCACGATCCCCTGCTGGTGAGCGAGATCGAGCGCGCCGGCGACTCCGCAGCACAGATCGCACAAGGTCTCGGGCTCGAGCGGTCCCTCGCGCGAGAGGCAGCTCGCGAGCGGCTCGCCATCCAGCAGCTCGAGCACGAGGAAGGGAGAGCCGTCCTCCGCCTGGCCGAGGTCGTAGATCCCGACGATGCTTTGGTGTTTGACCCTTCCGATCGCCTTCGCTTCGTTGAAAAAGCGGGTCAACAGCACCTTGTCGTGCGTGACCTCGGGGTCGAGCACCTTCAGCGCAACCTCGCGCTCGATGAGCTCGTTCTTCGCCGCCCAGACAGAGCCGCTCGTGCCGACACCGATGAGGCGCAGCAGCCGATAGCGCGAGTGGATCAGGTCGCCTTCGTGCAGCGTCACGCGAGGCCAACGGTAGTGCCTCGATTCCCGCGAATCGAGGTCCAATTACCGCCGTGTTGCAGGCGCTCGCGCGGGACGGCGTCGAATGTCAAACGTGGAATGTCAAATGTCGAAGTACAGGAAGAACTCGTAGGGCACGGGTCGCGAGCGAATCGCGTCCAGCTCGTGCTCACGTTTGTAGTCGAGCCAGGTCTCGAGAATATCGCGCGAGAAGACATCGCCCTTGAGCAAGAACTCGTGGTCACGCTCGAGCGCATCGAGCGCCTCCTCGAGCGAGTTGGGCACGTTCGGCACGCGGCGAAGCTCTTCGGGTGACAGCGCGTAAATGTCCTTGTCGAGGGGGTCCCCCGGATCGATGCGGTTCTGGACGCCGTCGAGGCCCGCCATCATCAACGCGGAGAAGGCCAGGTACGGATTGCACGACGAGTCGGGGAAGCGCACCTCGATGCGGCGGGCGCCGGCCGAGGCACCCGAGACCGGAATGCGGATCGACGCCGACCGATTGCGGCTCGAGTACGCGAGATTGACGGGCGCCTCGTAGCCCTTGACGAGCCGGCGGTAGCTGTTCGTCGTGGGGTTGGTGAGCCCGGCGATCGCCTTGGCGTGCTTGAGAATGCCGCCGATGTACCAGAGACCGATGTCGGACATGCCCGCGTAGCCGTCGCCGGCGAAGAGGTTCTTGCCGTCCTTCCACAGCGATTGGTGGCAATGCATGCCATTGCCGTTGTCGCCGAAGAGCGGCTTCGGCATGAACGTCGCCGTCTTGTTGTGGCGCCGTGCCACGTTTTTGACGACGTATTTGAACCACAAGAGCTTGTCGGCCATCTTCGTGAGCGAGTCGTAACGAATGCCAATCTCGCCCTGGCCCGCGGTGCCAACCTCGTGGTGTCCGACCTCGACCTCGACGCCGGTGTCGATCAAGGTCTGCATGATGTCCGCGCGAATGTCCGCGGTTTGATCCGTCGGCGGCACCGGAAAATAGCCGCCCTTGCGCCGCACTTTGTAGCCAAGGTTGGGGCCCGCGGCGCCGCTGTTCCATTCGGCCTCGGACGAATCCACCTCGTAGAAGCAGCCGTTCTCGCGGTTGTCGTAGCGCACCGAATCGAAGAGAAAAAACTCGCTCTCGGGGCCGACGTACGCGGTGTCGGCGAGGCCGGTCGATTTCAGGTACGCCTCGGCCTTCTTCGCGACGTGCCGCGGATCTCGCCCGTAGGGTTGACCCGTGATCGGATCTTTGACGCTGCACACGATGCTCAGCGTTTTGTGCGTCGGGAACGGATCGATGCGCGCCGTCGTGGGGTCCGGGATGATCTGCATGTCCGAGGCGTTGATGGGCTGCCAGCCGCGGATCGACGAGCCGTCGAAGCCGATCCCCTCCTCGAAAAACTCTTCGTTGAGGCGGCTCGCGGGCACGGTGGTGTGCTGCCACATCCCCGGCAGATCGACGAACTTGAGATCGACGAATTTGCAGTCGTGGCTCTTCGACAGCTGAATGACTTCGTTCGGCTTCATGACAGAATTTCTCCCAGAATTGGCTTCGGTTCTTCGTAGCGTCAGGTGATGTCGTCGTGAGTTCAGAGCGCGTCGTCGTGGCGACAGCGGGCGTCGTCGTGGCTTCAGATGGCGTCGTCGTCGCGCTCTCCGGTGCGGATCCGCACGACCTCTTCGACCGCCGTGACGAAGATCTTGCCGTCGCCGATGCGGCCCGTGCGCGCGGTCTTCTCGATCGCGTCCAGCACCGCGGGGACGAGCTTGCTCGGGACCACGACCTCGATCTTCACCTTCGGGACGAAGTCGACGACGTAGGCCGAGCCCCGGTAGACCTCTTTCTTACCGCCGGTGCGCCCGAAGCCCTTCACCTCGGTGATGGTCATGCCTTGCACGCCGACCTCGCTGAGGGCCTCTTTGACCTCGTCGAGCTTGAACGGTTTGATGATCGCCTCGACTTTTTTCATGGTCCTGCCTCACGGAACGCGGTGCTCTCACGGGCCGGCGGCGCAAGCGCACACACAGCCACCCGAGGCGTGTAGCGCGCCGCGCGTTTCCGAAATGTTTCCGCAGAATGTGCCGAAGCTCTGACACACTCTTATCCAAGTGCTCGAGGCCAAGCTCGCCTTTGAGGCCTCTGCAAGCACCCTCGGTGCGCCAGCGCTGCTTGATGCCGCCGAGCCGGGCACCCTCCCGATGGCCTGCTCGACGTCTGCCGCACGCGCAAGCTCAGATCAAGCGGCCGTTCTTCACGTGTGCCTTCAGCGGTTGCATCTGTTGCAAGTGTAGCCTCCTCGGTTTCGTTGACCACGGGTGGTGGGGCAGCGCGCAGGTCTCTCCCTCCGAGCTCCTCTCTTCCGAGCTGACGGCTGGCACGCGATTCGCGCAGGCGCGGCACCGTGGCGCAAGCGTCTCTCCATCGTGCGCACCGAGACTGGCGGCTATCCGCAAGGCGGGTCCCCCTATGGCGCGCCGCAGATGGGCGGCATGCCCGGGATGGGCGCACCGCAGATGGGCGGCAATCGCTACGGCGCGGCTCAGTCGGCCCTCAAGGACGCCAGCACGACGATCAAGTACCTTCAGATCGGGATGGGCGTGGGCGGTGCGGTGCTGGCCGTGATCGGCGTCATCTCACTCGTCACGGCGAGCGGCGGCATGGGGATCCCTTTGATGATCACCGGCGGCGTGTTGGTCGGAACTGCCGTGTTCATGCTCCCGCAGTTCGTGCGCATGATGGGCAGCTCGACGGCGATGGTGGATGCCCTTCACGCAAAGGATCAGCTCGTGATGACCGGGATGCCGATGATGGCGCGCGTCATCTCGGTGCAGCAGACGGGGGTGATGATCAACATGAACCCGCAGGTCCGCGCGCAGCTGGAAATTCAGGGGCCGCAAGGGCCTTATCAGGTGCAGTCGCTGGCGGTGATTCCCCAGATGAACATCCCGCAATTTCAGCCTGGCGCGATGGTGAACGTGCGCGTAAATCCGGGCAATCCGCACGACGTCGCGGTCGCGATGTAGGCTCTGCCCACGGGCGGCGCGCGTAACGTCACCGCAGTGTCTACGGCAGCGCGTCTCCGCGTCTACGGCACCGTGGCGCGTTTTTCGATCTTGTTCGCGGTGCCGGTGACGTGGATGCAGCCGTTGGCGTTGCGAAAGAAGGAAGCGTTCGTGATGAAGTCTGCGCCGGACTTCTTCTGGGCTTGCGCGATGGCTCCATCCAACGCGCCGGTATAGCGATCTACCGCGAGCGGACTGGGGCAGAACTCTTCAGCGATCTCGCCGGTCTCTTTCAAAGTCTCGTCCGGCTCGAGCGAAGAATGGGTCATGGACACCGCGCTCGCGTCGAGGAGTTTTCCTTGGAAACCGCAGCCCAAGAGAGCAGTGAGGCACCCTATGGCAATGAGCTTGGGATTCATGATGTCCAGTCGTCTGAGAAGGTAGGTCTGGAAGCCAGCGTCTGCGAGGCGGCGCCAACTCCTTCGCGAGCGCCTCTTCATCGGTAACCCAACCCGGTGACGACGAAACATTCTTTGGCAAGGAGGTAAGCGTTGAAGCCGTCGCTCCCGGTCGTGGCGTTGTTGATGTAACGAACCTCGTTGCCCGTTTGCTTCGAGATAAATCCAAAGCCGGCTGAAGCGACCGCTCCACTCTGCTCCTTCGCGTTGACGAAGGCCTGCATGATGGTCGGTCGGGCGCCCAGGGTCACGCCGAGAACTGTCCATGTGCAGTCTTCTCCGCGAATGGGGCCGAGCGGCGTGCCCTTCGTGACGTTGGCGTCAAAAGCGATGGTCTTCACGTTCTGCGCGTAGTTGTGACTCGTACAACTCGAGAGCAACCCAAGTGCCGAGAGTGCCAAAGTGGATAGTTCCCGAGTTCTCAATGGAATTTCCTTGCTGGTGTCAATCGACGCGTCGTCCCGAAACCTGCGGCCGCCCGCACGGCGTTTCAGCCCGGTTCGTACTCCTGGCACGGAAGACTGACAACTTGGGCCGCGCGGAGCCGGCGTCCGCAGATCTCCGCGAGCAGCATTCATGCGGCGCCCATGAGCGCGCTCGCGAGTGTCGCGAGTTGTCCCGCGTAGCGAGGTCGCCTAGCCTACGCTGCTCGCTCGGGCCGGCCCGCCTGAGCGCGCATTTCAGGGCCAATGGCGCACTCCACCAGCATCCCCGCGGGCATCGTCCTGTCGGGAAAATACAAGGTCGGCCGAGAGATCGGCCGCGGTGGGATGGCCACGGTCTTCGAGGCGCTCAACATCGATATCGGCAAGCGCGTCGCGATCAAGGCGCTCGCCGGTCACCTGGTGAATTCGCCGACCGTCGTCGAGCGGTTTCTGCGCGAGGCGCGAGCGGTGGCGACGGTACGCAGCCCGCATATTTGCGACGTGTACGACGCGGGGCGGCTCGACGACGGCACGCCGTATTTGGTGCTCGAGCTGCTCGAGGGCGAGTCCTTGTACGACGCGATGGTGCGCGATCGGCAGATGTCGCGCCCGGTCACGCTCGCCATCGTGCTGCAGCTTTGTCGCGGGCTCTCGAAGGCGCACGAGGCTGGGATCGTGCACCGCGATCTCAAGCCGGAGAACCTGTTTCTCACGGTCGATGGCGACGGCGAGCTGCTCTTGAAGATCCTCGATTTCGGACTCGCAAAATTCTACGAGCTGGATGCAAGCGAGCAGCCGGGCAAGGCGGCGCGGCTCACGCGCGACGGGGCGGTGTTCGGCACGCCGGTGTACATGAGCCCCGAGCAAGTGCGTGGTCAGGCCGCTGCCGATGCGCGCGCCGATCTCTGGGCCGTGGCCTGCATCGCCTACGAGTGCTTCACGGGCACGACGGTCTGGAGCACGGAGGAGGGCATCGCCATGATCTTCGCGCAGATCGCCACGGCGTCGATCCCCGACCCGCGCAACTACCGGCCCGATTTGCCGGAGTCGTTCACCGCGTGGTTCATGCGAGCGCTGGATCGCGACATTTCTCGGCGTTTTCAGACGGTGCAAGAGCTGGCCGATGGGCTCGCCGCGGCGTTTCAATACGACCGCAGCGGACTCGATCCCGGTCTCATTGGACGCATCGCTCGCGAGGCGCGCGGGCAGAAGGTGTCCGTGGACTTCGAGCCACGCCCGAAGCGTCGACGTGGCGCGGCGACCCCGGCAGCGGCGACTCCAGCAGCGGCGACCCGGGCAGCGGCGACCCAAGCAGCGGCGACTCCGGCAGCGGCGACTCCGGCAGCGGCGACTCCGGCAGCTCGAGCGCTCGGCGGCGCCGGCGGGCTCGAAGCGTCGAGCAACGGTGAGGCCTCGGTCGTGTCGCTCGCGGGCGCGGTGCGTGTTGGCGTACCCGGCTCCGTGGCGCGTGGCCCGACCACGCCGTCGTCGCCGGTGGCGCTTCACGAAGATTTCGAAGTGGTGGCTCCATCGCGGCGCTCGGCGCGCCTAGCGGCCTTGGCGGTGTTCGTGGCGGCGGCCGCGGCGATCGGGTTTGCGATCGTCGACGCGAGCGCACCAAGCGCGGTTGGGGTCTCTGCGGTGCGTCGATTCGGCGAGCTGGTCTTGCCGCTTGCGGAGCGCGCGCCACCGGCAGAGCGAACCGGTTTCGCGCACGTCGCGACCCACCCATGGCTGCCCCGCGTGCGGCAGGCCCAAGTACAAATTTCGCGCGGCGAACATGAGCGTGCGGCCACCGCGCTGCGACGCCTGTTCGACGAGACGCAGCACCCGATGGTGAAAAACCTCGCGGAGCAGGCGCAAATCGCGGCTCTCGCGCAAAAGAGCAGCGCACGCTGTCAGGTCACGGGGCTCGGGCGTCCGCGCAGTGACGATCTGCTCGCGCAAGATCATCGGCCGGGTTCCGCGGGCTCGCCGGCGGTCGCGCTCGGGATCGGCGGCGCGGTGATGGCGTGGGCCGAACCCGAGGGATCGAACGAGCGATTGCGCGCGGTACCGCTCGACGAAGCGCTGCGAAATGACGGTCTCGTGGCCGACGTGTCGCCCGAGGCCGCTCGCGTGACGGCACCTTTCCTGTTGCCGATCGCGCAGCGTTTCCTGCTCGCGTACGGCGACACGAGCGGCAGCCGGCCCGGTGCGTACGTACGTTGGCTCGCGCCGCAAGCCGCGATCGCGGAGGCGCCGCTGTTGGTCTCCGCGTCGAGCGCGGCCGCATTCGATGTCCGCGCGGCCCGCACGCCGGACGGGGGCTTCGTGGTCGTGTGGACCGAGGAGCGGGGCCGGGGCGCGAGCGCGCTCTATCACCGGCGCTACGACAAGGACGGGCGTGCCATCGGCGTCGCGGCGCGGCTCGGCGGGGAGAGCGCAGCGACGCCCATCCCCGAGCGCGAGCATGATGCGCAAATAGAGATTCGGGACGCGAAGATCTACGCGGTCTACACGTCTTCGCGCGGCACGACCCAGACCGTGAACTACCTCGCCGCTCCGCTCGAAGGGGATGGCAAGCCAGTGCGACTCGTCCTCTCCGCGCCACAAGAAAAGGCCAGCGGCACCTCGCTCGGATGTGTGCCGGAGGGATGCTACGCGGCCTGGGGAGACGCGCTTCGAGCGGGCGCGAGCGTCGGCTTCGTGTCGAACAAGACCGGCAAGCTCGAGTGGTTCAACCGCTACACCTCGGCGGGCAAAAGCCCACGGATCGGCGTCGCACCGAACGGGCAATCGCAGCTCGTGTGGTACGAAGGCGGGCGCGTCGTGGTTGCGCCGCTCGCCCTCAACGGCGTCGGCCCCGAGAGCAAGGTGGCGCGCGTCGTGGGCGAGCCGCCGGCACCTTCTATCGCGCCGGGTGCACAACGTGGAGAGTGGTACATCGGCTGGCTCGATTTCGAGTCGGGCCGGCATGAACCCTACGTGGTTCGCGTGCTCTGTCCGTGAGCCGGTGCACATCATGATGACGGCGCTGCCAACGCGAAGCGAGCTGATGTCGGGCGCGATCGCGACGGCGCGCACGGTGCTCGCCCCACTCGGCGTGCCCGATGCCGACGAGGTGCTTCCGGTGGTCGACGCCTCCCGCGCGTGGCTCGAGCCGTGGCTGCCGTGGGTCCCGTATCAGCAAGACATCGAGTCTGCGCGGCGCTTCGCGGAGGCGTCGGAGCTTGATTGGGACCACGGGCGCGCGCTGCGATTCACGATTCGCGAGCGCGCTAGCGGGAGCCTGCTCGGCGTCGTTGGGCTCGAGGCCTGCGTCGCGATGCATCGTTCGTGCGCGCTCGGATATTGGTTGAAGAAAGACGCGGCGGGCCGTGGCCTGATGACGGAAGCGGCGGGCGCGTGCCTCGAATTTGCGTTTCGCGTGGGCAGGTTTCACCGCGTTCGCGTCGCGGCGGCGACGGACAATCATGCCTCGCTTCGGGTCATCGCGCGGCTCGGATTCCGCTTCGAGGGCGTCGAGCGACAGGCCGAGTTCTGTCACGGTCGGTGGCTCGACCACGCGACCTTCGGCATGCTCGAGCACGAGTGGATTCGTCCGTGAGGTGTCTTGCAAACGGCTGAGACGCGCGCGGCGGTACGGCTCGCGCTCGTCCCAGTCGCCCCGACCATCGTCGTCGTCGTCGGGCTCGTCGCTGCGGCGGTGATTCTTTTTGTTGGGCTCGCACAGCTTGGTCGTACGAGTGACGCTGCGGCGGCGCTCGAGGCAAGGACACTCGCTGCGACGATCGCGGCCCGGCTCGGAAGGACCCCAGAGCATGCGCGCGGAACCGTCCTGGAGGATGCCCACGAGCACACGCAAGCGGGGCTCTTCTTGGTCGATGCCGCCGGTCGCATCCGCGTCGCTCGCACCAGCTTCGGCTTCGAGGAACGCGAGCTCGGCGTGCTGAGAGTGCGCGGCGAGGGCATCCATTCCCGACCCGGCGCCGCCCGGCACGCCTTCGCGTGGAGCTCGCTCAGCGCACCGCTCGAGCACCTCTCGCTGATGGTGCTCGTCCACGCGCCGAGCCCGGCCACCGGCACGCTCGCGATGACGAAGGGCGTCCTTGCGCTCACCTTGTCGATGCTCGGCCTCGCGGCGGTCGTCGCGGTTGTGTTCATGCGCGCGACCCGCGACGATGTCACCTTCGTCGAGCAGCGCATTCGAGCGATGGCCCGCGAGCGACCCGACGGAGCAGGCGTCGGTGAGCGCGCGACCGCGGTTCCGCTGCGATCTTTCGATCAAGTGGGCGTGCTCACGGCGGCGCTGAATGCGCTCGTCGGACGCTTCGCCGAGGCCGAGCGCGGCTATCGCCAAAACCTCGAAGCGGCAGCACGAATCGACCGGGAGCGCTCTGAGTTTCTTGCCGGGCTGAGTCACGAGCTGCGTACTCCGCTCAATGCCATTCTCGGATTTTCGCACCTGCTCGAGACGGAGGCGGACGGACCGCTGGGCGATGATGCGCGCGAGTCGCTCGGCGAGATCCGCAAGAGCGGCGAGCACCTGAAATCGCTCGTCGATGACATCCTCGATCTGTCCGCAGCCGAGACCGGACAGCTCCGTCTCACGCGCGCCATCGTCGATGTCACGAGCTTGGCCGATGAAGTCGTTCGCGAAGCCCGCGCCACGGTTGGCTCGCGCCCGATCGCGCTCGTGATGGATGGCGAGGCGCGCTCCCTCGCATGGGCGGACGTGCGCCGGCTTCGGCAGGTGCTCACCAACCTCGTCTTCAACGCGCTGAAGGCTACGGCCGAGGGCACAGTGCGACTGTCGGTGCGGCGCGAGCGCGAGCGCGGGATGATCGCCGTCGACGTGGCCGACACCGGACGCGGGATCCCGGCGGACGTGCTCGAGGCGATCTTCGAGCCCTATCGGCAGGCGGGTGAGCATGCGACGCGCACCGGCGGCGTCGGCCTTGGCCTGGCGATCGCGAGGCGGCTCGTTCTGCTCCATGACGGCGAGCTCGCGGCGACGAGCACGGTCGGCCGCGGGTCCGTGTTCACCATGCGCGTGCCGGACGAGCGGGCCCGGGCGAAGGTCCCGCAGGACAGCTTGCTCGAGTGGTCCGAAGCAGCCCGTGGCACCGAACCCGCGCGCGGCGTGATGCCCTCCCTCGAGCCGGATCGTGACTCCGTCTCGGCGCCACCAGACAGCGTTTCTCCCAGAAAACACGGGGTTTCGTGAACAAATCCGGTGCCGAGCGTGGGGCCATCAAGCCCGCATCCGAGGATGAATCGCGGAAGAAATCGCGCGGCGACGTGGGCGAGTTCGACAGCGGCACGACGAGCGATGACGACTCGCGGAAGAAATTACGCGGCGACGTGGGCGAGTTCGACAGCGGCACGAGCACCGTCGATCTGGCCGGAAGCGTGGCCAAGCACTTCGCGAGGCGGGTCCTCATGCGACAGGTGCTCGTCGCGATCGCGGCCTACGCGCTCGTCTTGCTGCTCGCTCCGTTCATGCTGATGCTCGACGCGCAGCCGCTCGGTGAGCTGTGGCTCCATGCCGGAGCCGCGGGACTCGCCGGCACGATGTTCGCCGCGATTTCAAGCCGCGCCGCGTTGCGCTCCGGGCGCGCCGTGCTCGAGGCGCTCGCGTTCTATCCCGACCGTGTCGATGCCGGAGCCTTCGGTGCGCTGGCCGAGCTTCCGTACGTGCTCACGCTTCGCCTCTGTGCGGGTGCGGTCGTGGCCGCTTCGCTGACGCTCGTGCCGGCGCTGCGTCCGTCGCGGATGGATGACGCGCGCGCCTCGAGCCTCGCGCTCTTGTTCCTCATCATCGTCGGCGCTGCGTCCGTCCTCTGCTACGTGGCCGTGCGCGACGCCACGCTCCGCGCCCTCGAGATCGGACCCAGCGGACAGATCGCGTCGTGGCTCGAGCACGAGGCTGTTCGTCTCGCGCCGCGCCGTCGCACGGTGCGTAAAGTCGTACTCGCGATCATGGCGCCGGTCGCGCTCGTCGGCGGCGGCGCGCTGCTCGTGACCCACGCCCACCTTCGCACGCTGGTCGAAGAGAGCCGCGCCACGACCGCTGCACGCGTAGCCCGCATCGCCCTCGGCGGCAGTGATCTCCGCTTCGATAGAGAGGCGCGCGAAGAAGCTCTTGCGGCCGCACTCGCGCACGGATTTTC
>SHZB01000088.1 GCA_009692485.1 Myxococcales bacterium
TCTTCGCTTTCGTCCTCGTCCTCGTCGTCGTCGTCGTCATCGTCATCGTCGTCATCGTCGAGCGCGAGC
Organism: Myxococcales bacterium; assembly: GCA_009692485.1. Lineage (GTDB taxonomy): Bacteria > Myxococcota_A > Polyangia > Polyangiales > Polyangiaceae > SYFR01. Next base: position 70 of record SHZB01000088.1, read on the forward strand.
TCGCCAGCCGTCGATTCGCTCGCTCGCACGCTTGGCGCGATCGGAGCCGCCTCGCTAGCTTGGCCGGATGGATCACCCAAAAGATCGAGCTCGATCGGCAACGTGATGGCATCGTCATTCGCCGGTATTTCGGGCTCCGCGCGCCACCAGAGGCTCAGGTAACTGGCGAGCGTCGACGGCACCAGCGGTGCGTGGAGGGCGAGCGCGATGACGAAGGCGGTCACGAAACCGCCTCGAGCACCTGCGCTCTCGCCCCAGACGCCGCGTGGCGTGTCCCGAGGCGTGGGCGCCATTCCACGCTCGCGCGATGGCTTCACCACGAACGACGCTAGCACGCGGTCCGAACAGGCAATTGGGCCTGGGCACGTCCTTCGCAATGGCGCGCTGCTTTAGCTGGCGCGCTGCTCGAGCTGGCGCGCTGCTCGAGGCCGGCGACGTTCCGCCCGCCGACTGCCGGAAACTGGTTCGAGGACCCCAAATGCGAATACTAGAAGCACCAGAAACTGCCATGCCGCCCTCCGACTCCGGCAAGCCCGCCGGCACCACTCAGCCGGAAAAAAACCGGCGCGTTTCGCGGAGCGGCGAGGAGACCGCTGCAAGTCCGAAAACAAGTTCGCGAGCGCCTGGGAGGACAAGCCCCAAGGCAGGTCCGAACTCAAGCCCCGATGCGCTTCGAGCGACCCCGACTCCGCGCGGAAGAGGCGCCGCGTTGGCGGGTGCCATCCTCGGCGTCGTCATCGGCGGTTCGGCGATCGGGGCGCTCAGCTGGTCGAGCGGCTGCGGACAAAAGACCGCGGCGAACGACCGCGTGCCGAGCGCAATTCCGAGCGCAATTTCGAGCACGCGGAGCAGCGCCGCTTCTGCGGTCGTGCCAATCGAAGAGCCGCCGCCACCCGACGACTCGAAGGAGCCCGAGGCCGCGGAGCCCGAGAGTCCCAAGCCGCTCGCCGAAAAGGCGTGGGGCGGTCCGTGGCTCGCTGCCCTCGCTCAGGTCACGCCGATTTATCCCACGGCGCGGCTCTCGAAGAACCGACTCGGCTACTTGCGGCGAGGCGGCAAGGTGCCCGCCCAGGACAAACCTATTCGGACGACCGCATGCCCGCAGGGGTTCTATCCGCTCGTCGATGGCGGCTACGTGTGCAGCAAATACGCGGCTCTCGAACTCAACGATGCGCCCGCACTCAGCGGCATTCGAGCGCCTGATCTCGAGGGCGCGCTGCCCTATCGCTATGCGTACAACACCGAGCACGGCACGCCGCTCTACGGCACGCCGCCGTCACGCGAAGCGATGCTCGAATACGAGCCCTACCTCAAAGATCGCGAAAAGAAAAAACCGCGCGCGACGAAGTCGGGCGACGCCGCGGTGGACGCCGAGGGTGCCGATCGGCCACGCCCAACCGGGACGGACGCCAAGCGCTCTGACCTTCCCTCGACACCGAGCGAACCCGGACAAAAACCCGCGCATCGGGGCGAGCCATCTGCGCTGACTGCGACTCGCGATGGCGCAATCGCTCCGGCATCCTCTGCGGCTCTGAGCCCCAACCCCGAGTCCACGGCACCGTCCGGCTCTGCGGCCCCTCTGCTGCTGCCGCCGCGCACGAGCCCGAGTGCGGAGCCATCGGACCCGCGATTGACGGGCACCGGAGGGCTTGGCGGTGGCGGCAGCGACAGCAGCGCCGAGGCCGACGACGAGCTCGACAAACCCTGGTGGCAGCGCTCGAAGAAGAGCCCGCTCGACATCAAGCTCGCAGATCTCGACGAGCGCGGTGGCGCCCTGAAAAAGCGCATGGTCAAGGGCTTCTTCATCGCCGTCGACAGCACTGTGAGCCTCAACGATCGGCTCTTCTACAAGACGACCGACGGCCTCCTTGCGCCGAGCGACCGCATGGTGATCCCAAAAACGCCCGGGCTGAAGGGCTTCGAATGGAGCGAAGGCCACACGCGCGTTGGCTTCATTCGCATTCCGAAAGCGCAGAAATACGTGCTCGACGAGAAGGGCAAGTCCTTTCGGAAGAGCGGCGCGGTCGAGCGCTTCACGGCATCGGCGCTGACCGGAGAGACTCGACTCGTCGATCGGCAGCGTTTCTACGAGACGACCTCCGGCTGGTGGATGCGCGAGGGCGATTCCAACCTGACCGATCCCGCCCCTCGCCCTGAACAAGTCGGTCCCGACGAGAAATGGATCGACGTGAATCTCACCAAGAAGACACTCGTCGCGTTCGTCGGCGACAAGCCGGTGTACGCCGCGCTGATCGCCCCCGGAAAGAGCTCGCCCAACAAAGCCCGCGACCATCGCACGAAGACTGGGATCTTTCGCATTCGCGAGAAGCACATCGCGGCCACGATGGACGGCGACGGGGGGACCTCGGGCGACCTTCCCTACAGCATCATGGATGTCCCTTACGTTCAGTACTACGACGGCTCGTATGCGCTTCACGCGGCGTTCTGGCACTCGAACTTCGGTCGCGAGCAGAGCCACGGCTGCGTCAATCTCGCGCCGCTCGACGCGAAATGGCTCTTTTTCTGGACTGAACCGAACATCCCGCGCGGCTGGCACGGCGTCTGGGGTTCAGAGAAGCGCCGCGGCACGGTCATCGCGATCCACGAGTAGCGCGAGCGCCAGCACGCCAATCCCTGGGCAAGGCTCTGCGCCATTTCCGGCGCTCGACGCGCACAGCAACGTCGCCGGCACTTGACGCCGCAGCGCAGACGCGAACACTGAGGCGATCGAAGCGCGATGGATCAGTTGATGGCACACCTCGATCGCGGCTGGGATCTCGCCCAGCGCGGCGATACCCACGGCGCAAGCGAATCCGCACGGCGCGCCGTCGCGCTGGCCCCCGATTCTGCCGAGGCGCACAATCTGCTCGGCTACGTGGCCTCGCTCGATGGTGACTGCGATGAGGCCGTCGAGGCCTACCAGCAGGCGATCCTGCTCGACGACACCTACGTCGAGGCGATGCTCAATGCCGCAGAGCTGTTGCTGCACCCCTTCGGTGATTTCGACGAGGCGGTGCGGATGTGCGACCGAGTCCTCGACATCAGCGATTTCGACGACGAGATCCTCGAGGCGCTGCTGCTCAAATTCGAGGCGCACTGGGCCAAGGGCGACGAAGCCGATGCGCGCGCGGTGCTGAAACGGCTGCCGCTCGGGCCCTTCGAGCGCAGCGGGCACAACTTCCTCGTGGGCCGCGCCAACTACGAGGCCGGAGAGTTCGCCAAGGCCGAGCCACTGTTGATCGCCGCAGTCGCCAGCGATCCGTCCCACGCGGAAGCTCACTACTACCAGGGCCTACTCGCCGAGCGCCACGGCCGTTTTCACGACGCCACCTGTGCCTTTTTGCGCGTGCGGCAGCTTGAGCTCGGCGCCGAAATGCCTTCCTGGGCGCCGGATGAGGCGTCGTTCATGGCCTTGACGATGCGCGCCATCGACGAGCTGCCGGCCGAGCTTCGTGAGCTCGCGCGCACCGCCGAACTTTACGTGGTCGATCTCCCCGGCGCCGAGGTCATCGTCGACGGTGTGGATGTGCACGCGCCCGCCTACGCGGAGGCCACCCACGCACCGCGAGCCCGCGACGCCGCCTCCGCAAATCCAGAGCGCAAACCAGATGGCGCGCTCAACACGGATGCGCCGCGCGGCACGGCTGACGGCAAGACTACGAGCGGCAGCGGCAAAGTACCGGCTGAAGAAACCGACGCGGGCGCGAGCCGCGTAGAGTGGCGCATTTTTCTCTACGTGCTCAACATCCTGCGCGCCTCGCCGAATCTACCGGCGGTCGAAGATCAGATCCGCAGCGCCCTCGAGCAAGAACTCACGATGGCGCTCAACGATCTGCGACCCCGAAGCGAACCGGACGACGGGTAACGCTGTCCGCGATTGACACGGGGCGCCGACACCGCCGAGCGCTCGCCGTCGGTCGCGCCATCGGCGATTCAGCCGTCGCAGTGCACGCCCGCGTCCATGTCATCGTCGTCGTCATCGTCGTCCGACGCGCTGCTGGCCACGACCGCGGCTGCGCTCTTGCCCATGACCCCGGCCACCTTGACCCCGGCCACCTTGACCCCAGCCACCTTGACCCCGACCACCTTCGGCTGAATCACAGGCAGCCTGCGCTTGCCAACCGGCCCCTCGTCGACGTAGTCGCGCAACGCCAACATGTCGTCTAGCGCCTCGAGCTTGGCGAGCGCGCGCACCTCGACTTGCCGGATCCGCTCGCGCGTCAAGTTCATGATCGCGCCCACGTCTTCGAGCGTCGTGCCGCCTCGGTCGGCGACATCGATCGCACAGCTCTCGTTCATCTCCCAGACCTCGAGGTCCGGGAAATTCAGCTTGATGGCGCCCGTGCGCGGCGAGACATCGACGTACAGGTGATGCTTGCACGAGACGAAGGGACACGGCCGCTCGCCACCAATGCACTCTTCGCGCCTGGACGGACGCTGATGATCCGACTCCGGGTAAAGCAGTTTGCCGAGCTCGATCTCGCGTTTGGTCATGCGCTTGACGCTGAGCGTGCGCGCACGGACGGCACGCTTGCGACGCGAGCGGCGTTGCTCGCGCGTCACGGCCGTGTCCGAGGTCTGAGTCGTCGCGCTCAACGCGAGCGAGCCGTCGATGGCAAGCGGATCAATGTCCGCGATCAACACCGTGCCGCCCGCTAGCGCCTCAAGAATTTTCACTGCGTCCGTCGCCATCGATGCCTCCCGTTACCAGCGTTGAGCCGACACACGTCTCCCGCGCATGCCCGCCTGTGCACTACTCGCCGCGAGCCGACGCTCGGCGACCATCCGCATGTCCGTGTCGAGACCGAATTCCTCGACCGATGCTCCCGCATGCGTCGGCCAACGCCGCGAGAGCTAGGCGGACTTCGGCGGCACTTGCCGTCGAGCCCTGGTTTGTGCTGGTTTCATCACCGCACGCACGCCGCGTACGGAGCCATCGACTGTCATCATGAAACCGCCGCTTCGTGTTCGTCTTCACGAACCCGCGCGGGGTCGAGCGTAAGGCGCTGCTCAATCTTTTCGAGCCGCGCCACAAGGTCATCTGCGGCATGCCGCGCGCGAACGAGATCGGCCTTCGCGACGCGCCCATCGCCGAGCACCCGAGCGCGCCCAACGATCGTCTTGTCAAGCACCCCGAACACTTTGTCGAGGCTCTGCTCGAGTTCTTCGAGCTCACTCCGCACGAACAGGACCTCCCGCTGGATTTCCTCGATCGTGAGGTTCTTCTCCATCAGCTCCTTCACACGAAGGATCTGCCGGATGACTCGAACGGGATACTTCCCCTTCGACCCCTGATGTTTGCCTTTCTTTCCGACACGCACACTTCGCGGCAAAAGTCCAAGCTGGACCCATTTTCGAAGCGTCGCCTCACCAAATCGAATTTCATTCGTCGCGAAAAACGCGAGCAACTCAGCCGAGGGGATGCCGGCAGAGTGCCGCTTCTCGACCGCTTCGAGCACGCTCTCTGCCACCTTCGCCATCACCAAGAAATCGTGCGGGTCGGCCCGCTCCCCGTCTCTTCGAACCGCCGGCGAATCATCGTCTCGCTTGCAGCCCCTTGAACCGAAAGCCAATGTATTCCACTCAGTGGAAGCCAGTCAAACGAACGTCTCCAAATATTTTGCGCGCGCGATGAAATGCCGTACGAAGCGGCGCCCGGGGCCGCGTGACGGACATTGTTTGTCCGCAAGTTTCGGCCGCGCGGGGTCGCAGCGAAGCTGAGAAACCTTCGCGATTCAGAGCACTTGGAGGCAATGTGCGCCCATGTGCCGCAAGCTCCGCGGGATGGCGCTTGACCTGTCGTCACGATCCGTCGCCTGATCGCTTCGTGGCCCGTCTCGGCGAAAACCACCGCGAGTCGCGCGACGTGACGGCTCGTGGGATTCGGATGCGCGTCGTGGAGGCAGGAGACGTCCGCTCCGAGCCGCTCTTGCTCATCCACGATTTTCTCTCCAGTCACCTCGCCTTCGACGAGGTCATCAACCAGCTCGCCGAGACCTTCTACGTCATCGCTCCCGATCTGCCCGGCTCGGGCGACAGTGAGAAGCCAGCTCCGGCGCGTTTCCCTTACAGCGTCGAGGCGTTCGCGGAGGCGATGGCCGACTTGATTGCTGCATACGGCGGCGGTCGGGCAGGGATCGTTGGCCATGGCCTAGGCGGCGGCATCGCGATCGCCGTCGCCTCGCGCTATCCAGAACTCGTCACGCGCCTCGTGCTCGTCAGTCCGCTCTGCTACCCGACGGTGCCGAGCTTGCGGCTGCGCTTGGCGCTCTCTCCACTCGTTGGTTGGTTCTATTTCAAGCAACTCTTCGGACGCGGCAGCTTCAAGAGTTACTTTCGCGACGAAGTCTTCGCGCCCGCGCCCGACGTGCCCTATGCGCGCATCGACCGCCTTTATGAGGCGTTCAACACTCCGTCGGGACGCGAGAGCGCCTTCGCGGTGCTGCAGACGACGCTCGACACCCGCCCCATCGTGGCGCAAATCCAGCGGCTTCGCCCGCCGATCCTCGTGGCATGGGGACGCGACGACGCCGTGTATCCGGCAAAGCACGCGCTGCGGCTTGCGCGCGAAGTGCCGAATGCCAGGCTCGAGCTGTTCGACGCTGGGCACTGTCCCCATGACGCCCAGCCGGCCGCCTTCGTTCGGTGCGTTCGGCACTTCTTCGAAAGCCCTCGATGACGGCACCCTTCGGCGACGTCGCCGCGAGGTTCCGGGCGAACCGGACGGCCATGTTCGGCCTGTGGCTTGTCGGCGCCTTGGTGTTGTTCGCCGTGCTCGGTCCGATCGTCATTTCGAGCGACCCGAACGCGAGCGAATTTTCCCTTCCGAAGAGCGACTCTGGCGGACCGCCCGGCCCAAGCCTCCTGCATCCGCTAGGTACGGACCCACTTTATCGCGACGTCCTGGCTCGGCTTGCATCGGGCGCGCGCACGAGCCTCGTGATCGCGAGCGTCGCGACGGGTCTCGCGCTCTTGCTCGGCACGGGGCTCGGCGTGGCCGCGGGCTGGACTGCGGGCACACGCGCACGGCATGTCGATCTCGCGGTGCGCGCGGTGCTCGACGTCGCGCTCGCGTTTCCCTACCTCTTGCTCATCGTCGCCATCGGTGTGTCCCTCGACCGCACCGATGCGTTCACCGTCACGCTCGTGCTGGGCCTCACGAGCTGGGTCGGCATCGCGCGACTCGTGCGCGAGAAGACCATCGCCGTGCGCGGGGCCGACTACATCACCCTGGCCCGAGCCCTCGGCGCCTCCGAGTTCCGCATCATCGCGAGGCACTTGCTCCCAGCGATCGCGGGGACCTTGCTCGTCGTCGGCTCGCACGCCATCGCTCAGATGATCCTCGCCGAAGCGGTGCTCGGATACCTCACCGTCGGTATTGCGCCGCCGGAGCCGACATGGGGACGGATGCTCCAAGAAGTCGAGCACTACCTCAGCGTCGCCCCGCTGCTCGTGGCCGCACCCGCGCTCGCAATCCTCGTCGCTGCCCTCGGTTTCACGCGCGTCGGAGACGGACTCGCCGCCGCCCTCGCGCCACGCATCGCCCGCCCCGACGCTTCGATCGCGCGCCAAAGCCGAGTGCCCTTCGACGCGGCCTTGCTCGCCTGCATCGTGCTCGTCGTCGTGACCCGGAGCGCCGATCCGCTCGCGGCTCCGATCGCAGCCCGGGAGGTGCCGAACGAGCCTGATGGCGGAGTCTTGCGCCTCGCCACGCAAGCAGCCAGCGTGTCGCTCGATCCGGCGCTCGCCTACGACGAAGCGAGCCGCGCCGTGAACGAACTCGTGTTCGCCCGGCTCGTGCGCTTCGGTCCTGACGGCAAGCTCGAGGGCGAGCTCGCGGAGAGTTTTCGCAGCACAGACGGCGGACTCCGCATCGAAATTGCGCTGCGCCCCGGCCTCGTTTTTCAGGACCAAAGCCCCCTCAGTGCGGGCGACGTGAAACGCTCGCTCGAGCGCACGCTCCACCCAAAGACGCCCTGCCCTGGCGCGTCGCTGTATGGCGCCATCGTCGGCGTCGACGCATTTCAGAGCGGTTCCGCCCAGGAAATTACGGGGATCGCAGTGATCAGCGAGCGCAAACTCGGATTTCATCTCCGCGAACCGTCGAGCGCATTCCTCGCGCTGATGACCCTCGGCTTCGCGTCTCCCGTGTGCAGCTCGATGGGTGCCTTCGCAGATCCGATGCGCCCCGCCGTACCCTGCGGCGCGGGCCCGTTTCGGGTAGCCACCGCCACGCACGACCGCGTGAGCATCGAGCGCTTCGACGCCGCCCACCTTCGGCCTGGGCTCGCCGGCGTGACCTGGGAGCTTGGCGTGCCCCCGCGTAGTCAGCTCCACCGATTTCAGATCGGCGAGCTCGACGTCATCAGCGAGCTTAGCGGCGTCGACACGGCACGCTTCTCCGCCGACGGCCGCTGGCACGCGCACCAAGCGTGGCTGAGCCGTCCGGCCTCGCACGGCATCTTCCTCAACACCGGCATGGAGCCATTCTCGAATCGGCACCTCCGTCGCGCCGTCGCGTTCGCCGTGGATCCGAGCGTCGTCACGCGCATTCGACCAAACGTGTCTCCGATCGATCGCCTCATCCCGAGCTCAGTCCCGCGCGCCGAGCTTCCCCAAGCGGTGCGGCGGCACGATCTCGCGGCCGCACTCGAGGAGATGAAACTGGCGGGGTACGCCTACGATCCGGTCCGTCGCATCGGCGGCTATCCGCATGCGATCGACTATTTCACGACCCCAGCGAGCCTCGATCAAGCGGTCGCAGAGGTCTATCAAAGTCAACTCGCGCGGGTAGGGCTGAGGCTCCGACTCCGCCTCCTGAGCCACGCGAGCTTCCTCGCGGCGGTGGGGACGCGAGCCAACGCAGCGATGGGATGGCGCGGCTGGCAGGCCGACTACCCGGACGCGTCCACCTTCTTCGAGCCGACCCTAACCAGCGCCGCGATCGCAGAGCAAGGCTCGCAAAACGTGTCGTTTTTCGCGCATCCGGAATTCGACCGCGTGATCGCGAGCGCGCGCACGGAGCTCGATCTCGGCGTCAGAAACGCCATCTTTGCGCGGGCCGAGGCGCTCGTCGGGCAAGAGGCTCCGTGGGTCCCGACCTACACGGTCCGCAGCCTGGTCGTCTGGCAACCACGGGTGCGCGGGCTCGTCCTCGATCCATTCTCGTCCTTGAGACTCGAGTCAACGACGGTCGCGATTGAGAGCACGGCGAAGTGAAGCCACGCGGCGCGTTCTTCGCCACTCGGACGCGGCTCATCGGCAGGCTCGCCCGGCGTCTCACGGCCAGTCCTACCTGGAGGCTTACCTGGAGGCTCTCTTGGCGACTCGCGCGGCGGCTCGCGTGGGCCGTCCTTGTGGTCTTTGGCGTCGCGTCGGTGTCCTTTGCAGTCACGCGCTCTTTGCCCGGAGATCCCGCGCGTTTGTTGCTCGGTCCGCAGGCGAGCCACGCCGACGTCGAGCGGGCCCGCACCCTTTATGCGCTCGACGCATCGCTCCCAGTGCAATTCGAGCGCTACTGGCGGCGCCTCATCCATCGCGCCGCGGTAGGCGACGAGCACACGAGCTGCGCAGAGCCCATCCGGCACCTGCACATCGACCTCGGATATAGCCATCGCTATCGGAAACCCGTCGCCCAGCTGCTCGCAGAGAAGGCACCGCGCTCCTTCGAGCTGGCACTCGGCGCGCTCTTGGTGCAGCTCGTGTTGGGGATCGGCCTCGGGGCCTTCGCCGCAAAAAAGCGCGGCACACGATGGGACGATGCGAGCATCGCGGCGGTGCTCCTCACCGTCTCGGCGCCGACCTTCGTCCTCGGTCTCGGACTTCAGTACGTCTTCGCCCACCGACTCGGATGGTTACCGCATGACGGCTACGGCACCACGCCCTCGGAGCATCTGCTCGGGCTGATTCTTCCGGCGCTCACGCTCGGGATCCACGGCGCGGCGTTTTACGCGCGACTCACGCGCGAGGAGCTTGGTCACGCACTTGCGGCGGACTACGTGCGGACGGCTCGTGGCAAGGGCGCCTCCGAGCTACGCGCACTCTTCGTGCACGCGCTACGCAATGCGGTCGTGCCGATCGCGACCCTCATGGTGCTCGATTTCGGCACGCTCGTCGGCGGAGCGATCGTGACCGAGAAACTCTTTCGCTGGCCCGGCCTCGGCGCGATGACCGTCGAGGCGGTCGTGAACCGCGATGCCGCCCTCGTGATGGCAATGGTGCTGTTCTCGGCGACGGCGATCGTCGCCGCGAGCGTGGTGCTCGACTCGCTCACGCACTGGCTCGACCGGCGCCGCGAACCGTGAGTCGCTGATGCTCTCTTCAACAGCGTGAGTCGCTGATGCTCTCTTCGCTTCCGTCGGCGTCGCGACTTGCCGTCATGAATGCGGAAATCCGCGCGGCTCGAGAGGCTCGTTCTACTTCTTGGGCTTGGGGCAGTAGCCCTTGTACTGACCCTTCGTCGCCAGCCGGCTGCACGCCGCTTTCACAGCTGCCGATTCCTTCGCTTTGCCGAAAATGTTGTCGTACGCCCACATCAGGTTCACGTAACCGTCGGCGTTCTCAGGGTCCTTCTTGATCGCCGCTTTCGCGAACAAGATGGCGTCCTTGTACGCGCCAGCGTTGAGCTTTGCCGCCGCTTGTTTGAGCGGATCGGCGACCTCGGGTAGCGGTGCGTCGTGCGCGATAATCTCGAGCGGAACACGATCATCCACCGGCGCCGCAGAGTCCACCGGCGCCGCAGAGTCCGCGGGTGCCGCAGAGTCCGCGGGTGCTGCAGATTCCGCCGGTCCCGCCGAGCCCGGCGCTCCAGCTGAGTCAACCGGCGCCGCGCCACTCGCCGCGGAGTCTGCGGCGGAGTTCGCCGCGCCCGTGGATACGGTGGGTCCACTGTTCGCAACCGGCGCGCTCGCTGCCAGCGTGCCCGCGGCCGTGGCGTTTCCGGCTTTGGCCGCAACCCCCGCGCTCGGGGCTTGAGCGCTGCCCGCATCGTCGTTGCCTGCGCCGGGGAAGAAACTGGTCTTCACGACGAGAAAGACGACGAACGCGCTCAGCACGCCAACGACGATCGACACCACGCGCACGCTCTTCGTGCGACGCGCAACCTGTGCGCTCGTCAAATACGGCGCCTCGCTCTCGGGCGCGAGGTCCGCGCTCGCTTCGGAGGGTGGAGCCCCACTCGCGAAAAACCCTTGGCTCACCCCGCTCTCTTCGAGCGCCGCCTTTGCCCGAGCGCCGTCGCTTCTTTCGCCGCGCGCGCCATCACGGATCGAGTCGGACCGGTCCGAACGCGCGTGATCGTCTTCTCCACGATCGCGATCGGCGTCCGAGCTAGGCGGCTCACTCGAACGATGCGGCGGCTCACTCGAACGATGCGGCGGCTCACTCGAACGAGGCGGCTCACTCGAACGAGACGGCGGTTCACTCGTACGATGCGGCGGCGCGCTCGATCGATGCGGCGGTTCACTCGTACGATGCGGCGGCGCGCTCGATCGATGCGGCGGCGCGCTCGATCGATGCGGCGGCGCGCTCGAACGATGCGGCGGCGCGCTCGAACGATGCGGCGGCGCGCTCGAACGATGCGGCGGCTCACTCGAACGATGCGGAACTTCCCGCTCGCCGTTGCCGGTGCCCCGCACGAGATCCCGCGCTTCTCTCACACGCTCGGCCGCCGCGCCCGACGCCATGAGCTTCGTCGCCTTCCCAAACGGCAGCCGCTCGGTCTGGACGCCGGCACTCGCGCCGGACCCGCCCGTGTCCGCTGCTTGAACCCGGACGAGCGGAGCCGCGGCTGCAGACGGCGCGTACTCGGGGACCCGCGTGTGCCGCGGTTCGGCCACGCGCAGCAGATCTTCGCCGGCTAGCCGCGCCAAGGTCGCGAGGGTCGACTGATCATCAAAGGGCGAAGCGTCGATCAGCTCGTGCAGCGTGCGCGAACCGTCGCACAGCGCGAGCAGTCCCTCGAGCGCCGCCGGCACATCGGCCATGCTCCCCTCGAGCTCTTCGCGATCGACCGCGATCAAGTCATCGAGTGACGGCAGCCGCGCATAGAATTTCGCGCACTCGGCCGCGTGACGCATCCCGGTATCGAGCAACCGTCGCGTACTCAGCCCAATCGACGTCGCCCGCGTGACCGGAACGATCTCCACCTCGAAGGTGCCCTCGGTCCACCCCAACAAGCGAAATACCGCCTCTGCGCCTCGCAGCTTCTTCAGCGACGCATCGATGATCGACCCTTGGCGAAAGTACACGACCGCCTCTCGGGCAGCGACGCGGCGCTTCGCACCCCAAGAGACGTGGACGATGGCGGTCTGGCCCGCGCGTGCCAGCGACTCGAGCAGATCGATGACCGCGAGATCCGCGAGACTACCCGACACCGGGGCAGCAAGCGCGCTCATGCTCAGCCGTTCACGCACCTGCTTGGCGAGCAGCATCCTCGCCCGCGAGAGCAGCTCTTTGACGAAGACTGGCTTGCTGACGCACTCGTCCACGCCGATCTCGAGCGCGCGGATCTTGTCCGCCCGCGACTGGCCCTCGGTCATGAGAAGCACCGGAATTTCCGCGAGATCGACGTCCTCTTTCACCCGGGCGATGAAAGAATATCCGTCGAGTTTGGTGAGCGCCGTGGCCGCGATGATGAGATCCGGCACCCGCTTGGCAAGGAGCGCGAGCGCCGCCTCGCCGTCCCCGACCGTGGTCACGTCATAGCCGTCTTGCGCGAGGCTGGCCGCCAGAAGCTTGAGCTGTTTGAGATCGCTATCGACGAGGAGGACCGCTGGATTGCCCACGAGGGCGCGGAGGCTAATACAGCCGCCGCCGGCCGAGTAGCCTTCTCACCATTGCGCTCTGCTCACCCACCGCGTGCCGCTCTGCTCACCCACCGCGTGCCGCTCTGCTCACCCACCGCGTGCCGCTCTGCTCACCCACCGCGTGCCGCTCTGCTCACCCACCGCGTGCGCCGGTCACCCACCGCGTGCGCCGGTCACGCGGGCGCCGCGGCGGGTGCTGCTGCCGCTTGGGCAGCGCCGCAGCTTGCGCAGAATTTGGCGCCCGCCGCGTTCTGACCGCCACAGCCCGTGCAAAAAACTCCTGCGGGACGTGGTGGCGCGAGCGGTTGGCCGCAGCCCGCGCAGAATTTCCCGCCGCCGGCGTTGTTGAAGCTGCAACCTCCGCACACCGCCGCTGCCGCCGATGGCGCGACGCGCTGGTGCTGCATCGCTGGCTGAAACGCTGGCTGAAACATGCCGGCCATCCCCACGCCGACGGCCATTTGCGCGCCGAGCGCTGCAATCCCGGCGTTTCCGCCACCTTTGGCCATCCCCTCGCCGGCGCTGAGCAGCGCCTCGGACTGGGCGTACTGCATGTAGCCCGGGTTCTGCGCGAGGTTCACGAACGCCTGCCGCTCGGCCACGTTCACGCCAATTTCCATCTGCTTGTGCCGAAGCTCTTTCATCTTGAGCTTGTCCTCGGCGCCGCCCTCCCGCGCGCGCCACACCTCGGTGAGCGAAGCGCGATCGTCCTCGCTGAGCGAGACCTTGAAGGTCGTGAGCTCGACGAGCTGAAGGCCAAGCTCTGTGAGCGCCGCGGGTGGCTCTTGCATCATCGCCTGCTCGAGATCGGTCTTGAGCGAGCTCATGTTGAGGAGCGACTCACCCTTGGCCCGCAAGAAATTTGCGATCACGGGCTCTATGCGCGCCTCGAACCTCTTCTTCACCCAGCTGAAGATGGCGGTGTTGTCTTCGGGCTGAATCGATTGCCCCACGAGCCCGACGATGAACGCCACCGGGTCGATGACCCGCACGACGAACTCACCGTGGACGCCGGGATTGCACGTCACGTCCGTGCCCGGATCGGTCATGCCGTCGAACTTGGTCCCGAACTTCACCGGGTCGTTGCGGTTGGGCTGGCTGCGGACGAAGAAAACCTCGCCGAGCAGGGCGTTGCCACCCGTCGCGCCGTCGATGAGATTTTTCAAAAATGGGATGTTCGCGCCATCCAGCGTGTGGACGCCCGGCCCGAGGATCCCCATGCACACGCCGTTCTTGAAGAACACCGCGCCCTCGTCGCTCTTGACGGTGAGCCGCGTGTACATCGGGATCGTGCGATCCGGCCATTTGTAAATGACCAAACGGTGCGCAGCCTCGGGCCGCGCGATCATCATTTGCTGGATGCCTTGCTTGATGAAGCCGAACATGGGGATCTCTTCTCCTTTGGCGCGCTCGATACCCGTACGCGAGTTTGCGCTCGGCGAGCGGCCCGAAGATAATCCTCCCCAGCCCCGTTCGCAAACCCACGTTCACCGCCGCACCCGATGATCCCATCTCCCGATCTCTCCACGCTCCCGGAAACCGCCCGCCAGCTCCTCTCTGCCGGCACCGACGCGCGCCTGCGCACGATGGCCGCACGCGGAATCATGCTCGGTCTTCGGCCCGACCAAGTCGTCACCGTGCTCACGCTGCTCGCGCGCGATGCGGACCCGGCGATCGCCGCATTGGCGGACCAGACGCTGACGACGCTGCCAGGCCCGCTCTTGCACGGCGCACTGGCTGCAAACCTCCAGCCCTTCGTCATCGACGCCTTGGTGCTCCGCTACGGCCACGAGTCGGAGACGCTCGCTCAGCTGCTGGTGATGCCGGCTTGCGACTGGGAGACCGCCTGCCTCGTGGCCACCTCCGGGAACGAGCGCGCGACTGAAATCGTCGCCACGAACCAAGAGCGCCTGCTCGCCCACCCGGAGCTGATCGCGGCGCTCTACATGAACAGGGCGACGCGCATGTCCACCTGCGATCGCATCGTCGAGCTCGCGGCGCGGCACGGGATCCGGGTCGATGGGATCCCAGCGTGGCAAGAGGCGGCACGCGCGGTCGAGAATGAGCTCATCGCCGAGCCTTCCGACGAGGCGCTTCCCGAAGACCTCGCTTTCTATGAACAACAAGCGCTCGCCGACGGCCTCAGCGGCGGCGCGGGCGATGACACGTTCTTCGAGGACGGCGACGGCACCGAGCAGATCACGGACAAGTTCAAGCCGCTCTATCAGCGCATCGCCGAGATGAGCGTCTCGCAGAAGGTGCGACGCGCCATTCTCGGCACTAAGGAAGAGCGCATGATGCTCATCCGGGAGCAGAACAAGATCGTGGCCACCGCGGCCGCCCGTAGCCCCCTGCTCAAAGAGTCCGAGGTCGCCCAGGTCGCGCGCAATCGCGGCATCTCGGAGGAGGTGCTCAGGATCATCGCCGGCACCTCCGAGTGGCTCAAGAGCTACCAGATCAAGATCAACCTCGTGCAGAACGCGAAGACGCCAATCACGATCGCGGTCTCCCTCGTCCCGCTCTTGCGCGAAGCGGATCTCAAGCGCCTCACGACGGACAAGAATGTCTCATCCGCGGTGCAAATGGCCGCCAAGCGCCATCTCGAGCGCCGCAAGCACTAACGGCGGGAAAGCCCCCGGACCCGTCGCTAGTGCCTAGTCGCTAGTGCCTAGTCGCTAATGCCTAGTCGCTAGTGCCTAATCGCTCATGCCTAGTCGCTCATGCCTAGTCGCTAATGCCTAGTCGCTAATGCCTAGTCGCTAGTGCCTAGTCGCTAGTGCCTAGTCGCTAGTGCCTAGTCGCTAGTGCCTCGTCACCAATCGCTCGTCGTTCGCTAGTCGCTGAGGCTGTCGGTGACGCGCAGCACAGGCTTGTCGGCGGCGCCGTCCTGGGCGTCGTCCGTTGGCTGGCTTCGGGTGACCTCGACCCGCACGTTGGTCTTCGGCGGCTCGACGATGAAGCTCACCATCCGCTCCTTCGCCTCGAACTCCTCGCGATAGAGCTGGGCAGAGCGCTTGAATTTGAAGGGCCCGATTTTCACGCGGAACCAGGTGCCGCGCATGGGCACCTGCGCCTCCTCGACGTGGGCCTTGTGACCGCGGCGC
>SHZB01000089.1 GCA_009692485.1 Myxococcales bacterium
AAGCCGTCGCCCATCCCGAGCGCCTCCAGCACACGCCGGCCAAGCGCGGTGCCCTTCGCAATCTTGGGCTGCTCGAGGTCACGGACAGTAATGATGACCGGGCTAATCCACTCTTCGGTGCGCGCTTCGAGCGGCTTCGGAAGGTACTGCGCGACGTTCTCGAACGCGGGCCGGCCACCGATGCTGACGGTGTCGTAGGTGAACTCTTCTCCGCGCACGTACTCTTCCACGCTCAGCTCCGGCACGTGACCGGTGCGAGCCAGCACGCGTTCGAGCTCCGGCGTGTCATCCACGCGGAAGGTGTCGGCGCTCCCCGCCCCCGCGATCGGCTTGACGATCAGCGGCATGCCGATCTCCTCCGCCGCCGCCCTCGCCTCGACCGCGTTCGTCACGCGCCGCGAGCGTGGCACCCGCAGCCCCGCCGCCGCCACGCGCTCTTTCATGAGCTGTTTGTCGCGGAACCCACGCACGGTATCCACGCTCATCCCTGGCACGCCCCATCGCTCACGAAGCCTCGCGGCGAGCAGCACGAGCGGCTCCCAGTTGGTGAGCACGCGCTCGACTCCGCGGCCATGTAGCCACGCGCTCGCACGCCGGACGACGTCCTCTTCGTCCATGATGCGCGGCACCTCGAGGTAGTCCGTGAGGTAGCCCTTGAGCTTGCGCGGCAGGCTCGCGCGCGCGCTGTCCCCGATGCCGTAAACCTCCGCGCCGACCTCCGCGAGGCCGCGCGTGTACTCCTGCATTTCGGGCGGGTAAGCCGGCGACAAAAAGACGGTGCGCATCGGAAGCGACAAACCTTAGCAGCGGCCGAGAACGGCCCGCATTAGCATCTCACCCCGCATGCGTACCATCGTCTTCGTCGCGCCGTTTCCACTCGAGGCCACGATGCGCTTTGTCCGCGCCGCCGCGCGTCTCGAGGGTGTCCGTCTGGTCGGCGTCGTCTGCGAAGAACCACGCGGCGACGACGCGCGAATCTTCACCGACACCGTGCGCGTCGCCAATGCGCTCTCGGCCGCCGAGCTCATTCGCGGCATCGACGTCCTGCGTCGCCGTCACGGTCAACCCCATCGCATCGTCGGCGTGCTCGAGCCGCTGCAAGTGCAGCTCGCGATCGCGCGCGATCACTTCGGCGTCCCCGGCACCGATCCGAACACCGCCGATCTCTTTCGCGACAAGGCGCGCATGAAAGATCGTCTGCGCCAGGCTGGGCTCCCGGTCGCCCGTCACCAGCTCATGACCCACGTCGACGAGGCGGAGTCGTTCGCGCGCGAGGTTGGCTTTCCGATCGTGCTGAAGCCGCCGGCTGGCCTCGGCGCCAAGGCCACGTTTCGCGTCAAGAGCCTCGAAGAGCTGCGCGCTGGGATCCGCGGAATGGGCGCAAGCCCCGAAAATCCCGTGCTCGCCGAAGAGTTTTTGCACGGCACCGAGGGCAGCTTCGAGACCATCACCACCGGTGGCCGCGTCCGCGCGCGCTCGATCTCCCACTATCTGCCGCCGCCGCTCACCGTCGTCGAGAACCCGTGGATCCAGTGGTGTTGCATGCTGCCACGCGACATCGACCGGCCCGAGTACGAGGAGGTCGCGCGCATCGGCGTCAAGGCGATCGAAGCGCTCGGCCTTCGGGACGGCTTCACGCACATGGAGTGGTTTCGCCGCACCGACGGCTCGATCGCGATCGGTGAAATCGCGCAGCGCCCGCCCGGTGCGAACATCACCCGCATGATCGGTTTCGCCACCAACACCTGCGCTTATCGCGCGTGGGCCCGCTCGGTGATCGACGGCGCCTTCGACGCCCCGTGGAATCGCCGTTACGCGGTCGGCAGCGCATTCTTCCGCGGGATCGGCCGTGGTCGCGTCGCCGGGGTGTCCGGAATCGAGGCGTCGCAGCGGGCCGTCGGCAATTGGATCGTCGAGGCGAAGATCCCGACCATCGGCGCACCGAAGAGCGACAGCTACGAGGGCGACGGCTACGCCATCGTTCGCGACGAGCGCACCAGCGTGGTCGAGCAAGTCCTCGAGAAACTCATCGCCACCGTGCGCGTGCATTATGCATAGCGACCAGGGCATCGGCATCACGGCCAGGGCATCGGCATCACGGCCAAACCCTAGGCATGACGCCCAAACCCTCGGCATGACGGCCAACCCCTAGGCATCACGGCCAGACCCCACCCGATGCGCATTCTCTTCATCAGCTCGGAGGTGGCGCCTTTCGCGAAGACGGGCGGGCTCGGTGACGTGTCCGCGGCTCTGCCCAAGGCGCTCGCCGCCGAAGGTCACGACGTGCGCGTGGTCGTGCCTTACTACCGCCGCGTGCGCGAGGCCGGGCACGCCGTGGAGCTCGTGGTACCGCCGCTCGACGTAAAGCTCGGCCGTCGGATCTTGCGCTTTTCAACGCTGCGCGCACCGCTACCGGGCACGACCGTCCCGGTCTATTTCGTCGAGTGCAATCAGCTCTACGACCGGCCCTCCATCTACTCGGGCGACGGCGACGAGCACGTGCGCTTCGCCTTCCTCGGCTGGGCCGCGCTTCGCATCGCGCAGCAGCTCGGCTTCGCCCCCGACATCGTGCACTCGAACGACTGGCAGGCCGGCCTCGTGCCCGTGGCGCTGCGCACGGTGTTCGCGTGGGACCGCCTCTTCGCCGAGACGCGCACCGTCCTCACCATCCACAACATCGGCCATCAGGGCACCTTCGCCGCCGACGTCCTCGCCGACGTCGGGCTCGCGAACGCAGCGGACCAGCTTCACCAAGACGAGCTCCGCGCAGGTCGCCTCTCGTTCATGCTCACCGGCCTGCTCCACGCCAACGCGATCACCACGGTGAGCCCGACCTACGCGCGCGAAATCCAGACCCCCGAGCACGGCGTTGGCCTCGACGCATACCTGCGCGGCCGGCGCGATGTCCTCTTCGGAATTCTCAACGGCATCGACGACGAGATCTGGAACCCGAGCCGCGACGCCTACCTACCCACGACTTATTCCGCGGACGATCTCAGCGGCAAAGAGGACTGCAAGCGCGCGCTGCTCGAGAGCGTGGGACTGCCTTATCGCCGGGGCGTTCCGCTCTTTGGGATCGTGTCGCGACTCGCGTGGCAGAAGGGCTTCGATCTGTTTTTTGAGGTGCTGCCCGCCTTGCTGCGGCAACACGACGCGCAGCTCATCGTGCTCGGCAGCGGCGAGAAGCGGTACGCCGATCTCTTCACGCACCTCGCGAAGGTCGCCCCCAGAAAAGTCGCATACCGAAACGCCTTCAGCGAGCCGCTCGCGCATCTCATCGAGGCGGGCAGCGATCTCTTTCTCATGCCGTCTCGCTACGAACCTTGCGGGCTCAACCAGCTCTACAGCCTCGCGTACGGCACGCCGCCCATCGTCCACAAAACCGGTGGCCTCGCCGACACCGTGCGGCAGTTCGACCCGCGAACCGGACGCGGCAACGGCTTCACCTTCGATCACTTCGACGTGCGCGGCTTGAAGTGGGCGATCGGCAACGCGCTCGACCTTTGGCAACATCGCGGGGTGTGGCGCCGGCTCCAAGAAAACGGAATGCGCGAGGACCTCTCGTGGCGACGCCGCGTAAAAGAGTACACCGCGCTCTACCGCAAGCTCGTGCCCTGAGCCGCGCAGATGTGCCGCGCAAATGTTCCGCGCAAAAGTGCCGCACAAAAGAGCCGCACAAAAGAGCCGCACAAAAGAGCCGCACAAAAGAGCCGCATAGATGCGCCGCAGGGGCTTACGCCGACATAGAGACGGTGCTAGCTTCCGCGGCGTTTTCATGCCCGTCGACGTCATTTTTCTAGAGCCGTGCTTCCCATCGAACCAGCGCGAGTTCGTCCGCGCATTGCACTCCGTAGGGGCGCGCGTCACCGGGATCGGCGAGCGACCCGAGGGGGCACTCGGTGACGACCTCAAGCGCTGGCTCTTCCATTACGAGCAGGTGTCGAACGTCACCTCGCCGGTCGCGCTCGAGCGGGCCGTCAAGTGGGTGCAGCGCCGCGTCAAGGTCGACCGGCTCGAGGCCACCGTCGAGGCGCACGTCATGGCGGCGGCGAAGGTCCGCGAGAGCTGCGGGATCCCCGGCACCTCGGTGCATTCCACGTATCTATGCCGCGACAAGCCGGCGATGAAAGAGACCCTTCGAGCCGCCGGCGTCCCCTGCGCACAGTCGCTTGGCTCCGATGATCCCGAGGCGCTCCGTGAATTTGCCGGGCAGGTCGGCTTCCCGCTCATCTTGAAGCCACGCGACGCGGCCGGAGCCTCGGGCACGATCCGCTGCGATGACGCGCGCGAGCTCGAGCTCGGAATGAAGAGCCTCGGAGTCGGCTCGGGTCGCAGCATCGCCGCCGAAGAGTTCATCGAGGGTCACGAGGGCTTCTGGGACACCATCAGCATCGGCGGCCGAGTCGCCCACGAGTTCGTCACGCACTACTACCCGAACGTGCTCGACGCGATGCGTCACCGCTGGATCAACCCGCAGTTCATCTCCACCAACCGCATCGACTCCGCGCCCGGCTATGTCGAGGTGAAAGAGCTCGGTCGCAAGGTGCTCTCGGCGCTCGGGCTCGGCACCACCGCGACCCACATGGAATGGTTCTTTGGTCCGAAAGGGCTCAAATTCAGCGAGATCGGCTGCCGACCGCCCGGGGTACGCGCGTGGGATCTCTACGCCGAAGGCAACGAGATCGACATCTACAAAGAGTGGGCGATGGCCGTCGTGCATGGGCGCACCAGCCAGTCCTTGTCGCGGCGCTACTCCGCGGGGCTCGTCGCGCTTCGCCCCGAACGAGACGGCCGCATCGCGGGCTACTCGGGTCTCCAAGAAATAGAACGCGCGTTCGGAAAATGGATCATGGACGTGCACCTGCCACCGGCGGGCACGCCCACCCAAGGGGTCGAAGGCGGCTACATGGCGAACGCGTGGATCCGCTTGAAACACCCCGATTTCGACGAGCTTCGCCGCATGCTCGATCTCACGGGCAAGACCGTGAAGGTCCACGCGACGTGACCGAGTGAGCGTCTCCGAACCATCGCCAGGCTCAGGCTCTGCCGCGAGCGCACGCCGTCCCGCGAGCGCACGCCCCGCCGCGAACGCACGCCGACCCCCGCGCGCGGTCGTGCTGTTTGGCAATCAGCGCTTCGACGCCACGGTCAGAAATGCGCTCGACACGCTCGAGGTCGACGGCCCGATCGCCACGATCACCACGGGCTGGCAGGAGCGCGAAGCCGAAGATCGCGAGCTCATCGAGCACCTCGGCTGCCGCACCTTCAACTTGATGTTGCACCACCGCGCCGACGAGGTCTTCGCGCGCGATCGCACGCTGCGTGACGCGCACCGCAAACGGCAGGAGACCCTCCGGCACAAGCAAGACTTCTACCGCATTCGGCTCGAACACGCGCTCGACGCAAACCACGTGATCCGGCAGCGACGTGCGCCCACCGAGATCCTCGCCGATGAGCAGACCGCGTCGATCGAGGCGATCCGCGAGCTTGACCGCTATCACCTCGCCCAATGCGAGCGCGTGCACGCAGAGTTCGAAGCCGCGCTCCGACCCTTCGAGCGCCCCCACGTCGCCGCGCATCGCCGCGAGCTCGCCGACATGCTCGCGCAATCCGTGGCGCTCGCGATCACGGGCGGTCACGTCGCCACGATCCTGAATCGGCTGAGGCTCTTCGGGATCGCGGAGCTGCTCGACGGCCAGGTCGTCTGCGGCTGGTCCGGCGGCGCGATGGTGCTGACGGATCGCGTAGTCTTATTTCACGATAGCCCACCCCAGGGTCGCGGCGCCGCCGAGGTGCTCGATCGCGGCCTCGGTCTCGCTCCCGGAGTCGTCGTCCTGCCGCAACCCGAGACGCGTCTCAAGCTCGCGGATGAAGAGCTCGTCAGCGTCCTGGCTCGCCGCTTCGCTCCCGCGCGCTGCATCGCGTTCCCTTCTCGCACCGAGGTGACGGTCATGCAAACGGAGGGTCTCGCGCCCGAGTTCGTGCGGCCGACGGGGATCCTCGAGCTCGGCACCGACGGCGCGACGGAGGTCCTCGGCATCGCACCGCCACCGCCGTCTCGGCCCGGAATTCCCGCCACTTTTCACGCCGAGGGCGGTGACAACCTGGCCGCGCTCGAGCTCGGTCGCGCGTCCAACCCGGGCGTGTCTGCCCGCCCGTCGGCGCCGCTCATGGCACGCCCGCTCCCCGCGCCCCTCTCGCGGCCTTCGACACCTGGCCTCGGCCGGGACTCGGAGCCCGGCGGCGGCGAAGGCGGCTCGGGATGACCCACGCCATCGAGGAGCTGATCGCGTCCAATCCCACGAGCGCGTCGGTGGACGAGTGGATGCAGGGCAAGCGCTTCCCCTTCGTCGAGGGCTCGACCGCGACCTTCGTCTACCGCGGCGAGGCGAGCGAGGTGCACCTGCGGCACTGGATCTTCGGACTCGAATCCGCGCAAGCGCTCGCTCGCATCGAGGGCACCGATGCCTGGCACCTCACCTTCGAAATCCCACCGCGCTCGCGCGTCGAATACAAGTTCGAGATCCAAAAGCATGGCGGAACGCGGTGGATCCAAGATCCGCTCAATCCGCACCGCGCGCGCGATCCCTTCGGCGCCAACTCGGTCCTCGCCGGCGAGGGTTACGTCCTCCCCGAGTGGTCGAGAGAAGACGCCCTCACGCGCCGCGGCACGCTCGAGCCCTTCGCCTTCGAGAGCCGCAGCGTCGGTGGCTCACGCTCGGGTTATCTCTACTTGCCGGCACGCTTTCGCCCGTCGCGCCGCTATCCCCTGCTCGTCGTGCACGACGGCTCCGACTACATCAAATACGCGGGCCTTCGCACCGTCCTCGACAACCTCATTCACCGCCTCGAGATCCCGGACCTCATCGCGGTCTTCCTCGACTCGCCGGATCGCCTGCGCGAATACGCCGACGACGAAGCGCACGCCCGCTTTCTCACCGAAGAGCTGGTCCCGCACCTCGAGTCGCGCCTTCCGCTCATCGCCGAGCCGCGCGGCCGGTGCCTGATGGGCGCCAGCTTCGGCGGCGTCGCCTCGCTCTCGACCGCGTGCCGTTACCCCGGTTTCTGGGGGCGATTGTGCCTGCAATCGGGCTCTTTCGCGTTCACCGACATCGGCTCGCGCAACCACCGTGGCCCGCGCTTCGACAACGTCGTCAAATTCATGAACGCCTTCCGCAACGCGCCCGCGGCCGTGAGCGAACGCGTGTTCGTGAGCTGCGGCGTCTACGAGTCGCTCATCTACGAAAACCGCAGCCTCGTCCCGCTCCTCGACGCTACGGGCATGCAAGTGCGCTTTGTCGAGGCCCGCGACGGCCACAACTGGGAAAACTGGCGCGACCGCTCGCGCGAAGGTCTCTCATGGCTCTTCCCCGGACCCCTCATGATGATCTACGAGTGAGCGTTCACAAAGCGCGCCTCGCTCCTCTTCAGTCCGCCCACGACTCTCCTCTCTCCTGACCGCCTACGACTCTTCAGCCCGCCTACGACTCTCCTCTCTCCTGACCGCCTACGACTCTCCTGATCGCCTACGAAGAGGCCACGCCCAATGACCGAAATCACTCGCAACATCGGCCTCTCCCTCGGAGCGGATATCTGCTGGCCCGCCTGCTACGAGAACATCATGCGCCGGCTCGATCTGCGGATCCCGCATGACGGCCAGACGCTTCGCTTCAACGTCGAGCGCGTGATGATCGAGCCCTACGATCTGCGCCAAACGTGCAAATACGACGTCGTGATCGATCGGCTCACGCACTGGTACCACACCAGCCGCGAGTGGATAAAGAAGGCCATCGTGATGGACGGTCTCTACGTCTTCAACAACCCGTGGGCTGTCCAATCGATGGAAAAGCACACGTCCTATTGCGCGATGATGCGCCTCGGAATGCCCATTCCGACGACGTGGATGGTCCCGCCAAAAGAATACGAGCCGAACCCGGATTTGCAGCCGACCCTAGCGCGCTACGCCAAGCTCTTCGACGTCGGCCGTCTCGGTCCGAAGCTTGGATTCCCGCTCTTCGTGAAACCCTATGACGGCGGCGGTTGGCGCTCTGTGACCAAGTGCGACGACGAGGCCAAGCTTCGTCAAGCCTACGAAGAGAGCGGCAAGACCGTGATGCACGTGCAAGCCGGAGTCGCCCCCTTTGACCGGTTCGTGCGCTGTATCGGCTTTGGCCCGCAGGTCCGCTCGGTCTTGTATGACCCGGACGCGCCGCTGCACGACCGCTACACGATGGAACGCGACATCGCCTCGGCCGGCGAGATGGAGCACCTTCGCAAGATCACCCTCACCATCAATGCCTTCTTCGGCTGGGAGTTCAATAGCTGCGAGTCGCTTCGCCGGCACGGTGTCTGGCACCCCATCGACTTTGCAAACCCGTGCCCGGACTCCCAGGTCACGAGCCTCCACTATCACTTTCCGTGGCTGGTCAAGGCCTACATCAAGTGGAGCGTCTTCTGCGCCGCAACCAAGCGCAAGATGCGCCAAACGCTGGATTGGGAGCCATTTTACGAGATCGCCGCCGGCTCTGGCAGCTTCGAAGAGAAGCTCGACCAGTACGCCGCGATCGCCGAGCAGCGCTTCGAGTCCGCGCGCTTCGAAGAGTTCTGCCATCAACACCTGCCGCACCTCGACGAGGTCGCGAACGAGTTCTTCGCGACCGAAGACGCCAAGACCGCCGTGCGACAAAAGGTCACCGCGCTCTTTCCGGCGCACGAGATCGAGCAATTCACAGAGCTGTTCGTCAATCGCATTCAAGAATGGCGACGCGTCGAAGGCGCTTGAGGCTCCGCGCATCGTCCGCGCAAGCTCCGCGCAAGCTCCGCCGCGCACCGACCTCAGCGCCGCGATGGACTGCTATCGCGCTCCTTCCCCCTCGCTTCCGACGCCCGCTCGGCGTTGGTAAATGTTAGAGGAGCCGCCATGGCCGACCAGTTCCTAAAGTCCACTTGGGTTTCCGAGCGCACGCGCTCACAGACGACGATGGTGCGTTGGGGTCACGCGGGCCAGCCGGTGCTCGTCTTCCCGACCGCTGGCGGCGACGCCGAAGAGATCGAGCGCATGAAGCTGGTCTATGCGCTGTGGCCGCTGATCGAAGCGGGGCGCGTGATGATCTATTCTTGTGACAGCGTCGCCGGGCAAGCCTGGTTCGGCAAACAGGGCAGCCCCGAGCTGCGCATGCGCTTGCAGCACGAGTTTCATCAGTACGTGAAGCACGAGGTCGCGCCCGCGATTCGCCGCGATTGCAAGGATCCGGGCGCCACCATCTGGACGAGCGGCGCTTCGATAGGCGCATTTCACGCCGTGGCGACGGTGTGCCGATTCCCCGACATCTTCACGCGCGCGCTCGGCATGAGCGGCACCTACGACCTCATGCGCTTCATCGAGGTCAAGAACTTTACCGAGGACTACTTCGTCTCGTCACCGCTTCAGTTCGTACCCACCCTCAACGGCCCGCATCTCGACGTGCTGCGGCGCTGCCTCGTCGTCCTCGCGTCGGGCGAAGGCCGCGCCGAGAACATGGGCGAGAGCTGGGCCATGGCGAAGGTGCTCGGCAACAAACGAATCCCGAACCGCGTCGATCCGTGGGGCCCCAACTACAACCACGACTGGCCAACCTGGCGCGCGATGCTGCCCAAGTATCTCGCCGAATGGACCAGCTGAGCGGAGAAGTGCGAAGAGGGGCTAGCGCACAGCGCTGAACGGAACGAGCCGGCCTTCGGCGTGGTCCCATAAGGCGAGGCGCAGACATGCCAATACGTCGCGCGGCTTGAGCGTCGTGACGATCGGAGCTTGCAGCTCGGGGATCGCCTTCATCGCCTCCGGTAAGCGGTAGAAGGGAATACGCACGTTGAGGTGGTGAACGTGGTGAAAGCCAATATTGCCCGTGAACCACGCGGCGACAGCTCCGGTGGCCATGTAGCTCGAGCCGTGAAGCGCGCCGGCAGCGTGGGTCCACGAGTCCGCCTCGCGAAGCTCGATTCCGGGGGCGTTGTGCTGCGCGTAAAACAGGTAGGACCCAGCGGCGCAAGCGATGAAGAACGGCACCAACATCGTCGCCAGATAAAGCTCTGTGCCAAATGCCATCCACACGCAAACGCTGAGTCCCAAGTGCATCGCGATCGCCAGCCCCGAGGCCTTGTAGCGGCGCGGATTGGTGCAGAACGACCAAAGGGAAATGCCAATGAAGAACACCAGCAAATGGCCAAACAGCATGGTCACGGGGTGGCGCTCGAGCCGATAGAGGAGCCGCTCGCGCCAGGATGCTTCGCGCCAGCGCTCCACGGACCAAAACGCGAAAGTGCCAGTCGGCGGCGAGCCGAGCTTGGCCGTGTGCGCGTGATGAAAATTGTGCGTCTCGGCCCAGATCCGCGCGGGCGTCAGCAATAAGAGGCCGACCACGCGAAACAGCGCGATCGCGACCGGCGACGAACGCAGCAAGGCGCCGTGCATGTGGTCATGAAAGAGAATGAACACCCGAAGCATCGTGAGCGCCTCGATCAGCGAACCGAGCCAACGCACGGGCCACCACGGCGCCGCGGCAGCGACGGCGATCGACGCTGTCAAGACGGCGAGCGTGGTCAGGACGTGAAACCAGCTACGCGCGAGCTGTTCTTGTGCAAACTCGCGGGTCGCGGCGAAGGTAGAGCCATCCGATGACATGGGTTATGGCCAAGCTCCCACGCTTCGCCTCCGCGCGTCTGTCACACGCTCGTCATGACGAGAAGGACCGCGCCGCGAGCGCCCCCGCGTCGGCAAGAAGACGCGGAGCCGCAGCAGGATCACGCGGAAAATCGGCCGAAACGGCGAAATAACCCGAGCCAGCCGCTCGCGAGATACAAGCCATTGAGCAAGGCGTAGAGCCAGAAAAACACGTCGAGCCGCCCAGCGAGCGCGAACAGATAGATGTGGCTTGGGTAGTGCGTGAGAAATTGCAAAAACGTCTTCACCCAACCGGCGACGCGTCTCGCGGCCGACCGCGCGGGCTCCGTCGCGAGCGTCTCGTAGTGCGCCTCGACCGGCGTCTCTTTGCCAGTGAGCTCGGGCCTTCGCGTGAAGTTCGTGAGCGAGGTCGCCGAGCCGATGAGCCCCACTGCGAGCACCGTCGCCAGCAAAAATCGCGGGTCGTGCGGCGTCCACGCGTTGCCATCGAAGCCGAGTCCCCCGCGCCGATAGAGGTGCACGCCGAGCGCCCCGGTCAGCATGACGGCCTTGAGCTCGTCGGTGAAAAAATCGAAGAGATGCCCCACCTGACTGGCAATCTTCTTGTGGCGCGCGAGCATGCCATCCGCGCAATCCAGGAGGTACGCGACCTCGATGACGAGCACCGCGACGAGCGCGCCCGCATGGGTCGGACTGGCGATCAGGACGAAGGCAGCCGCCGCGAACACGACGACGCCCGCGAGCGTCAGCTGATTGGGCGTGATGGGCGACTTCGCAACGCAGGCGACGAAGAGCGCCGCGAGCGGGCGCATGCAATAGCGATTGAAGAGCTGGTCGTGTCGCTTGCTGGTCGCGAAATAGATCGACCGCGCGGCGCTGAGGATTGCCATGCGACCACTAATGCGGAGTCACGGTTGAAGCGGGGGCAGCGGGGCAGCGCGGACAGGCGCGGTTGCCCTAGGGGCGGGCAGAGGCGGCAGGGACCGCAGAGGCGGCAGGGACCGCAGGGACCGCAGGGACCGCAGGGACCGCAGGGACGGCCAGCGCTCCGTGTGCCGGAATTGTCGCTGGCTCGACGCTCGTCGTCGGTGCGCTCGCGCTCTTCCACTTAGCGACGTCCGCGCTCGGGACGACGCTGCCGACATCATCGATAATCTGCTCGGCCTGTGCCTTTGCCACGGGCGCGGGCAAACGCAGCTGCTCGGTCAACAGCATGAAGGGCGCGTCCTTATCGGCGCGATGCCAGAGCTCTACGAAGCCGAGCTGGTTTTTTGCGCCACGGTAGTCGACGCGCAGAATCTTCTCGGCGCCGTCGGGGAGTTTGTCGAGGTGGGTCGTGGGTCGCAGGCGCTCGAGCTTGGTGAGCCAATTGCCAGCGGTCTCGTCGTTGACCTCGGGGCTCGCAGCATCCGCCCAGAACCGCCGCCCCTCGATGCCGCCGCGCACGATCCCGCGCGTCGCGTCGCCGATGGAGAGCGACGCCGCCTCGACCTCGGTGAACTTCCACTCGTGCTGGTTGGTCTCGCGAAGGCGCGCGGCTCCGGCTGCGAGATCGCGGCTCGGCGTCGCGTCGATGACGTAGACGGCATGCGTGGCCTCGTCTTGCGCGTAGCGATCTCCCGTGCCGGGCGCGGTCTCGCCGAGCAGGAGCGCGTGCTCTTTGCCGAGGACCGTGACGCGCAGGGTGCCCTCCGGTTTGTCGAGGCCGAACTCCGCGAGCCGCTCGCCGGTGACGACGCCGATCGACCGCTTGGCCCGCAGGGTCGCAAGCTCGGTCGCGATCTTCTTGGCGGCGGTTACGGACGCAAACGTCGCGGCCTCTACGACCGGCGGCTTCGGTGCCTTATCGTCTTTGGGTGGCTCCGCTGCGGCCTTCGGCTCGACGCGGCCAAGGTACCATCCGCCGATCGCATCGCTCTTCCGCTCGAGCGTGACCTTCTTCTTGTCATCTTCGTAACTCATGCTCAGGACGTCGTCCGCCGCGCCGCGCCAGAGCTCGACCTCGCCGGCCGCGAGGGGCTTGTCGGCAACGTCCTTGGGCCGCGCGCTCACGAACGCCAGCGCCGCTGCGACCAGGAGCAGCACGAAGTGAATCGCGCTCTTTCGGAGCTCTCTCATGACTCACCGTCCGCGTTCATCGTCGCTTCACTCTTCGACTCGCCTGTCGCTTCGGTCTTCGGCGCGCTCTTCGGCTCACCCTTCGCTTCAAGCGTCGACCCGCTCTTCACTTCGGCCTTCGGTTTCTGGCGGCGGCGCGGGCGCACGGTGAAGTAAAAGCCCGCGGCGAGGACCAGCGAAGGTGCCCCGAGGATCGTGCCGTAGAAGTACAGCTGGTCGGTCGCCTTCGTGTGCGCGAGGCTCACGTCCTCTTCGCTGCTCGTCCGTCCCGTAAAGCTCTCTTCGCCGCCGAGCCATCGAAGCGCCTCCGCGAAGAGGACCTGGTTGCCGGGCACGCGCGCCGCGAAGAAATCCCCGAACACATCCGCATCGCCGACCACGACGCTCCGCAGCTCGAGCGCGTCCTTGCCATCACCGAGCTTGCGCGTGACGGCCGCGAACAGGTTGAACACGGCCTTCTTCTCGTCACCGCCCGGCGAAAGATCCGCGTTCGTGTCGAGGAAAGATCCTCGCGGGCTCTTCACGCCGAAGTCGACCGCGTAGCTCTTGTCGAGGTCCTTCAGCTTCTCGAGCGCGGCCGCTCCGCTCATGACGACGTAGGCGCCGCGGCTCTGCTCTTTGCTCAAGGTCGAGACCGACGCGTGCGACGAGAAGCTGTTCGAGGCCAGGACTTTTTTGTCGCCCGGTCCGCCCGTCATTCGCACCGTGGGCTTCTCACTCACGACGAGCGCGGGCTGCCAATCGATCCCCGCGATCGCCGCGAGCGGACCGTGCGCCGCCTGCGATTCTGGATCGAGCGCGAGCAGCAATTTACCGCCGCCATCGGCGTAACGACGCAAGGTCTCGACCTCGGCCTCCGCGAACGCGGTCGTCGGTCCAAGCACGAGCACTACGGCCGCGTCGTCAGGAATGGCGCTGCCGAGTCCGTCGCCGAGCCCGAGGTTCTTGACCCCGTAGTTCTGCATCTCGATGAGCTGCTTCACGATCTCGGCGCTGCGCTCGGTGCGCTTGTCCGTTTCCTGAACGAGCTCGCCGTGACCGACGGTGACGTACGCGGTGCGCTTGTCCCGCACGAGCTTCATCAAGACCTTTTGAAACTCGCCGTCGATCTTCTTGAGCGTGCGACGCGCCTTGTCTTCTTCGATGCCGATGTCGAGCTTCTGGCTCACCTTGCCGCGCTGCAAGACCAGGACGCCGTCCTTGGTGAGCTTGTGCTCTTTGGCGAGCTTCGGCTCCGCCTGAAAATCGTGGGTCGTGACGACCAGCTTCGCTTCACGCCCACGCTTGAGCTCATCGAGGTAGCTCATCACTTGCGAGCGGACCTCGGTCGTCGGCGCGAAGAACACGAACACCTCGAGCGGCTCGCTCAGGCCATCGATCATCTTGCCGGTCGACGCGCTCGGGCGCCCGACGCGGTAATACGAATAGTCGACGCTCTTGTCCGTCTTGTCGGCAGCGAAGGTGAACAACGCCCCATAAACCGCGACGCACGAGAGCGCGAGTCCCGCCGCGATGGCCGACAACACCCGTCGGGACTCTTGCCGTTCAGCGTGACGCATCGACGCGCGTGAGAGCTCACCGAGGGCGGCTGGCACGACGCTCAAGGTCGCAAGCGCGAGCCAAGCCAGGGTGACCACGTCCCCAAAGGCGTCCTCGCCCGTCAGCGCCGGCGGCTTGATGCCGAAGAGTTCGCGGCCACCGATGCTCGTCGCGTAATAGCCAGCGAGCGCAAACACGCCCACGACCGAGAGACCCAAGAACGCCCGCGCCGCCGCCTTGTTCTCTTCGCGGGCACGGCCGAGCGCAATGCCGCGCTGGATACAAGAGCCGACGATCCCAGCGATTCCGAGGATGGTGAAGAGCTTCGAGGCACCCTCGGGTGACAACACGATGCGCTGGCCGAGCAGCAGCCCGAGCCACCCGAACATCGCTACAAAAAAACCCATTCGGTCGCTCGCGGATTTCATTGCCATCTTCGTGCCTCCAGCGTCTTGACGGCTGCAAACAGGAAGAAGAACGTGACCGCCAGGTAGTAAACGACGTTCTCGAGCCGGAGGACGCCGGTCATGAAATCCCGCATTCGGAGGTGGTGAATCGCGAGATCTTCAAGCACGTCGCGCACCGGCGGATCCGCTACTTTCGCGACTAACCACCAGAGGTACATGGCGCCGGCGATCACCGCCCCGAGGATGGCCGCGACGACTTGATTCTTTGCAAACGCGGAGGCGAAGAGGCCAATCGCCGCCACGGCCGCGCCGAGCAAGACAATCCCGGTATAGCCGACGGCGATATGCCCATAGCTGACCTTGCCATTCAGGAAGATGAGCGCCGGCATGTACCCAGTGAGGCCGGTGATCGCGAGCAGCACGACCATCACGCCGAGGAACTTTCCGAGCACCACCTCCCAGTCGCTCACGGGCGCGGTCTTGAGCAGCACGAGCGTCCCGGACTCGTGCTCGCCTGCGACGAGCCGCATCGCGAGCGCAATCGCAACGATGGCAGTCGTGCCCGAGGCGCCATTGAAGAACTCGCTCAGCACCTCCGCGCTCAGTCGCTTCTCTTCGGTGCCGCCGAGCGCGCGCGCCATGAACCAGATGCCGTCGATGAGCAGAACCGCCGCGGCCGCCGCATACCCGAGCGGCGAACGCCAATACGCCTTGAGCTCGCGCGCCAAGATCAAACCCACATGACTCACGACGCCTGCTCCGTTCTGGTTACGACTTCGCGTCCTTCGCCATAACCGGCGAGCTCGAGGAACACCGATTCCAGCTCACGCGCGCCGCGCTCGAGCCCAAGCACGTCGAAGCCCTGCTCGCACAGCGTTCGGCACAGCGTCGCTCGCACGTCCTCGGTCGAACTCACCATGAGCTTCACCGCCCGCGCGCCCGGTTCGTCGGCTGCCGTCCGCTTGACGGCGGCGACCCCGGTGATGCCCGCAACGAGAGCTTCGAGCGCCGCTTCGGTGCCTTCTTTCGCGAGGCGCACGGTGACGACGACTTCGGCTGCCGACATCCGCAAGCTGAGCTCCGCCTCGCTCCCCTCGGCCACGAGCGCGCCGTCACGCAACACCAGCAGACGATCGCACGTC
>SHZB01000090.1 GCA_009692485.1 Myxococcales bacterium
CCCGTTCGCCAGCCCGCCCCGTTCGCCAGCCCGCCCCGTTCGCCAGCCCGCCCCGTCACTCCTCGTATTCGCTCGCGTCTTCGCCGACCTCGCGATCGCCCTCGCTGCTCTCCCCGGCTGCGACGTCGGCCTCGGCGGCATCGCCCGCGGCCGCGTCCGCTTGACCTGCGTTCGCCCGTCCTGGCGCTGCCGGTGCAAAGCGCGCTGCCGGCGGAGTCGTCGGACTCGTCGCGCGTGCGGCGCTCTCGCCGGATGCTGCTTCGGACGATCCGGTGGCTCGTGCCGCCGACCCCACGGTACCCGGCGCTTTGCGACGCGCGCGAGCGTAGCTCGGAGGCTGGCCGGGTCGCGAGTAGTCCACCCAGCGCGTCTTGAACTCGCGCACATCCAAGTGGATGAAGTGACTATTGGGGTAATACCCGCAACCGACTTTGTCGTAGGAAAGGCAATGTTCGTAGAGCGTGATGTTCGGTACGCCAATGATTCGAAAGTCGATTGCCTGGCCGTGATTGTGCCGAGAATTGCGCGTAAATTGCTTCGGTGAATAGGGACGGAATCCGCTCACGATCTCGATGCGCCGGCCACCGAAGTGGTCGCTCATTTCGGCCAATAGCTTGATCAGGCGCCGATCGATCGTGTGTTGTTCATTTGTATTCAGCGCTCGCATCAACCAGGTGATTCGCTCCGCGCTCTTCGCATGGAGATGACCGGATTTGTTCGTGAGACCTCCGCGAAACTCCTCGCCAAGTCGAGCGACGACGACGTGTCCGCGGCGGGCAGGCTTGCGAGCGTATCGAGGTTCGCTCCGGCCCTCATGCTTGGTGTTGCTGGCGAGCCGACCTCCCTCGATCGCGGCGCCGGGGCGCTCCCGCGGACCGAGACCATCGCGTGAACTCGCTCGTGCCCGCGGCGCCATGCGCTCGACCGCGTCAGCACCACGCGCCGAGTCGACCGCGCCCTTTCCATGCTTTCGCTCATGGTGCTCCCGCCAGCTTTTGTGTTCGGCCGTCTCGCCGATGCGGAGGGTGGTCCCGGGCTTGATCGCCTCGCTCTTCGCGAGACCGTTTCGGCGGCGGATGGCGTCCGCGCTCGTGTGGTAACGCTTGGCGATGAGGCTCAGATACTGCCCGCGTTGTACGACGTGCGCGAGCTCCGATGCCTGGGCTGTCGGGCTCGCCGCACCCGCCGTTTCGGCGCTAACGGTCACGAAAAGGGCGAAGATCAGGGCGACGAACTGGCGAGCCCGGCTTGCGTTTGGACGGCCCCGACCGCGCGGGACGCCGCCCGCTCCGGACGAGGTGGCCCAGGGCGCGTGACTGTGCATGAAGATCGCTGACTGCATGGGCCGGTTCGACGCGCGGGCCCGGAAAAACATCAACATCGGCCCGCTCGCCACCCAAAATGGTCGAGCCGCGACGCGGGCGCGTAAAGCGTAATTTTGCCCCGTTCCCCCGAGCGGTGCGAAGCTTCGCCGGAAGGACACCCGTGCGGTGCTACTGCCAAACTTTCCCATTCACCTTCGCGATCGTTTAGCCATGCCTCTACGCTCAGTTTCAGGAAGGACGCGCAATCATGTCGGCGGCTAATGGTCTCGTCGGGGTCGACATTGGAGCGACCTCGATCAAGGTGTGCCAGCTCAAGGAGGCTCGACAGGGCTTCTCCTTGATGCGATTCGGGTATTGCCCACTCGAGCCGCAGACCATCGTCGACCGCCATGTCATGAACGCGCAGGCGGTCGTCGAGGCGCTGCAGCGCGTGTTCCGCGAGAGCCGCATCTCGCAGCGCGACATCGCGTTGAGCGTCAGCGGCCAATCCGTCATCAGTCGAAAGATCACCGTGCCGATCATGACGATCGCCGAGCTTGACGAGCAGATTCAGTGGGAGGCGGAGAACCACATCCCCTTCGACATCAAGGACGTCAACGTCGACTACGAGATCCTCCGGCGCCGTCCCGAGGCGGGGCAGATGGATTTGCTCCTCGTCGCAGCGAAACGCGATGAAATCAATGATTTTGTCCAGATTGCGCGACAGGCGAAGCTCCGTCCGCTGGTCGTCGATATCGACGCATTCACGATTCAAAACGTCTTCGAATACACGCGCGGGCTGCCGCCGGACCAGACCTTTGCGATCGTGAACGTCGGGGCGACTCAGGCGTCGATCAACATCGTGTCCCGGGGCAGCAGCGCCTTCACCCGCGATCTCGCCAGCGGCGGCACGCACCTCACCGAGCAAATCGTGCGACAGGTCGGCATCCCGTACGAGCAGGCCGAAGAAATGAAGTGCGCCGCCTCTCAGCCAATGGCAGCCAGCTCGCTCCCGAGCAAAGTATTCCAGGTTATCGACTCGGTGTGCGATGCCATCGCGAGTGAGCTTCAACGGTCCCTGGACTTCTTCCTCGCGACGAGCGGTGAAGAACGCATCACCAAGATTTATCTGACCGGAGGCACCGCGAATCTTCCGCAGCTAGGGAGCGCGGTCGAGCGCAGGTCGCGGGTCGCGGTCGAGGTGATGCAGCCACTCGAGCGCATTCCGATCGAATCGAAGGACATCAATCAAGAGGTCGTTCGACAACGCGCATCGCAGCTCTCAGTCGCGCTCGGCCTGGCCATGCGAAAGAACAAGGAGAAGCGGGTTTGATTCGCGTCAATCTACTCCCCAATGCTGGCGAGCGTCGCGTCGCCGCCCAGGGCGGCCAAACGTGGATTCTGGTCGTCATGGGCGTCTTCGTCTTCGAGATCATGGGTTTGTTCTTCTTCCACCAAACGAAAGAAGAAGAGCTCGCTTTGCTGTTGGGCGAGGTAGGCAAGCTCGAGAGCCAAGTCAGCGAGATCAACGAGCTGGTCAAGGATCACGCGAAGGTCAAGACTGCCATCGAAGAATACCAGGCGCGCGAAGATGCCATTGCCAAGCTCCAAGCGGGCCGCAAGGGGCCAACGAGCGTGCTGCTCGAGCTGTCGAAGGTGCTCACCAAGGGCAAGGGACCTACCGCCGATCAAGCCAAGCTCGACAAGGCGAAGTCCGACAACCCGCTTGCCGTTTACAACGCAACTTGGGATTCGAGGCGCGTGTGGCTCACCAAATATGAAGAGAAAGATCGCACCGTCTTGCTCGAGGGCGTCGCGCGCGACGGCGGCGACGTATACGAGTTTGCCCAGCGGTTGAGGCTGTCCCGGTACTTCAACGACGTCCGCTTGCGCGAGGGCGAGCAAAACGCCAACGCCGACAAGGTCGATCTCGTGCAGTTCGGTCTCGAAGTGAAAGTCGAATACTGATGGCGACTCCAATCAAATTGAAATCGGGCGGCGGGCTCGATGGACTGTCCACAGCCGGAAAGTCCACCGTCGGGCTCGTCATGACGGTTCTCGCAGTGGCCGCGTATCTGGTCTTTTTCTACGACGACGTGACCACGCAGATCGAGCAGAAACAGCAAGAATTGTCGCAGCAGCGCACGCGGCTCGCCGAGGCTGAGGCGGCGAAGCGCGAATACAACAAGGATCTAGCGCGGCGCGCGCGCCACGAGACCTTGGCCCGTAAGCAGAAGAAGATGCTCCCGGACGACGCCGAGATGCCAACGTTTCTCTCGACGCTTCAGACCGTCGCCACGGTGTCCGGCGTGACGCTCTCCAGCTGGAAGCCGCTCGACGAAACCCCCGAGCAGTTTTACGCAAAGCTGCCAATGGAACTCAAGGTACAGGGCAAGTATCACCAGATCGCCAAGTTCTTCTATGGCATCGGTCAGGTCGATCGAATCATCAACATGGAGAACATCGAGGTCCTTGCCGTCCAGGGCGCGGCTGCAGCGGCCGGCGCTGGGACTCAAAGCGAAGCTGTTGCCGTCACGGTGAACTGCCTCGCGACCGCGTTTCGAGCGCTCACCGCGGCGGCTGGTGCGAAGACGGATTCCCCGGAGGGAGCGCACAAATGAAGTATCGAATCGCGGTCATTTCCGTCCTCACCGTCATTGCGACCGGCTGCAGCGAAGCAGCGGAGCAGCCAGTCGATGCGGCAAGCAGCGCGCCGGCTTTGTCGGCCTCCGCCGCGGTCCTCGCGGAGCTGCCTGAAACAGAGGTCGCCACTGCGCTCCAGTACGTCGAGTCGGACTTCGTCGAGTCCGATGATGTGCGAGATCCCTTTCGCAATTACACGAGCCTGTTTCGTAAACCTACCGACGACCTCGAGCGCATCAATCAGCGCAAGGTGAAGGCCTATGCCTATTCACTCGATGAGCTGAAGCTCGTCGCCATCATCGCGCGTTCGAATAACCGTGCGATGCTCGACGACCCAAGTGGCTTCGGGTGGATCATCTACACGGGTGATTTCGTCGGACGCTCCGAATTCGTGAGCACGGGCGGCATCGAGGCGCAGGAGGTCGGGATCAACTGGCGCGTCGATCGCATTCGCGCGACCGATGTCGTGTTCGTGCGCGAGGACGTCTCCCATCCCGAAATCCCGGCGACCACGCGCGTCATTCCGCTCTACGCGCCCGGCGAAGCGCGCGGCGGTTCGTGACGATTTCTTCTGCCGGTTTTTGGGCCATCTTCGCCACACTCGCTACCGTGACACTCGTATGAGTGTTCACCCAGTCGGAAGGATGCGCAGCGGGTCGATGACTCGCTGTTTCGTGTTGCCGCTTATTGCCACGCTCCTCGCGCTCACTGCCAGTGGCGTCGTGAGCGCCGCGAGCGAAGGTGGTCGCGTGGTGCCCAGCCGTGCCGCGGAGACCGGTCCGCTCAAGGCGGCCGTCGCCACGCTGCCGCCCGAAGCGACAGTGCCGTTGATGCCGCCCGAAGCGACAGTGCCGTTGGGGCAGGCTGCCGTTCTGGCGCCGCCGGGCAAGCGCGCCTTCGCGGTGATTCAGGACCTGCGCTTCGATCGCGGCGAGTCGCAGGACAGGGTCATCGTCCTGGTCCCGAGCGGCGTTGTTCACAAGGCGAGCCAGAGGTCGCCGACGCGCTCGATCCTTGAGATTTCCGGGGCGTCGCTGCCTCGTGGGCTCGAGCGGACGCTTGACGTGGGTGCCCTCGGTGGCCTAGTGCGCGCCGCCTCGATTTACCCGAAGGACGGCAAAGTGATGGTCGACGTCGACCATGTCGCGGGCGTCTCCGGTGCCGTCATTCGGCTCGGCAACGCGCTGCACTATGTCTTCAAAAGAGGGGCGCCCGACTCCGCCACCACGGGGATCGCAGCCGACGGTCTGCCTGCGCGGAGGACAAGAAGTCTCGGCTCGGAGCCTCTTGTTCCATTTGCGCACGCGATGCTCGGTGATTCGGCCCTGGCGGACGGCTCGAGCGGCGAATGGCAGAGCGAGCCCGACCAGGCCGGCGCGTTCTTGCCAAGCTCGAGCCCGATGCAGGTTGAAGACCGCACGCGCTTCACGGGCAAGAGGATCGATCTCGACCTCAAGGAAGCCGACCTTCACAACGTGTTTCGTATTCTGGCCGACGTCGGCAACGTGAACATCGTCGCCGCCGACAACGTCGATGGCGCCGTCACGATCCGCATGAAGAACGTGCCGTGGGATCAGGCCCTCGACACCATCTTGCGCGCCAAGAAGCTCGGTCAGGAACGCCGCGGAAATATCGTGCGCATCGCCCTTCAGGCGGATCTGTCCAGGGAGCGTGAGATCCAGGTGGCGGAGCTCAAGAGCCGGCTCCAACTCGAGCCGCTCGAGGTCAGGCTCGTTCCGATCTCCTACGCCACGGCGTCGGACATGCAGGCGCGCGCAAAAGAGATGCTTTCCCCACGCGGGACCCTCTCCGTCGATGAGCGCACCAACGTGCTCATCGCCCAGGATGTTGCGGGAAATCTCAATCGCGTCGAGGAGCTCGTGCGAGCGCTCGACACGCAGACGCCCCAGGTTTTGATCGAGGCGCGCATCGTCGAGGCGACGAGCCGATTCCAGCGCGATGCGGGTATCCAGTGGGGTGGCGATCTCAACTTCGGGCCCGCGACTGGCAATGAGACGGGCCTCATTTTCCCATCGGCGGTCTCCACCGTGGGCGGTGCTCACGACGATGCCGCGCCGACCGGCGGTTTGTCGCCGAATACGCCGCAAATTCCGAATCCGAATTTCGCGGTCAACCTTCCGGCAGCCGTCGGCAGCGGGGCGGGCGGTGCGATTGGCCTCACCCTCGGCTCGATCGACAACGCCGTGTCCTTGCGCGTTCGGCTCTCGGCGGCAGAGACCGCCGGCATGTTGCGGGTCGTGTCGAGCCCGCGGATCCTGACCCTCGACAACCACGAGGCGCGCATCAATCAGGGCACTCTCATTCCCTTCTCGCAGGTCAGCGCGCAGGGCGTTCAGACGGTCTTCCAAGAGGCGCGCCTCCAGCTCCTCGTCGTTCCGCACGTCACGGCCGACGGCAGCGTCTCGATGCACGTGAAGGTCAATCGCGACGAGCCCGACTTCAACCAGACCTCCGCGCGCGGCGATCCGACGATCCTGCGTCGCGAGGCGGAGACGGACCTCATCGTGCGCGACGGTCACACCGCGGTCATCGGCGGTATCTACACACGCAACACCGGTCGCAACCTCGACCAGGTGCCCATTCTTGGAGACATCCCCGTGCTCGGCGTCTTGTTCCAGCGCCGCCGCTCCAGCGATACACGCAGCGAGCTTGTCATCTTCCTCACGCCGCGCGTCGTGAATCGCGCCGAAGCTCTCGGCCGCTGACAGCCACGCATCTCTCCGGGCGCTGTTCGCGGATGCGTGTGGCGCGTATGCTCGCCGGCATGGTGCTCCCCAAGCAGGCTCCGTGGATTTGGTTGGCCGCACTCGCGGGGCTCGCGTGCTCCGCGACCAGCCGCAGCAAGTTCGAGGATGGCTCGGGGGGCTCCACGGGCGCGCTCATGTCCGGTGGCGAGGGTGCTGCGGGTGGGGAGCTGGGTCTCATGGCCGGTTCGGGCGGCAGCGGTCCGTCGGCGACGAGCGGCGGCTCAAGCGACTGCAGCGATGCCGCGAAGCTCGTCTATCTCCTCACCGATACGAATGAGATCTACAGCTTCGCACCCCTCGACAAGAAGCTCACGAAGCTCGGCGCGCTCAACTGTCCGACGCCGATGCAGCCCAACTCGATGGCGGTCTCGCGCGATGCCGTCGCCTGGATCAACTACGTCGGATTCGGAGATGTCGAGGGGGCGCTCTTCCGCGTCGATCTCGCGACGCTGTCCTGCGAGGCGCAGCCGGCCGTCAAGCTCAATAGCAACTGGGCGCGGCTCGGAATGGGTTTCTCGACCGACGGCGTCGACTCCACCAGCGAGACCCTCTATGTCGCGAGCGTCAGCGCCGCCGGACAGCTCGGTAAGATCGCCAATGGCGCGGTCACTGCGATTGGCAGTTTCACGGGCATATTCGCAGGCCAATCTGCCGAGCTCACGGGCACGGGAGACGCGCGGCTCTATGCCTTCTTCACGACGACGCCAGTTCACGCCGTGGAGCTTGGCAAGGCAAACGCAGGCATTCTGAGCAGCGTGCCGCTTCCGACCGTCGAAGTTCCAAGCGCGTGGGCTTTCTCGTTCTGGGGCGGGGATTTCTACCTTTACACGGCAAGCTTCACCAACTCGCGCGTGAACCGCTACCGCCCCTCGGACGGCAGTGTCGACACGAGCTACATCTCCGACACCGGCATGCGAATCGTCGGCGCGGGCGTCTCGACTTGCGCGCCCGTCGACGCTCCCAAGTGAGCAGTTGTGCGTAGCCGCGCGACTGCATGTTTCACGGGCACCCGAACTGGCCAATAGCGTGCCCGCTCAGCGACTGGAGAACCCCATGCACGAGCCTGCGCACAAGCGCCCGTCCGACACCCTCGTCGAGATGAATCAGATCGTCATGCCGCAGCACACCAACGCGCTCGGCACGGCCTTCGGCGGCACGGTGATGAGCTGGATCGACGTCTGCGCGGCGGTCTCGGCGCAGCGGCACTGTCGTCGCGCCGTCGTCACGGCCTCGATGGACCAGCTCGACTTTCTCAAGCCGATCCGTGCCGGCCAGCTCGTGAATCTGCGCTCGACGGTCAATTTCTCGGGGCGCACCTCGATGGAGGTCGGCGTCCGCGTCGAGGCGGAAAACATGCTCACGGGCGAGCGCACGCATGCGGTCAGCGCGTACCTCACCTTCGTCGCGATCGACGCCGACGGCCGACCCTGTGACGTCCCGCAGCTCCACGCCGAATCGCCGGACGAGAGGCTTCGGTGGGATGAGGCGCTCGTCCGCCGTGCTCAACGTCTCGAGCTCGCGACCCGTCGCCGTGAGCTCGCCCAGCAGCACCAACTCGCTCTGGTGCCTGAGTGACGATTCGTCAATCCCGACGCGTGAAGCGCTGCACTAGCCGGCCTTGCACATCGGCGGTACGGTGCCGCCGTGCGCCGCGTCCTTCCAGTTCTTGCTCTTCTCCTGGCGAACCATGCCCTGGCGAACCATGCCCATGCGGCCGAGCCATGGGCCGACCCGGATCCCGAGAAGCCCCCACAGCGCCACGAGATCGGCGCGATCGGCGTCGTCGCTGACGCGGAGTATCGTGCCCAAGCGATCTTCGTCGATCCGATCTCGCTCAACACCGAGACGCAACGAAACTTCGCCGTGGTCGAGCATCGCGGCCGCTTCGGCGGGACCATCGATTACCAAGAGACCGTCAAGCTCACGCTCTCCGTCGATCTTCTCGATGGCGTGCTCTGGGGCGACAACGGCACCTTCGGCGTAGAGCCCTCGTCCAACGGTGGCATCCAGGTCGC
The DNA here is from genome assembly GCA_009692485.1 of Myxococcales bacterium. Taxonomy (GTDB): domain Bacteria; phylum Myxococcota_A; class Polyangia; order Polyangiales; family Polyangiaceae; genus SYFR01. The sequence continues at coordinate 8,731 of SHZB01000090.1, forward strand.
GACGCGCGGTCCGAACGTGACGAAGGCTTGCATTCGCCTTCGCGAGGGCGGCGACCCGCTGGTGGCCGAGGGCTACGGCTTCGGTTTGTGCGACGCCGACGTGGTCTCGGTGCGCCGGATGTTTGGCCAGGTGAACACGCCCATCGGCTCGCTGCGCGTTGGAAGAATGCCAGTTGGCGTCGGGCTCGGCGTGCAGAACACCGATGGCGACGGCCGCAGAAACCGCTTTGGCGTCGCGGGTGCCGGCGACAGCGTCGATCGCGTGCTCTTCGCGACCAAGCCGCTCGAGGCCCTCAAGCCGAAGGCCGATCGCAACCTCCGCGAGGACGAGGGCCTGCGCGTCGCCGCGATGTTCGACCGCTACTCCGAGGACAGCCCCATCCTCTACGACGACGACGTCAATCAGGTTGCCACGGCCGTCCTCTTCGGGCTGCCAGAGTTCTCGTTCGGCTCCGATCTGGCGCTGCTCGCGTTTTATGCTCACCGCTGGAACACGCAGCACTCGACCCTCGTGCACACCGTGGGGGGCCGCGCCGTGGCCACCTTCGATCGCCTCCGCGCCGGCATCGATTTCGCCGCAAATCTCGGCGAGACGAGCGAGGTGAGCCGCGCCTATGCCGTCATCAACAACGACCCCGCCGTCGCGCAGCAAATTCGTCAGCTCGGCGCGCGCGCGGTCGTTCGCTGGGACGAGCCGATGTTCAGCGCGTACCTCGAGGGCGACTTCGCGTCCGGCGACGGTGATCCGCAAGCGCGCACGCCGCTCACGCAGTTTCGCTGGTCGGAGGACGCCAACGTCGGCCTGTTGTTGTTCGAGCACGTGCTGCGTTTTCAGTCCGCGCGGGCCTCTGCGGCGGGCGTCGAGATCACGCGGCGACTCGGGGCTACTTCTTTCCCCGCCGAGCGCGTCGACACCCAGGGTGCATTCACCGACGCCGTCGCGATCTTCCCGCAAGTCGACGTCCGCCCGCACGAGTCGCTGCTCTTGCGCGGGGGCGTCCTCTTCGCTTGGGCGCCGGCTCCGGTGGTCGATCCGGTCGCCTGCCTTCAGGCCCGCGACGGGCAGGTCATCGATGATGATCTCGTGAACTTCGTCGGCGGCAAGCCGGGGCAGTTCTATGGGGTCGAGCTCGACTTGCGAGCCCAATGGCGCTTTCTCGATCACTTCGCGCTCGACGTCGAGGGGGCGGTGCTGCTCCCCGGTGACGCGCTTCAGGACGAGAACGGCGACGCGGTGAAGAGCTTCCTCGCCCAGGCGCGCACCACGTTTTACTACTGACGTTTCCCGCCGTTTCCCGCCGTTTCCCGCCGTTTCCCTCCGTTTCCCTTCGCTCCTCGCCTCATCCGGCTCAGTTTCAGGTACCCGACGATGCGCCCATTTTTCAACGCGAATTCCGCAGGTCTCAACCCTCTAGCGACGCGCTCTGTCGTGCTGCTCATCGCGAGCGCTGTGTGCGGATGCGAGAGCTACGACTCGCCTCCGATCGTCGAGATCGTGGGTCTCAGTCAAGGGCGCCTCAGCGATCCGGCCGCGCCCTTCGCGCTCTTTTTCAGCGAGCCCGTGAAGCCCGAGTCGCTGGCCTTCAAGGTCGTTCTTTACGAGACCGATTCCGAAGGGCGGTTCTTCGATGAAGACGAAGATCCCGCCACCGAGCTCAAGGTGTTTTACCGCTCGGATCCCGCGACCGAAGAGGGTGGGATTGGCCAGCTCGATGAGGCGCGTCGCACCTTCACGACGACGCTCGCAGCGACCCTTCCCGTGGGGCCGCCGCTCGCTTTGTTGATCGAGCCGGGGCTCGCCGACGACGCAGATCGCGCGTGGAAAGTGCGGCAGCTCGTCAAATTCGGCTTCGACTTCAGCTGTGGCGACGTGACGGCGCCGACCACCTTTCCAGAGCGCGGGCAGTACTTCTTCGTCATCGACGTCGACAAGCCCGTGTCCGCGCAGATCCAGCTCCTCGCCGACATTCGCGTCGATCCCGCGAGCGGCGATTTCGTGGGCCAGTTCACCAACGCCGATCGCAATCGCGAGATCGACTGCGCCCTGTACGGCCTCACCTGCAAGGACACCGAAGCATGCCGCACCGTGCCCGATCCGGGTTGCGTTCCGCCCTCCGAGCGGGCTTCGAACGGCGATGCGTACGTCGATTTCGTCGCGAACGTCACGCCTCCGACGGGCTACGGATTCACCGTCCGCGGTTGCATCGCCGATGCCGCCGACGGCTCTCATTCGCTCGGCAATTTTGCGGTCGATGTCGTCGTGCTCAGTCCGCCCGTGACCGTGAAGGCCATCAATCTCCAGTCCTCCTGGGTGGCCGATGACCAGGGCGTCTTGCGCGCGAGCGGCAGCTTCACGGCCGAGCAGGTCTTTCTCGGCACGAGCCCAAGCGGCGCTGGCGTCGGCAGCAGCATCGCGCGTCACATCCCGACCGATAGCGTCGGGCCCGTGCCCGAACCGCCGCTCGACTGAGCCGCCGCCGGACTGAGCCGCCGCCGGACTGAGCCGCCGCCGGACTGAGCCGCCGCTCGACTGAGCCGCCGCCGGACTGAGCCGCCGCCGGACTGAGCCCGCGCGGGGGGTGTCGAATTTTCGTCACAAGCCTGTGTCGAGATCCAGACACTCGCGCGAATAAATTCGCTAACATATCGAAGTTACACGTGTTTAATGCCATGCTTTGAGTTGGCGCGAAACTCGCCTAAGGAGCCTCCCACATGTTATCCGGGGCCCCACGCAAGGGGGCGCGGGAGACGCTATGCGGACCTTCGTCGAAGTGCTTCGAGACAACTCGGTCTACGCCGAGCACGCGCACACTTTCCTGCGCATGGACGGCACCGAGCGGGTCATTTCCTTTCCGGAACTTTGGCGGCTCGCCTGCGGGCGCGCGCATCGGCTCCACGCGCTTGGACTTCACAAAGGCGCTCGCGTCGCGCTCATCCTGCCGGAGCCCGATGCCTTCGTGCTCGCCTTCCTCGGAGCGATGACCGCCGGCCTTGTGCCCGTGCCGATGTATCCACCGCTCACCCTCGCGAAGATGGACGCCTACGGCGAGACCCTGCGCCACATTCTCCATGCCTCAGGTGCCGACACGATCATCACCGCGGCCGCGCTCGAGCCGATGTTGCGAAAGCATCTCCTCGAGGTGCCGGGCTCAGCGAACGTGCGGCTGATTCTCACCTCCGAGCTCGAGGGTGAGACATCCGAGCGCCCCGTTCCCCCATGCGACGTCAAGCTCGACGACCTGGCGTTCTTGCAGTTCACCTCGGGCAGCACGCACCAGCCGAAGGGCGTGATGGTCACCCACCGCAACCTCGCGCACAACGCGCACGCGATCATGTTCGACGGCCTCCGCGCGAACGCGAGTGATCGCGGCGTGAGCTGGCTGCCGCTCTACCACGACATGGGTCTCATCGGCTTCGTCGTGGCGCCGTTGTTCGCGCAGGTACAGGTCATGTTCATGCCGACGATGAGCTTCATCCGGCGACCCTCGTCATGGCTCGAATCGCTCCATCGTTTCCGCGGCACGATCACCTTCGCGCCGAATTTCGCCTATGCGCTCGCCACCCGCGCCATCAGCGAAGAGCAGTCAGGCGCGTGGGATCTCTCGTGCGTCAAGGCGCTTGGCTGCGGTGCCGAGCCCATTCACGCCGACACCTTGAGTCGATTCGCCGCGCGTTTTCAGCACTGCGGACTTCGGCCCGAAGCGCTGTTGCCATGCTACGGCCTCGCCGAGGCGACCCTCGCGGTCACCTTTGCGGCCCTCGACGAACCGCTGATCGTAGAGCGCATCGACAAGCGCGCGATGGAGCGTGGGGTTGCCGAGACGACCAGCTCGGATGACGCGCTCGAGCTCGTGAGTTGCGGAAAGACCTTCCCGGGCCACGAGCTCGCGATCGTTGGTGAGTGCGGCGCGCGGCTCGGCGATCGCAGCGTGGGCGAGGTCTGGGTGCGCGGCCCCAGCGTCGCGCGCGGATACTACGAGCACCCGGGCGCGTCGGCCGAGACCTTCGTTGACGGTTGGCTGAAAACAGGCGATCTCGGCTACGTCGCGAGCGGAGAGCTCTTCGTCTGCGGCCGCGCCAAGGACCTCATCATCACCCACGGAAAAAACTATTACCCGCAAGACATCGAGCGTGTGGCGAGCGACGTGAATGGCATTCGCGCGGAGCAGTGCGTCGCCTTCGCGCGGAGCGGCCCGGACGGCAGCGAAGAGTGTGTCATCGTCGCGGAGGCACACAAACTCGCGTCGCCAGAGCTGCGTGGACTCGTGGCTGCCGTGAAGCAACGCGTACGCGCCGAGCTTGGCCTCCTCGTCGGCGAGGTCGTGCTCATCAAGCGCAACAGCCTGCCAAAGACTTCAAGCGGCAAGGTCCGTCGTCGTGATACGCGCGCGCGGCTCGAGGCCGGCACGCTTGCGCTGCTCCTCGAGCGCCCGCGGGTGCTGAGCGTCCCCAAGGCTCGTGCCTCTCGCCCACACGCCGAGTGATGGACCTGCGATGTTGCACGCGCCAGCGCTCCGGCCACGAGTACTACTGCTAGGTCCTCTCGATTCCCTTGTTTCCTTCGGACAGATTCACTCGATTCGCCCAATGAGGAGCGCACGATGGGTTCCAACAAACACGAAGTAGAGGTCAGTTACGACGTCTCGAACGAGTTCTTCCGGCTCTGGCTGGACGAGCGCATGAACTACACCTGTGCCGTGTACGAGTCAGCGCACGAATCGCTCGAGGCGGCCCAGCTCAACAAACTCTCCATCCTCAGTGACTTTGCGAAGGTCACGGCGGACAAGTCCGTCCTCGACATCGGCTGCGGCTGGGGCGCATGCCTCGAGTACCTCGCGACGGCGCGAAGCGTGAAGCGCGCGGTCGGCGTTACGCTCTCCAGCTCGCAAGCCGAAGAGGTCAATCGCCGCAAGCTGCCGCGCGTCGAGTGCGTGGAGTCGGACTTCATGAAATGGGAGACGTCCGAGAAATTCGACGCCCTCATTTCCATCTGCATGATGGATCACCTCTGTTCGCCCGAAGAGGCCCGTAAGGGCAGGGCGATCGACATTTATCGGGCCTATTTCAAAAAATGCTGGGACGTCACGACGCCGGGTGCCTGGTTTGGACTTCAGACGATTCTTCGCAACAAGATCCCTCGCCAAAAGAAGGATCTCGAGGACATTTATTTCTGCACGCACGTCATCTTCCCCGGAGGGCTCAATCCGCGCCTCGAGGACATCGTTCAAGCCGTCAATCCCTATTGGGAGATCATCACCGTGAAGCAGCGCCGGCAGGACTACCAGCGCACCACGGCAGAGTGGCTGCGCCGCATGCGGCTTCATGAGGCACGCATCCGAAGCGAGTGGGGCGACAGGGTCTTCGACGATTACGACCGCTACTTGTCCACTTGCGTGCGCGCCTTCGACCAATTTTACAGCTCGCTGGCCCAATACGAGCTGCGACGCTGCGACGCGTAGTGGCACCCTTCCATGGCGTGTCGAGACCATGAGTCTTTCCTGAGCCGAAGATTGTCTGAGTTTCGAGCCAACTGACGGCTCGCCGTGAATTCGAAAGAGAGCCCAACGATGAGCGAGTCCAAGAACCTCTTGCCCTTGTTTTTGACCGTCGCCGCACGCGTCGACAAACGCAGCTTCGACGACGTCACGCGCGAGAGCGTGATCACGGATCTCGGGATCGACTCGCTGTCGATGATGCAAATCGTCGGTGAAATGGAGACCGAGCTGAAGATTCAGATCCCCGACGAAGACTTGGTCGAGATCATCACGGTCGGCGACCTCTGCTCGAAGGTCGAACATCGGTTGGTCTAGGGCACAAGCACCATGGCCACACCTACGACGCGACTCGAAGAGCGGGTCTACCGCATCTACATGGAGTTTTTCGAGAAGGCGGAGCGCGAGCGCCGCTGGAGCGTGTTCGACGACATACCGTGGGACAAGGTGAACCGGGACGCGCCGGAAGATCTCGCCCTCTGTGCCGAGACCTTCGCCTCCGTCGAGATGTATCTTCCCGACTACGTCGCGGCCGGCATCAACATCGTGCGCCCGTGGTTTGGCCGGTCCTGGTGGCAGGCCAACTGGGGCTACGAAGAGAGCAAGCACTCGCTGGCCCTCGGGGAGTATCTCGTTCGCTCCGGCAAGCGCACCCAGGACCAAATGTTCGCGCTGCACGAGACCCTGTTTGCGAAGAAATGGGAGGCGCCCTTCGACACCGCCCGGCAAATGACGCTTTACGGCGTCGTGCAAGAGCAGGCGACCTTCGTCATCTACTGCAAGCACCGCGAATTTGCGCGACGCGCCGGCGACGAATGCCTCCACGCCATTTATGACTACATCGCGCGCGACGAGATCGCGCACACGCGTTTTTACCAAGCCGTGACGGAGGCGCTGCTCGAAGAGGACCGCCCCGGAACGCTCGCGGATCTTGCGCTCGTGTTTGCCAATTTCAAGATGCCTGGCGTGGATCTCGTGCCCGACTACGACGAGCGGATCTTGAAGATGCGCGAAGAGGGCGGGGTCGATCGCGACCTCTTCATTCGTAAGGTCTACTTGCCTGTTCTCAAGTTCTTGAACATCGGACGCCACGAGATGCTGGCCGCACAGAGAGTTGCGCTCGAGGCACGCCAGCGTCGCGACGCGATGGGGGCATGAGACGGCGAGTCGTCATCACCGGGCTCGGCGCGGTGACTCCTCTTGGGCTCGACGTCCCCGAGACGTGGCGGCGGCTCTGCGCGGGCGAGAGCGGCGTCTCTTTCATCCGTGAATTTCCGAC
>SHZB01000091.1 GCA_009692485.1 Myxococcales bacterium
GCACATAGGAAATTCCAAGCTGCAAAACACTGCCCATGGGAGGGTTTCCCTGCTCGCCGGCGGCGCTTGTCACGCGTGCCGAGAGGTGGTGGCTTCGGCCGAAGCCTGAAGATGGTGGGTGAAGCGAGCGAATTGGCGTACTGGAGCGTGCACAAGACAAACGCTCCCGTCCACGAACCTTGGGAGGTCTCGCGAAGTGCGCGGGTTCTCGGGGCTCACGCTGTGAACGGAAGCTCGAGTTGTCCGGTCGGAGTTGGGCGCGGATGTGGTGGCGGTCGCGGTGCAAGTCCGTGCTTGCAGAGCAGTCGAGCAATTGCTTCCTCGGTGGTAGCGGCTTCGATCCAGCGCATGGCTCCGCCGCATCGCGAACAACTGTCGAGATCGACCTGAAAAACGTGCCTGAGCAGCCCTGACCATCGTTTCCGAGTAGGAGGGCGGCAGTCGTCCTCGCGCAGCAACTCGAGCTGATCGCCAGCGGCGGGTGGTGGCCGGCGTTGTAGAGGGTCGGGCTCGGGATTCGGAACAACTTCGCTGCGGAGCGCGGAGTGCCCCGAGAGCACGCCGAAGTATCTCGGTAAATGAAACTTCGGAGGCGGCACCGCGGCGGCGATCTACGTGTCCGCATGCCGCCGATATGCGTGTCCGCGTGGGGGCGAGATCCGCAGGTGGCTGCGGTGATAGCCAGGCGAAGCTCATGGGGAAAGCCTTCCAGCGCGGGGAGTGGCGGCGCCTGCGATCGGCCGCGCGCGTTGAAATCGTGCAATTTGGGGCAGTTTTTGGGGATTTTCTTGTCCGGCGGCTCGACGCTGCGGTGAAGGTGTGAAATACCGCATGGCCGTGAGTGGGCTCGTTCGTTCGGTGGGATTCGTCCTGGCCGCCCTCATCATGGGCTCGCCGGCGAGCGTGCGTGCTGTACCCGCGGACGTCCCCGCAGCCGTGATCGTCGCGCCGCTCGAGGGGCCGGGCGCCTCGCGAAGTGCGGCCCCATCCGAGCCCGCCGTGCGTGCGCAAGCCGTGTCTCCGCCAGCCGTGTCTCCGCCAGCCGAGCGGCCGCCCGCGGACGGAGACGACAGCGTTGGCGCCGACGACACCGCGCGCGCCGATCGTGCCGATGGCGAGGACCGTCGCGACGCGGCGAAGGGCCCCGAGACCACCGTTCCCGCGCAGCCGAAGAAGAGTTGGAAGCGCGACGGCATCAACCCCTGCATGACCCCCGACCCGGGCTTTGGGATCTACGCGCCATGGTCGCGCAACGTCTCGATGGGACAGCTCTTGGCACCCGAGCGAGGCGGCCTCACGAAGAGCGGCGGCTTCGATCTCATCGTGCATTTTCACGGGCACTACCCGATCCGCAAAGAGTTCGTGAAGGTGGCCAAGGGGCTTGTGCTGGTCGCGATCGATCTCGGCGTCAGCTCTGGGCCTTACGCGAGCGCGTTCGCATCGCCGCGCGCTTTCGAGAAGCTGCTCGAGAGCGTGAAGGCAGAGATGGCGAAGAAGAGCGGCCGCACGAAGGTCTTCATTCGCAGGCTCGCGCTGTCGTCGTGGAGCGCGGGCTACGGCGCGACGGCGCAGATCCTTCAGCAGCCGGCGGGCAAGACCGTCGACGCGGTCATCCTGCTCGACTCGCTCTACGGCAGCTACGTCGAGCCTTCGCAAAAGACGATCGCGCCCGCGAGCCTCGCGCCCTTCATCGCGTTCGCAGAGCAGGCTGCGAAGGGCAAGCGGCTCATGTATCAGAGCCACTCGTCGATCATCCCGCCGGGCTATGCCTCCACGCGCGAGGTGTCGGAGTTCGTCGTCGGCAAGCTCGGCGGGGCGCTGCGCTCGGCGACGCGCAAGGATGTCCTCGGACTCGAGATGTTCGAGCGCTTCGAGCGCGGCAACTACTACGTGCGCGGCTACCGCGGCGACGACAAACCCGATCACTGCGCGCATCTCGGCTTGATGCGCGAGGTCATCAGAACGCACCTCGGTCCCCGCTGGCAGACGCCTCGCGGCTCGGGCTCGGGCAAGCTCGTGCTCGCGAAAGCCGAGAAAGACGAGCTTGGTGACGGCGCCGAGAAGAAGGCCGAAAAGAAGCTGGTCGCGCCGCCCGGAGGCCATATTCACGTCGTCGTCGAGGGGCAGTCGCTCGGCCGCATCGCGCGTCGCTACCAGGTGAGCGTCGACGCTATCCGAGCGGCCACCGGGCTCGACGGCGCGAGTCGCATCAAGCCCGGCCAGAAGCTCGTCATTCCGCCCAACGAGAAGGCCAGCCGTACGAAGAAAAAGGCGAAGCCGAGCGCGACGAAGGCCGGCGCGACGAAGCCGAGCGCGACGAAGCTGGCGGCGACGAAGCTGACAGCGCGATGAAGCTTGCGGCGTGGTGTAGTCGAGCGACTACAACGCTTGCGGCTTGCGGCTTGCGGCTTGCGGCTTGCGGCGCGCGCTGACGCGGGCCGGTCAAGGGGCGAGCTTGCGGAGCTCGGCGCTCGCTGGTTTTGCCTGACGCGCGCGGAGATCGATGCACGCATCTGCGAGCTCGAGCGCCTCGTCGAGTCGGCGTCGTGAGCCACCGATTTTTTCGATGAGCGGCGCGAACGCGGCTTGGGCGCGGCTTCGATCGCCCGGGTCGCAGAGCCTCGCGAGCACGCTGACGACGTTCGACGCGCCGAGGCCGTCGGTCTTCTCGGCGAGGGTCGCGAGGTGCTCGACCAGCCACGCAATGAGGACCGCGCGCGAGTCGCTGTACTCTGCTGCGGCGCGCGCCATGTAGATGAAATCGCCCGAGCGCACCGTGCCGTCGAGCACGAGGGACAAGGCGCTCGCGAGCCCGGCGCTGGGGTGCAAGCTACCGAGCGCACGCACGGCGCGGGTGCGATCTTCGGCTGTTTTTGCGCCTTTCAAGAGCTGGACGAGCTCGTCCTTGGTGATGCCGCCGCGCCTCGCCGCCACCCGCAGCGCCACGATTGCGGTGTCCGCGTCGATGGAGCCCGTGTCTTTGCGATAGCGAGCCACGCGCGTCGTCGCCTCCGCGAGCAGGGCCCGGTCCGTGGTGTGGAGGGCGAGCGCCTCGAGCACGCGGAATCGCAAGAGCTTGTTGTCGTCGGACTCGCCCTTCTTCGCATCCCAGCCGAGCTGCTTCTTGCGGCCGGACAAGAGCTTCAGCACCCAGCGCTCGAAGCCCGCGCGCGCGTCTGCATCGACGAGGGCATCGCCGACCTTCCCCAGGTGATCGAGCATCGCCTCGACGACTTGCCGCTCGGGCTCCGCATGCCACTCTGCGAACAGAGGCAGAAACGCCGCGGCCTCGAGCTCGCCCGCTTGCACGAGCGCCCAGGTGTCGTAGACGAGCCCCACCCGCTCGCGCGAGTCGAGTCTGCCCTTGGCGCGCCACATCGCGAAGAGGTCGGCCGTTGGCAGCGCGGACCGATAATAACCGCGGTATTCGTGGTTCGGCACCAGCCACGCCGGACACTCGTCGAGCGGGACCGTGAGCGACTCTTCCGAGAGCAGCACGCACTGGAACGCGGCGGATTCCGGTGCGCGGCGCGGTGCGTGGCGAAAGCAGACCGGGATCTTCCAGCGGGCTCGCTCTGGTTTTGCGCGGGCCACCGCACGAAAGCGCTGTTGCGTGAGCGTGACCTTCGCCGATGCGGCGTCGCATGAGACAACCGCGCGCACGAGCGGCACGCCCTCTTGATCGACGAAGCTCGCGGCGATCGAGGGCACATCGAGCTTTGACGCGTTGCCGAGCGCATCGAAAAGCGCCTCGCTCTTGGCGTTGCGGAAGGCGTGCTCTTTGAGGTAGCTCGCGATGCCGCGGCGGAAGGCGTCGTCGCCGACGAAGCTGTGGAGCATGCCGATCACCGCGGCGCCCTTCACGTAGGTGATCCCGTCGAAGGCTTCTTCGGCTTCGTAGGTCGTCTTCACCGGCTGCCGAACGCGTCGCGCGGCATCCATTGCGTCGAGGTTCATGACCCGTCCGGTAGAGGCGAGATCCTCGAGTCCGCATTTCATGGCGGGCTCGATGCGATCGAGGATCAGCGACTCGAAGTAGGTCGCCATGCCCTCGTTCAGCCAGAGATCGTCCCACCAGTGCATGGTGACGAGGTTGCCGAACCACTGGTGGCTGAGCTCGTGCGAGATGACCTGGGCCGAGCTTCGCCGCGCGAGTGCGCTTGGCTTGTCACCGAGGAGCAGCAGCTCTTCGCGGAAGGTGATGAGGCCGGCATTCTCCATCGCGCCTGCCCCGAAATTCGGGACCGCCACGAGATCGAGCTTGTCGTAGGGATAGGGCTGGCCCAACCACTCGTCGTAGGCGGCGAGCAGCGACTCGGTCGTGATGAGCGCTTGTTTGCCTTGCGCGGAGAGCTGCTCGCGCGCGACGACGGAGGTGGGCACGGGGAGTGTCGGACCGGGGAGCTGCTCGAGCGGGCCGATCGCGAGCGCGACCAGGTAGCTTGGGAGCGGGCGCGTGACGGCAAACTCGAAGCGCGTGCGACCGCCCGCGAGCTCGTGTTCGTGCGCGAGCCGAGCGTTGCCGAACACGCGCGCGCCCGCGGGCACGGTCACGCGAATGTCGTACGGGGTCTTGAACATCGGGTCGTCGAAGCAGGGCAGCATGCGGCGCGCGTCACTCGGCTCGAGCTGCGTGAACGCGAAGGTTTGGCCGCCGACCTCGACGCGGTAGAGGCCGCGCAGTTTGTCCTCGAGCGCGCCGTCGTAGCGAAGCGTGAGCTCGGCCGTGCCCGCTGCGATCGGCGTCGCCGCGGTGATCACCAGCTCGTCGGCGCTAGCCCCCGCGCGCTCGGAGCCGGCCGCGTGTCGTGTGCTGGTCGTGACGGCGATGCGGCCCTCGGCGGTCACCAACTCGGCGCCGCGGATGTCGAGGTTCGCCGCGTGCAAGATGATGGCGGCTTCGGGCCGGTCGAGCTCCACCTCGATGTGTACGACGCCCGAGAATCGCGGCGCTTTCGGATCGACGTCGAGCTCGAGGCGGTAGCGCAACGGGCGCACTCCGGCGGGTAAGCGCCCATCCGTCCGGGGCTCGGGCACGACCGGCTTCGGCTCGGCGCGCGGCTGCTCGATGCGCGGCGGCACGGTGAGATCGGTGCTCGCACCGCAGCCCAAAGATGCGAGCGCGGCCGTCAGGAGCGGGAGCGCGAAATAGCGGGCGCGGGTGTGGTGCATCGAAGGGCGAGCCTGTCGAGATGGCGCGGCGCCGTCAACCCGCACGCGGAGGAGCGAAGCCGAGCGCGCGAGCCTGGGCGTGACCGGCGTCGCGACTGCGCCAGATGAACCCATCGAGGGCGTAATGAACGGCCTGCGGAAGCGCGAGCAAGGGCACGATGAAGGCGCGCACATCGAGGCTGAACCACGACGTGGCGTTGCTCGAATCGCCGAAGAATTCCGGCCTTTCGTGCCATACGAGGCGGTCCCAGCCGAACTCTTCGGCGAGCGCGAGCGCGAACAAGACGGCGAAGAATGCTCCGACGCCGAGGCCGGCCACGCGCGCGATGACGCTCCCCGGTCTGTCGACTGCGCGGGCCTTCGTGTAAGCCCAGAGCAGCGCAAAATACGGCACGCCGTGAATGGTGACGTTCGTGACCGTGAAGACGAAGTCGTCGTCGTGCGCGACGATGCCGACGAACCACACGAGCGCCGTCGTGACGATCACCAGATGCTTGCCGACGTTCGGGCGTGCGCCGCCGCCGGCCCTCCACACGGCGCGCAGCGCGTAGGTGGCGAGGACCGCGGCGTAGAGAATACCGAGCGGAACGACCAGCGGCCGGAGCATCGCGGCGTCGATGAAATCGCCGTCGCGGAACCACGCGATCTGGCGCGGAAGATTCGCGTGCCAGTACAAGAGCGGCCAGCCCGTGGCGAGATACACGAGCCCGTCGTCGAGCCAGCGATCGACCCGCTCGCATTCGCCGGCGCGCGCGCGGTAGATGGCGACCCAGCCCACTTGTTGGCGCACGAAATGGAACACGGCGATGTACGCAAGCGCCCGCCAAAACGTGTGCGAGCCGTGAAGGTAGAGGGCGACGCCGAAGCCGTAGCAGAGGACGGGCAGCCCGCCGTAAAGCAAGGGGCGGCGACCGAGCTCGTCGCGATCGAGGTAGGTGCGAAATAGCGTGGCCCACACGTGTGCGACGTCGATCGCCACGACGAACGCGAGCCACGCCCACGCGGGCACTTCACCGGTGGGCGCAAGCTGCGACGCGAGCGAAGCGCACAAGAGCGCGAGCGCCGCCGAGCCGCCGAAGACCGCGAGATCCGTCGCTCGGCCGAAGAGCCAAGGCGAGGGCCCCGCCGCCTTCAATCGCGCCACGTTCTGATGCAGTGGCGCGAGCCGCTAACCGCCGCCTTCAATCGCGCCACGTTCTGATGCAATGGAGCGAGCCGCTAACCGTGGATCGCGGCGGACACGATCATGGCGAGGCCGATGATCACGCCGGCGATCACGATCGCGAGGGCGGTGTTCTGGTCCTCTTCGATCTCTTTCCTGATCGAGAAGGGCGCGATCTTGGTCATGAGCCAGAAGGCGAGCATGAACACCACGATGCCGACGGCTACGAAGGCGGCGGACTCGATCAACATGCGCGCGAGGCGACCGCACATTGCATCACCCGATGCGGCGGCTTCAGCGAAGAGACGAGGTGCGGATGCGATCGACATGGGGTTCTCCGAGGCCGCGTGACGCTACAAGAGTCGTCCGCAAAACTCCAACGAACGCTCGCCTCCGGCGCTATCGTCGGCGGCGCAGCATGCGGAGGCAATGGCACCGGAGCGCGGCGCGGATCGGCGCGGTTGGTTTCGTCGGGGCGCTCGCGGGGGCGTTGGGGTGCATGCGACCGTTGCCGGGTCCGGCGCTCTGCCATGCGGAAAGCGGTGCTCCCGACGGAGAGCCTCACGCCGGACGGCCCGCGGCGACGGTGACGAGGGCGAGCGCTTGCGGCTCGGGCGCGGCGTGCGTGCTCGGTCGTTGCCGGCGTGACAAGACCGTCCCGGTGTCCTCGTTCGCGTCGAGGTCGGTGCTGCTGCCGCGCGCGCTCGCGGTGATCTCTTCCGCGCAAGTCCAAGGCGCATGGGAGCCCAGGATGACGGTCGTGCTCGGGCGGCGCGGCGACACGACCACCGTGCTCGTGGATTTCGCTGTGACGAAAGAGACGATCCGCTCCCCGGTGCAGCGCGCCTTCATCGTCATCGACCCCGACCTCGAGTGCCGCGTGACGCGCGGAGAGCTCTCGACCGAGCTGTCACTCGTGCGCGAGCCGTGGTCCACCCGCACGGTGTCGTGGCGGCATCGGCCCGCCGCGAGCCCGCCCATGTTCGCCGGGCGATGGTCGCTCCCGCCGAGTCAAACGCTGCGGCTCGACGTGACCGAGCTGCTGCGCGATGCGCTCGAAGAACCACGGCGGGTGGAGGGGCTCGCGCTCGCCTTCACCGGCACGAGCGAAGACGGGGCGTGCTTCTCACTCACGCCGGGAGCGCTGCGCCTGGAGCTGTTCGGCGTCGTTCCGCCCCGGAAAAAGGCTGAAAAATCGTTGTCAAGGGCGAGCGGAGGTGCGCTGTGACCCTGCTCAGCGTGACAGATTTGCGGGTGGAGGTGAGCAGCGACCTCGGTGTCGTGCGCGCGCTCGACGGCGTGAGCTTCGAGGTGAAGCGCGGCGAGTGCTTGGCCGTGGTGGGCGAGTCGGGCTCGGGCAAGAGCATGACGGCGCTCGCGATCATGGGGCTCTTACCGGTAGGCGGACGCGTCACCAAGGGGAGCATCGTCCTCGAGGGGCGCGAGCTCACGCGGCTTCGAGAGCGCGAGCTTTGCAAGGTGCGGGGCGCGGAGATCGGCATCGTGTTTCAAGACCCGCTGACGGCCTTGAGTCCGGTGCACTCGGTCGGGTGGCAGGTGCTCGAGGCGGTGATGCTCGGGCGCGGTTACAAACGCGCGGCGGCGAAGCTCGAGGCGCTGGCGCTGTTGACCCGAGTTGGTCTGCCCGAGGCGCGCGAACGCTTCGATGATTTACCCCACACGCTCAGCGGCGGGATGCGCCAGCGCGTGATGATCGCGATCGCGCTCGGCGGGGCACCGAAGGTCCTCGTGCTCGACGAGCCCACCACCGCGCTCGATCTCCTCGCCGCCCGCGAGGTCGAGCAGCTCATCCTCGAGCTCGCCCGCGAGCGCAGTCTCGGCGTCGTCCTCATCTCGCACGATCTATCGCAGGTGGGCGCAGTCGCCGACCGCATCGCGGTGCTTTACGCCGGCCAGATCGTAGAGGAGGGCACGGCGGCGCGGGTCCTTCGCGAGCCGGCGCATCCCTATACGCGTGGCCTCATCGCCAGCATTCCGCCATTGCGAAAGCAGCGTCGCCGCCGCAGCGCGACGAACGAGCGGTTGCCGGTGCTCGCCCCGCGGCAGCTCGAACCGCGCACGATCGGCGTGGGCTGTCGGTTCGCGCCGCGCTGTCCCGCGGTGTTCGATCGCTGCCGCGTGAACGAGCCGCCGTTGGCGATGATGAGCGACGGCGAGCGAGCGCGATGCTGGCTCTACGACGGCGGGAGCGAGGCGACGCCGTGAGCAAAGAGTCCGACTCGGGGCGTCGGTCGCGCATGTCCGTGGCGGGGCGCGCGTCGGTGAGCGAAGAGCTTGCCGAGCTCGGACGGCCCACGATCGAACATGGCGAGCGGAAGCGAACCGCGCTGCTCTACGTCCAGCGGCTCACGAAGGTCTACGAGCTGCGCCGGGGTTTCTTTCGTGCCCCGGAGCTCGCGTACGCGTTACGCGGAGTGAGCTTCTACGTGCGCCGGCGCGAGACCCTCGGCATCGTCGGTGAGAGCGGCTCGGGCAAGAGCACCCTCGCGCGCTGCATCTTGAGGCTCATCGAGCCGACGGTTGGGCGCATCGTGTTCGATGGCCGCGACGTGACCGCCCTCCGCTCAGGCGAATTGCGCGCGCTGCGGCGGCGGATGCAGATCGTGTTTCAGGACCCCTACGCGTCCCTTGATCCGAACATGACGGTGCAAGAGATCGTGCGCGAGGGCATCGATGTGTATGCGCTCGCCGCCACGCGAAAAGAGGGCAACTCCATGGTTGCCGCGCTGCTCGTGCAGGTCGGACTCGAGCCGACGCTCGCAGAGCGCTATCCGCACGAGCTCTCGGGCGGGGAGCGGCAGCGCGTGGCGATCGCGCGGGCCATCGCGCTCAAACCGGAGCTGCTGGTCCTCGATGAGCCGACGAGCGCGCTCGATGTCTCGGTCGGCGCGCAGATCCTGAATCTTCTTCAAGAGCTGCAAGAAAAGCTGGGGATCGCGCTGTTGTTCATCTCGCACGATCTGCGGACGGTGCAGTACTTCAGCCATCGGATGGGCGTGATGTACGCCGGCAAGCTCGTGGAGCTCGGTCCCACGGATGCCGTCCAAAAGCGGCGCTATCACCCCTATACGCGCGCGCTCTTCGCCGCGATGACGCCCTCGCGCGAGGCCCCCGCCATTCGTCTCCCCGTGCTTCGCGAGACGCCGGCCGAGTCGGATGAGCACGCGCGCGGATGTGTCTTCTTTGCGCGTTGTCCGAACGCCGAGCCGGGTCGCTGCGACATCGAGGAGCCGCGGCTCAGCGAGCTGTTTCCGGCGAGCCACCACCGCGTCGCGTGCTTCCACCCGCAGCTCGATTAGGTATTTCGAGCGCCGTGAACTGGCCACTTCGAGGGGCACTCTCACCCCCTCTCCCCTTCGCGGGGAGGGCCGGGGAGGGGGGCCAATGAGGGCGGGAGGGCCCCCCTCGATCGGCTACTGCGATTGCCTCGATCGGTGGCCTCAGCGCCCGAGCTTTGCTAAGGCTCCGCGCGATGACGAGCGAGTCGCCCCGAGCGCGTGAAGAAGGACGCCGCGGCCCGTGGGTGGCCGTCGTCGTGTTCGTCGCCATCGGGGCTGCGGGGATCGCGTTGGTCCTTCGCGCACCGCACGATCGCTTCCTCCCGCATGAAGAAACCGCGCCTTCGATGGGCTCCGCCGAGCTGCCCGTGAGCGCGGCGCCGCTCGGCCCTCGCTGCGAGCGGCTCGGTCCGGGCGTGCGACACCGGATCGGCGTTGGCGGAGCGCTTCCCGCTTCGACGGCGAGCGCGCCGGGACCGAGCGACGACGAGCCCGAAGAACGCGATGAGCCTTTCGCCGCCGAGGTGGGTCGCGCGGTCGCGCTCAGCGACGCATTTGCGGTCGGCGTCCGCACGGACGGGCCAGCCGGTGCCGACGCCGGCATCGTGAAGGTCCCCATCGATGGCAGCGCCGTCGTGGAGCATCGCCTCGGGCGATCTCGCGGCGACATGCCGCCACCGGTCGTCGTCGCGGACGGCGGCGAGAGTGCGCGCGGCTGGCTTGCGGGCACGCTCGAGCCCGACGCCGCGGACTTCGCGCTTCGTGTCACGAGCAGCGTACGGGCCGGGGCGACGGACGAGCGCGGCCTCGATCTGAAGCAGGCACGTGATGAGTCGACGGCCTTCGATCTCGCGAGCGGTCCATCCGTGGCCATCGCCGTTTGGGATGACGTGACGAAGGACGAGACGCTCGCGCGCGTCGTCTACGCCGTGCTCAGCGCGGACGGCAGCAAGCTCATCAAGAAGAGCCGCGCGGTATCGTCGCACGACGTCGACGCCGACACCCCGAGGATCGTGGCGCGACCGGGCGGCTTCTGGCTGGCCTACATCGGACGAAAACGCCGTGATTTACCGGTAGATTCTGATGATCCCGCGCTTGAGCGCACCAAGGACGAAGAGCGTTACTCGGCCGAGCGGATCGATCCGAGCTTCATCGACGTCCTCGTCCTCGATGAGCACGGTGAGCTGAGCGGAGCGGCTCGCACGATCACGCCGCCGACGGGGCACGCGCTGGGTTTCGATCTCGCCCTGCGAGCGGACGGCGCCGCGCGCATCGTTTGGCGTGACGACGACACGCCCTCGGGAGCGGGAGGCGGCAGAGTGGAGATCTTGACCGTCTTGCCGTCGGGCGTGACCGAGACTCAAGTCGTCGCCGCCGATGACCTCGTGGCGGGGCTTCCCACCTTGCTGCCGGGTTGGCTCGCACTCAGCGATACGCGCGGCCGCACGCGGCTCGCCCCGCTCGCAGAAGATGGGGCGCTCGCTGCCGAGCTGCGACACGAGCCCGCGGTCGGAACGGGGCAGCCGATCGCCGCGCATGCGATCACGGCGGGGCAAACGCTTCTGCTCGTCGCGACTCCGGCGGGCACTGCGGTAGAGCTCTCGACCCTGCGCTGCACCCGCTGAGCCGCTCGCCGCGGATCGCGAGCCGTCGCGCTCGCTCGCGTGCTCCTCGATTCGCCGATGACCCGCGCGTGACGCCGTTCGCCTTGCCGCTCAGGACGACCAGTGGCACTCACGCGAGGTGCTGCCGAGTGGCCTCCTTGACGGCGCGAGCGAGCGCCTTTTTCGATACCTCGACGTAGAGCCGGGCTGGCTTCGCGCGGTCGAAGAGGCGGCTTCGCGCGGGCCCGTGGTCTACGTGTTACGGCACGTCTCCGCGCTCGATTTCCTCGCGCTCCGTTACCTGACGCATCGCCATGATTTACCGCGCATTGCGTTCGCGAACGAGCTCCCCAATGCGCTCGCCACGACGCTCGCACGGGTTTCCGCTACTGCCGATCCGGTCGCTCGCTTGACCGCGGCGCTCTCATCGGGCCACTCCGCCGTGCTTTTCATTCAGCGCGCGCCCGAGCGCCAGGGCATGCCGCGCAGTCACGATGGCGCGGAGCTCTTGCACGCCTTGCTCGAGCTGGTGCGTAAGGACCCTGAGCGCCGGCTCACGCTCGTGCCGCAAGTGCTCGTGTGGACCCGCCGTGCCGAGAAGAAACAGCGCTTCTCGCTCCTCGACTCGATCTTCGGATCGTCCGAATTTCCGGGCGATTTGCGTCAACTCGGGCAGATTTTCGCGAACTATCACGGCGGCCGCTTGCGCCTCGGCGAGCCCGTCGATCTCGCGTCGTTTCTCGCCGAAGCGGGCACTCGGGCGGACGAGCCTCGCCCGTCGGACGCGGTCCTCGTCAGACGGCTCAGCTACGCACTTTTGCGGAAGGTCGAGCGCGAGCGCCGCACCATCGTTGGCCCCGCCCACAAGTCTCCGGAGCGCGTGCGTGACGAGGTGCTGCGGAGCCCACGGCTTCAGCGCGTCGTGCGCGAGCTTGCCGGTCCGTCGACCGAGCACCAAGCGGTCCTCTTCGCCAAGGCGCGCGAGCACCTCGCCGAGCTGCAGACGATCCCCGATCCCGAAGCGGCCGAGAGCCTTGAAGCCGTCGCTCGCCGCGTGCTCGAGCGGATCTACTCGGGCATCGACGTCGATGAAGAGGGCGTCGAGCGGTTGCGGGCCGCGGCGCGCGATGGGTCCGTCGTGCTCTTGCCATGCCACAAGAGTCACATCGACTACATCCTCTTGTCGTACGTACTGCGCAGCCACTCGCTCCAGCTGCCGGTGATCGCGGCGGGCGAGAACCTCGCATTTTTTCCCGTAGGTCCGCTGCTTCGCCGAGGCGGCGCGTTCTTCATTCGCCGCAGTTTTGCGGGCGATCGGCTCTACACGGCCATCGTCGATGCGTACATGCGGCGGCTGCTCCGCGAGGGCTGGCTGATCGAGTTTTTCCTTGAGGGTGGACGCTCACGCACCGGGACCTTGCTCGCGCCGAAGCTTGGTCTGCTCAACATGGTCGTGGCCGCGGCGCTGTCCATCGAGCATCGCCGCGTGTCGTTCTTCCCGATCTCGATCGGCTATGAGCGCCTGATCGAAGAGGGCGCCTTCGCGCGTGAGCTGGCCGGCGGTGAAAAACATGCCGAAGACGCGGGCCAGCTGCTCCTTGCGAGCCGCCTCTTGTCGGAGCGGTGGGGGCGCGCGAACATCCAGTTTGGCCGCGCGATCGAGCTTCGCACGCTGCGCGACGAGCTCGGCACCGAGGACCGCGACGCGGCTCGGCTCAGCCCCGCGAGACGCCGCGCGCTCGTGAAGCGGCTGGCCCACCAGGTCATGCACGAGATCAACCGCGTGACGGCGCTGACCCCGGGTGCGGTCGTCGCGCTTGCGCTGCTTGGGCACGGCCGTCACGGCGTCGCTTATCGCGAGCTGCTCGTCGAGGCCGCGCGGCTCACCCGACTCTTGCTCGCCGAAGGGGCGCGCGCGACGCCCTCGCTGGTTCAGCCGGGCGCGACCGAGGCGCGTGAAGCGGGGCTCGTCGAGGCGCTGCGTCTGTACGTGCGCGGTGGGCTCGTGGCGCAGCATGTTCCGGGTCAAATGCTCGCCGAACAGAAGCAGCGCGCACGGCTCTACACCGGCGTCGACGTCATCTTCACGGTGCCCGAAAACAAGCGCGTGCGGCTCGATTTCGCGAAGAACCACATCCTCCATTTTCTCGTCGATCGCGCGCTCGTCGCGGTCGCGCTCACGTCGAGCTCGACTCCATCGCTGCACCCCGAACGTACGCTCGAGATAGCGACCCTCCGCGTCCGAGTGTTGGAGCTCTCACGCCTCTTCAAGCGGGAGTTCATGTTCCGCGCGGACGCAGCCTTCGAGCAGATCTTCGACGACGTGCTCGGCGGGATGTTGGCGCGCGGCGAGCTCGTGCGGCGAGACGATCTCATCGGTCCCGGAGCTGGCCACGAGGGCCTCGACGGCGACGGCTGGCTCGACTTCTATGCCGCCACGCTGCGGAATTATTTCGAGGCCTACGTCGTCGCCGCGCGCGGGCTCGAGGCGCTCTTGAAGGGGCCGCTCAGCAAGAAAGAGCTGGTCATGCGCGCGCTCAAGACCGGTCAGCGCATGTTCCTACGCGGTGAGATTGAACGCGCCGAGGCCGTCGCCCGCACCACCATCGAGAACGCCTTCGAGGTGTTCGTCGAGCAGGGCTACCTCGTGCGCGAAAAAGAGTCGCTGCGCCTGTCGTTGTCCTTCGAATCCCCCGAAGGTGTGCGCGCCGTCGAAGGAAGAATCCGCGGCTTCTACGCCGGCGACTAGCTTGGGTGACGCCACTCGCGAGGACGATATGAAGCGCGAAACCGAGATGAGCCGTGAAGCTCAGCGAGGCGGCGTCGATAGGACGAAGAGTGCGCACACGCTCTGGCACGGGGATGCGGCGCGGGTGTGCGAGCTCTTGCCGGCCGAGCGGCGCTTCGAGCTGGTGTACCTCGATCCGCCGTATTCGGTGGGCGCGACGATGACGATGCGCGAGCGCTCGGGCGAGGCGCGTGGCCGCATGAAGAAGGGCAGCGGTCGGGCCGCGTATGGCGACGTGCTCGACGTCGACGGTTTGGTCGCGATGCTGGCGAGCGTGCTCGTCCGGGTGCGCGATCGCATGACGGACGACGGCGCGCTCTATCTGCATATGGACTGGCGGGCCGTTCACGATGCGAAGGTCGCGGCGGACCGGATCTTCGGGCGTCGCGCGTTCGCCGGCGAGGTTTGTTGGCTGCCTGGCAACGGCAGTCGTGGCGCGCGCGGATTCGCGGTCACCCATCAGACGATCCTGGTTTATGCGGCAAAAGAGAAGCGTTTGCTGCGCTTCGCGGTGGATCATCCGAGCTTGCGCGAGCCCTTCGCGGAGACGAGCCAGGCGATGCATTTCACCAACGTCGACGCCGATGGCCGGCGCTACCGCGATCGCACGGTCGGCGCGAAGACGTACCGCTACTACGCCGACGAGGGGCGTCGCATCGGCAGCGTCTGGGCGGACATCCCCGCGATGGTGGCCAACACGCCGCTGCGCAAAGAAGGCACCGGCTACCCCACGCAAAAACCCGAGAAGCTGCTCGAGCGGATCGTGCGCGCTTCGAGTCGAGAGGGCGAAACCGTCGCGGATTTGATGTGCGGCAGCGGCACGACCCTCGCGGTCGCGGCACGGCTCGGTCGCCGCTTCGTCGGCGCCGACGCGAGCGACGTGGCCATCGAAATTACGCGCGCTCGGCTCGCGGCGAGCGGCGTCGACTACCGGTTTTCTTCGACCGAGCCAGCGGCGCCGAGTGAGGCGTTGCACAGCTGAGCGTGCTCTGAGCGCGAGGTCGCGAGCTCGCGAGGCGCCACGCGAGCGCGAGCGCGGCATGCATCCCGTCGGCCGATGCGCGCCCGCTCCCCGCGATGTCGTACGCCGTGCCGTGATCGACGCTCGTGCGAATGATCGGCAGTCCCAGGGTCACGTTCACCAGCTCGCCGAAGCCCATGAGCTTGCACGCGATGGTCGCCTGATCGTGGTACATGGCCACGACTCCCTGGTAAATGCCGCTCGCCGCGAGCCGGAATGCGCTCTCTGCGCCGACCGGTCCAGCGAGCCCGATCGTGCGTTGCTCGGAAGTGCGTTGCTCACACGCGAGCGCCATTCCGGGCGCGATGACGCGGG
>SHZB01000092.1 GCA_009692485.1 Myxococcales bacterium
AGTTTCGTATTTCATCGTGTTGGTCCTTTGTCGCTCGAGCCGTGCGTCTAGCCGGCGCGTAGTGGGTAGAGAGCCGTGCGTCTAGCCGGCGCGTAGTGGGTAGAGAGCCGTGCGTCTAGCCGGCGCGTAGTGGGTAGAGAGCCGTGCGGCTGATGTGGTCGCCAGGCGAGGCCAAGCCTGTGGCCAAGCAAACTCAGTGCCGAGGGAGCAGGTCCGAGCTGGTAGCGACTTTCGACGCGCGCAAATCCTAGTGCCTCGCATCCCTTGAATCGAGCACGAAGAAGCACCGGACGAAAAAGCACCGTGTGCGCGGCAAGTCGAAGGCAACGCCAGGCCCGCTCGCGCTGAGTGACAACAAAGTTGTCAAACGTCGTCATTTTTTGACAACTGCAGTTGTCGCTCGCCGCGCCGCAAATGGCGTAGCGACGTTGCGGACGGCTGGGCCGGCGCTCGGCACTTTCCTTTTGCGGCGAGCTAGGGATAAAGACGCGGCCATGCATGTTGCGTCAGCCATTGTGCCCAAGGTCCGCGAGCTGTTGCGCGTCGAGCCCGATGGGCTTCAAGCGTTCCTCGACGAGATCCACAACGAGGACATCGCCGACTTGCTTGGGCTGCTCTCGGATGAGGAAGCGATGCAGCTCCTGGAGCGCATCGGTGCGGATGCCGCCGCGGACATCTTCGAGCGTCTCGAAGATCACGAACGAGAGCATCTCGTGGAGCGCTTCGGCGCCGTGCGGCTCGCGCCGATCGTCAGCGAAATGGATCCCGATGAGGCGACGGATCTCATCGAAGGGTTGCCGGACGTCATCGGCGACGAGCTCCTCGGCCGAATGGCCCCGGACGCCGCCGCGGAGGTCCGTCCGCTGCTCGAGTGGCCCGAAGACACCGCCGGCGGATTGATGACGACGCAGCTCGTCTCCGCGTCCCCCGACACGAGCGCCGCGGAGCTCATCGAGCTCATTCGCGCGCGCTCCGACGAGGTCGAAATGATCTCGTACGTGTACGCGGTCGACGGGGGCCGGATGGTCGGCGTCGCCTCACTACGCGACGTGATCGTGAGCCAAGGCCAGACGCGCCTCCGGGAGTTCATGTCCACCGATGTGCGCTCGGTGCTTCCTGGGACGGACCAAGAAGAGGTCGCGCGCGTGCTGAGCAAATACGACGTCACCGCGCTCCCGGTAGTCGACGAAGAACACCGACTCTTGGGCGTCATCACGGTCGATGATGTCATCGACGTCATCGCGAAGGAGCAGACCGAGGACATCCAACGGCTCGCCGGCGTCGGGCCGATCGATGATCGCTATTTCGATGCGACCTTCTGGACCTTCCTCGCCAAGCGTGCGCCGTGGCTCGCGGTCCTGTTCGTCGGTGAGTTCTTCGCTGGCCAGGCGATGCGAAATTTCGACTACGTGCTCGCGTCCGTCAGCTCGCTGGCCTTCTACGTCCCGCTGTTGATTTCGACGGGCGGCAACACCGGCTCACAATCGGCATCCCTCATCATCCGCGGCCTCGCCACGGGCGAGATCGCAGTCGGCGACTGGCGCGCGGTTCTACGGCGTGAGCTCTCGCAAGGACTCGCGCTCGGAGTCCTCTTGGCGTCCCTCGGCATGGCCCGTGTCTGGCTTTGGGGCGATCCGCTCGCGATGGTTGCGACCGTAGGTGTGACGCTCATCTGCATCGTGCTGCTTGGCTGCACCATCGGCGCGATGTTTCCGCTCATCTTGCGCAAGGTCGGCCTCGACCCGGCGACGAGCTCGACACCCTTCATCGCGACGGTCATCGACGTCGTCGGCATCCTCATCTACTTCTCCATCGCGAAGGTGTTTCTCGCTTCGCTGATCAGCAAGTCCGCGCACCCTTAGTGTGCGGCTCTATCTCTTGGCCTCGCTTCGAACGAACCGCGGCTAGAGCAATCGCGACCCCCATCGACACGGATTTCGCCATTGGATTCGCGGACCGAAATTTCCGTGGGCTCGTGGCGAATATCAAGAGAAGGTTCCGGTCGCGCATTCGAAGCGCGCGCAACATCAAACGTGGTTCCGTTGGAGCGCTCAGATCCGAGCAAAATCCGGCACCAGACGACAACTCGCATGCGCAGGCGCACGCGCGCTGTTCATCTTCGCTGTTCATCTTCGCTGGTCTTCTTCGCTGTTCATCTTCGCTGTTCATCTTCGCTGTTCATCTTCGCTGTTCATCTTCGCTGTTCATCTTCGCTGGTCTTCTTCCCTTGACGCTCCCCGAGTGGCCGCATACCCCCTCGGTCTCCCACCGAAAGAAGGTTCGACATGGCTGAAGGACTCAATCGCGTGATGCTGCTCGGTAACCTCGGCGCCGATCCGGAGCTTCGCTTCACGAAGGGCGGTCAGGCAGTACTCAAGCTGCGCGTCGCTACCAACGAGACCTACGCGGACAGAGATGGCGGCCGTAAAGAGCGGACCGAGTGGCACCATGTCACGGTGTGGGGCAAGCGCGCCGAGGCTCTCGGAAAGTTCCTCGCGAAGGGCGCCAACCTGTTCATCGAAGGCGCGCTCCGCACGTCGAGCTGGGATGGACCGGACGGCCAGAAGCGCTACCGCACCGAGATTAGCGCGTCGAACATCCTCCTCACCGGTGGCCGCACTGGCGGCGGTGGCGCAGGTGGCGCAGGTGGCGGTGGCGCAGGTGGCGGTGGCGCAGGTGGCGGTGGCGGAGGTGGGCGCCAAGCTCCGAGTGATGATTTCGAGCCCGCAGGTGAGCCTCAAGAGGGTGGCTTCGCCGGCGGCGACGACGACGACATCCCGTTCTGATCGATCCACACGAATCCGCGCGGCGCGGCTCACGCCTGGGTCGCGGAGGCTAGCGCTTGGGTCGCGGAGGCTAGCGGCGCTGGTCGATCGGCGAGGCTAGCGGCGCTGGCGCATCCGGCGAGGCCAGCGGCGCGCGAGCATCCGGCGCGGGTGTGCCGGCGTTGGCCCCCTCCGCTTGGGCGTCGGCCTCGGCCGGAGCTGGCGCGAGGTGCGGCACCGGCGACCCGAACACGACGGTCTCGCGCAACCCGACGTCGAGCTCTTCGTCGCTGATGCGGCCAACCTTGTGCGCGTTCTTCATCAGCTGGCGCAGATATCCCATTCGGCCGGGTGCGACGCTTCCGTCTGCACCGAAGTACTGCTTCTTCGGGTTCTGCAAGATCGAGCCGAGATAGAGCGCTTGTCCGAGCGATAAGGACTGCGCCTGCGTGTGGAAATAGTGCCGCGCCGCTGGGCCAATGCCATAGACCATGGGCCCGTATTCGATGACGTTGAGGTAAAGCTCCATCATCTCCGCCTTCGTGAGTTCTTGCTCGAGATACAGGGTCAGGATTGCCTCTTTGAGCTTGCGGGCCACGGTCTTCTCACGTGACAGTTAGAGGTTCTTTGCCAATTGCATGCTGATGGTGCTCGCTCCGCGTTTGAAGCGATGAGCGGCTAGATTCTCGCGAATCGAATTCACGATGGCCTCTTGATCAAAGCCGTGGTGCCTGGGAAATCGCCCGTCTTCGGAAGCGAGCACCGCCGTCTCCATGAAGGGCCCCAATGCGCCATAGGGAACCCAATCGTTGGTGCCCGGCCCAAACTCCATTTCTTTGGGCTCGCCGCCGGGTGTGTATACGGTTTTGCGAAATATCGATTTGAAGCGACCAGGTTTCAGCGAGTCGGGCGCCGCCGTGACGCGACAACCGAGCGCGCCATCCCAGCCGACGTCGTAGATCGTAGCGATTCGCGCCGTGTCGAAACGGAAACGGCCCTTCGCCGCGAGGGAGCCGGAAAACGCAATTCCCGAGAGGTCGGATACGAGCGCGCGTGGCACCGACTCGAGGACCTTTTGACAAGTCACAATGGGCAGGTCGAAGCGCAGATCGACGTCGAGGTCGTCGCCTTTTCGAAGGACGCGGCCATCCAGCACGAGCCGCAAGGATCCGAGGTCCACTTCGGTCTTTTTGATCTCGATTCGCGAGCCGTCGAGCGCCATCGTCACGTCGCCGTGCCACGCGAGATCGATGCCCTCCAGCGGCGCCGCTGCGAGCCGGGGATGATGAACGGACAGGTCACGCACGCGACCGGTGCCGTGCATCACGACGGCGCTTCCGTCCGCCGGCACTTCGAGTCGGGCGTCGCTCTCGAGGTAGGCGCTATCGACGTGGCGCAGGCCGACGTCGCCATCGCGAACACCGAGCATCGATATGCGCACGGGCCCGCCCTTCAGTTCAGCCACGATGGGCGCGGGGGCCGATGCGCCGGGCAAGGGGATCCGCACCGACAACTTCAGCGCTGCGCTCTTCGCCGTGCTTTGCCCGCTCAGTTCCGTCGCGTCGCTCGCCAACCCGGGCTCTGGCTCGAGCGAGACGACGAGCGTGCCGGTCTCGCGCGCCAGGCTCAAAGTACCGGGCCGCAACTCGAGCGGCTCGCCTGCGATCGTGAGCTTCGCCCGCGTTCCGTGCGCTCGAACGTTCACGTTCGACGTGACGAGCGCGTCGATGCGACCGGCCAGACGGACGAGTTCACGATGGAGGCAGCGCGTGCGCGCGACCCGAGGGTGCGGCGGCTCGACGGGCGAGTCTCGAAGGAGGCTTTTCGCGCAGTCACCGCCACCGAGCGGATGCGATTCGTCCTCGCCACCGTGCGCCGTCTCCGCGAAGGCGAGAGTGCGAGTCGAGAGCTCGGAGACACGCCACCGCCCGTCGTCCTTACCGAGCACCATGCGTGCGTCCTCGGCTGACACCTTGAAGCGACCGCGTGAGGCGTCGAATGAGCGCGAGCCGATGACGAATTTTTCATCCTGACGCATGAGTGAAACGCCGGTGGCGTCCACGCTGTCGGCGTTGTTCTCGGGACCGGAGCGCCAGTGCACCTCGAAGCCGCTCGCGGCGAGCCCAGCTCCGCCCTCGGACGCCGCGACGTCGCCGTCTCGGGGCCGGTGCTCCACCCGCCAGCTCTCGACGTCCCGAGCGAGGGTGGCGAGGGTCCCGAACGCCACGACGCGACCGCCGGCGATCACGCGCGGCCGATGGTCCTGCCAACCGATCAGCAGGCGACCAACCCACACCCGTACGCCCGGAATTCCCGGAAACGCGAGCGATACGTCTCTGAGCTCGACGCCATCCCACGTCGGTACGACCTGTCGAACTTGCGCCTCCGCACCGAGCCCTGCCGCCCTCTCGGCGACACGTGCACGGACGAAGGGACCGAAACTGCCGACGGCGGTGCCGCCCACCAAGCCACCCGCGACCAGGGCGATCCAGAATCGACTTCTCACGCTCCCCATGCAGCCTAGCAACGCCCGAGGAGACGCGGCCACATCCTGTACAAGTCACGATCCCGCCGCCCTCGCGCTTCGGCCATCCCGCGCTGGACCTGAAGGGGTGGCAACCGTCGTTGACACGCCCCGGCTGCCGTGCATAATCCCGCACCCCAGTTTTCGGGTGGAGACCGAGCCATGAACAACGCCCTTGTCGCCGGCCTTGAGGCCACACAGATTCGTAAGGACCTCCCCGACTTCCGGTGCGGAGACACGGTGCGGGTCCACTACAAGGTCGTGGAAGGCGACAAGACCCGCGTGCAGGTGTTTCAAGGCGTGGTGATCAAGCGCCATCGTGCGGGCGCGCGGTCGACGTTCACGGTGCGAAAGGTGAGCTTCGGCACTGGCGTCGAGCGCATCTTCCCGCTCTTCAGTCCGCGCATCGAATCGATCGACGTCACTTCGCAGGGCGTCGTCCGGCGTGCGCGCCTCTACTTCCTTCGTGATCGCACGGGCAAGGCGGCCCGCGTTCGCGACGTGAAAGATCGCTGAGCATCGGTCGGGCGCTGGGCCTTCCTTCGCTGGGCCTTCCTTCGCTGGGCCTTTCCTTCGCTCAGCCTTTCCTTCGCTGGGCCTTCCTTCGCTGGGCCTTTCCTTCGCTCAGGGTTTCCTTCGCTCAGCCTTTCCTTCGCTCAGGGTTTCCTTCGCTCGACCTTGGGCGTGCCCGGTCCCGGAGGGCGGCCTCGGCGAAGCTTTCTTGCGCGCCGATTCTGCGGGGAGACTATGCTCCGGTCCGCGTTCCGGCACATCGGGCGATGCGATGACCGGCCAACAAGGACGACATGACGAAGTGCGCGCGTTGCGGAGCCGATAATCCGCCAGGGGCTTCCACGTGTTTCAGCTGCCAAGCCGCCCTTGGTCCATCGGGACCTGGGTACGGCGCGGTGCCAGCATTCGCACCTCCACCCGGTTTTGGAGCGCCGGCCGGATTCGGTGCACCGCCAACCTTTGGCGCGCCGCCAGGATTTCCGCCGCCGCGGGGTTTTCCGCCGCCGCAGCCAGCACCGCCCGGAAATGCGAGGCCCGGTCCTGGTGCGCCAGGATTTGCTCCGCCACCCGGATTTCCGCCGCCGCAGGGTTTTGCGCCGCCGCCCGCTGCGCCACCGCCGCAAGGTTTTGCGCCGCAACCCGGATTTCCACCGCCGCAGGGATTTGCGCCGCCACCCGCTGCGCCACCGCCGCAAGGATTTGCGCCGCCGCCAGCGTATGGCCAGCCGGCGTATCCCGCGCAGAGACCATTTGCGCCGGCACCAGGTTATGCGCCGCAGCAACCAGTTCCTCAGCAACCCGCGCCGCCGGTGTTCCCTGCGGGCGCGTCGCCATTCGGTCAGGGTGGATATCCGCCGCCGCCCGGACCTTCCCAGGATTTTGCTCCGCCACCGCCGCCACCCGGAAGCCAAGATCCCGCCGTTCAACAGGCAGCTTGGCACGAGCCGGTTGGCATGCCACAGCAGGCCAACATGGAACCCGCGGCCGCGCACAGGCCGGGCGTTGCAACCGAGCGAGGGGGGTTCCAGGATGTGCGCCCAAACCCGGCGAATGAAGCGGCCGCGAATCGCCCGCAGAAGCAATCCGATGATCAGGTCGTGGTGGCCGCCGAGGGACCGCGCCGCGTGCTCGCAGGCTTCGTCTACACGTTTCAGGAAGACAGCTACGGGCGGCACTGGGTATTGCACGAGGGCGACAACCTCGTGGGTCGCGCCGACACGGCCGTGAAGTGCGACGTCCCAATCGCGCATGGCACGACCTCCACGCGACACGCCACGATTCGCTGCGCTGACGGGCAGCTCGGGGTACAGGACTTGCGGTCGACGAATGGCACCTTCGTGAAGGGGCGCCGCATCGAGCCAAACATGTCCACGCCACTTCAGGACGGCGACACGCTTCGCTTCGGGGCGTACACCGTGCACGTAGTCGCCGCCGCACAGCGCGGATAGCTCTTCGATCCACTCGCGCCGAGAAACGATGCAGCTCGAGTTCGCCGTCGCGACCGATCCGGGGCTCGACCCGCACAAGCGCGTCAACGAGGACGCGTGCGGACAAGCCGAAACGGCGCATGGATGGCTCTTCGTCGTCTGCGACGGGATGGGCGGCCATGCAGGCGGAAAACAGGCCGGCGAAATTGCGCTCAACACCGTTGTCGAACAGGTAACGAACCCCGCCTACGGGGTTGGTCCCAAGGACGCGCTCATTGGGGCGATCGAGCAGGCCGCACGTCGCGTCTTTCAATTTGGCGGCCCGGCGAACAACCCTCAAAGACCAGGCTCCACCTGCGTCGCCTTGCTTCTGCACGACGGCATCGCTGAGGTCGCGCACGTCGGAGACAGCCGCGCATTCGTCATTCGCAGCAGGCAGATCCATCGCCTCACACGCGACCATTCCTACGTTCAAGAGCTGATTGACCAAGGCGCGCTGACCGAGCAGCAGGCGATCGGGCACCCAGACGGCAACAAGATCACGCGCGCGCTCGGCATGACGCCCGACGTCGAGGTCGAAGCCATGCCGGACGGATTCGAGGTGATGGATGGCGATCTCTTTCTGCTCGCCACCGATGGCCTCACCGATCTCGCGCAGCCGCACGACATCCTCAAGACCGCGCTCGCATATCTCAAGCCGGGCGGACTTCAGAGCTTGAGCAACGAGCTGGTCGCGCTGGCGAATCGCCGCGGAGGCCACGACAACATCACCGTCCAGGTCATCCGCGTCATGAGCGCCGGAGCCAAGACCGGCATCACCCGCATCGAGGCGCCGCACTTCGCAAGTCCCGGCAGGACCATCGCAGCCGGTCCCGCCGGCTCCCTCGGGACCACCGAGCCCGGCAGCCCCGCGCTCGACGCTCCGCTCGGCGGCCCATTCTCCGCTCCGTCGGCATGGAGCTACGGACCCTCGCCGTCGGCGCTCGTGCCCGATGCGCCACCACCGCAAAATCCTCTCGTCTACGTCGTACTCGTCCTCGTCGCTATCATCGGCCTCCTCGTCGCGGCGCTCGTATCGGCGCTGTTTTTTCGCACATGAGAATCCTGCCATGATCCCCGCTCTCGGAAAATCCACACTCAGCATCGGCAGCCATCCGAGCTGCGACATCGTCCTCGAAGGCGCCGGCGTTGCACCCGAACATGCACGCCTCGTCCATCAAGGCGGGGGCCGACTCGAACTCGTCCAGGGCACCGCCGGCATGACGACGGTCGCGGGCCGTAGCGTTGCGCCCGGTGCGTCCGAGCCTTTCGATTTCCGGCAGCAATTCCGCCTCGGTGATGTGCCGCTACCACTCGACCATCCGCAGATCGTCGCGTGCCTCATGGCCACAGGCCAGCTCGCGCCGGTCCCAGGCCGCATCGTGATCGGCCGCGATCTCGCGCAGGCACACCTCGCGCTGCAGCACCCGAGCATCTCGAGCCTGCATTGCACGATCTCGCTCGAACGCATGATGGTGACCGACCACGACTCAACGAGCGGCACCTACGTCGGTGGTCAGCGCATCGCGTCGAGTCAGCCGGTGCCTTTGCCCGAAGTCGGCAACATGTATCTCGGCCCGGTGCCGCTGCCGATCTCGCTCCTGAAACAGCTAGCCGCAGGGCTCTCTGGCAGCGCCGCACAGCCCGCCGCACAGCCCGCCGCACAATCGTATGCGACGCCCGCGCAGGCATTGGCTGCCACAGCGGCGGCCTCACTCGCTCAGCAAGACGCGATCGTACCGCGCAAGCACAAGACCGTGTTTGGCCAGCTCGACTTCAGCGCTGGCGGCAAGACCGTGCGCAGCATCGGGCGCACGCCGGACAACGACATCCCGATCACCCATCCCCAGGTCTCGAGCCATCACGCAGAGATCGCGCAGATCGACGGCCGCCTGTTCGTGACCGACCGAGGCAGCGCGAACGGTACCTTCGTGCGCGGGCACCGGATCGCGCCACACCAGCGCATCGAGATCGCGAGCGGCGAGAAGATCTACGTCGGCCCGATGCCGTTGCAGCTCGTGATCAACGCGAGCGGCATCGTCGATGTCGTCAACGAGGCCGTGGCCGAAGCGCGCTGGGCCGGCCGCCCGCTCTTCGACATCGAGGCCTGGCAGCTGCAGCTCGAGGTGCCCGATCGCGACAACAAATCCCGCATGAAGGTGCTCCTCGACAACATCTCGTTCAAGGCGCTTCCCGGCGACATGATCGCCCTCATGGGACCGAGCGGTGCCGGCAAGACGACGCTGCTGCTCGCGCTCAACGGCTATCTGCCGCCGTCGAACGGACTCGTGCGCATCAACGGCGAGGATCTCTACAGCATCTACGATCTCTTGCGCGGCTCGATCGGTTACGTGCCGCAGGACGACCTCGTTCACGCGGAGCTCACCGTGTCCGAGGCGGTGCGCTTCAGCGCGAAGTTCCGACTGCCACCGGACTTCTCCAACGAAGAGATCGAAGCGCGCGTCACGCAGACGCTCAGAGATCTAGGGCTCGACTCGGTCGCGCACCTGGAGATCGGAACGCCGGAGAAAAAAATCCTCTCGGGCGGCCAGCGCAAGCGCGTGAACATCGCGCTCGAGCTCGTGACCGATCCGGTAGTCCTCTATCTCGATGAGCCGACGTCGGGCCTCGCGGCGGACGACGCTGCCTCGCTCATCCTGCTCTTGAGCGAGCTCGCCAAGGCCACGGGCAAGACAATCATCATGACGATTCATCAGCCGGACAAGGAGGAGTACGAGAAGTTCACGCACGCGCTCCTGCTCGGATATGGCGGCGTCCCGATGTACTTCGGCCCCACGGTGCCCGAGAGCTACCAGTTCTTCAGCGGCTTCGAGCGCCGGCGCGGTGCCTACCTCGAGCCCACGGCGAGCGAGCTCGTCGACAATCCGCGCGATCTCTTCGGCAACATCGCGGCGCGCGAGGTTCCGATTCACAAGCAGCTGCTCGCGCAAAATCCAAACGCCACGCGTGCCACCGCTCGCAATCAAGCCGCGCAGCTCTGGCGGCAAGAGTTCTTCGCCGACACCAACCCGGTCTACAAGCGCATGTATTCGGGGCGCCGCTCCATCGGAACGGAGGAGGGCCAGCGCGGCATGGCCGACACCCGCCCCGTCACGCGCGGCCAATTTTGGCTGCTTTTTTTGCGCTATTTCAAGACCAAGGTGCGCGACGTCAGCGGCACGCTCATCATGTTGCTGCAAGCGCCCATCATCGGCGTCTTGCTCGCGGTCGTGTTCGGTGGACAAGCGGACGCGACGCCCGGCTGGTGCCTCGGCGCCCTCCACGAGCTCTCACGGCGCACCCAAGAAAAGGCCGCGGGCGCTAGCTTCGACTCGCTCGCGACGACGCAAGATCACACCGGCGCGATGTTCTTCCTCGTCGTCAGCGCCGTATGGTTTGGGACCTCGAACGCAGCGCGCGAGATCGTGCGCGAGCGGTCCATTTATCTGCGCGAGCGCATGGTGAACCTCGGGATCTTCAATTACGTGATGAGCAAATTCGCGCTCCTCAGCGTGTTCTGCGTC
This sequence comes from Myxococcales bacterium, assembly GCA_009692485.1. Taxonomy (GTDB): domain Bacteria; phylum Myxococcota_A; class Polyangia; order Polyangiales; family Polyangiaceae; genus SYFR01. Next base: position 10,793 of record SHZB01000092.1, read on the forward strand.
ATCCAGTGCACGTGCCTGCTCGGCATCGTTTTCGTCACGCTCGGATTCCACGGCGGTGCCAATGCGTTCTTCATCGAGCTCGGCGCGCTCGTAGCGACGTCGATCACCGCCGTGGCGCTCGGGCTCTTGCTCTCGACCTTGGTCGGCTCGTCCGAAGCGGCGATGGCGCTCACCCCGATCGCGCTGATTCCGCAGGTCGTGCTCGGTGGCCTGATGGTGCCGGCAACGACGATCCCGAAGCTAAGCCCGATGATGTACTCGATGCCCGCGCGCTGGGGCTTCGAAGCAGCCGTGGTCACCGAGCGACTCGCCATCGCGAAAGATCCCGCGTGGCTCATCGACCTCGGTTCGCCCGACAAGTCGAGCGCGGCGGACTTCATCAAGCGCGGCAAATTCGAGTGCGCGACGGCGCAGATGGCGAGCGACTCGCTGAACGGCGCGTGGGCTTTCACCACCTACGACCAGACCTATTTGCCGTTTGCCGCGCTCGGCGGGATGACGCTCTTGCTGCTCATCACGATCCTCGTCACGCTGAAGCGCCGTGATCGCATCTGAGGCGCGCCACGCCTTCGCGCTCAGCCTCGCCCTCGCGGTCGGCCTCGCCATTGGCCCGAGCACGGCACGCGCAGATAACGGGTCGAAGCGCAGCGACGCTCCGCGCGAGGACACGCCCCGCTTCGATGAGAAGGGGCGCCCCATCGAGGCCTCCGCGCCGGGTGCTGCGAACGCCTCGGCCCTTGAAGGAATCACGCTGCCTGAGCCCCAAAACCACACGCAACCCGCGTATACCGAAGCAGCGCAAGCGGCCAACGTGCAGGGCTCCGTGGTCTTGCGCGTCACCATCGACGAAGCTGGCAAGGTCGTCCTTGCGAAGGTCGAATCGGGGCTTGGCCACGGCCTCGATGAGTCCGCGCTCGCCGCCGCGCGCCAGCTCCTATTTTCGCCCGCGCGACGCCACGACGGGACGCCATTTCGCGCCACGATTCGTTATCGCTTCGAGTTCACACTCGAACTTCGCGAGGTCGAGCCGGGTCTCGCGAACAAGCCGCTAGCCGGAACCGAAGGCACCTCGGACGGGCCCGCGCCGCTCGCGAAGGCGTCCGTCGCAGCTCCCGCCGCCATCGACATCTTCGTCACCGATGAAGTGCCGCCGCGCGAGGTCACGCGCCACTCGGTCGAAAAGCGCGAGCTCGAGCGCATCCCGGGCACGAACGGCGACGCGTTGCGCTCGCTTCAAAGCCTACCTGGCGTGGCGCGACCGCCTGGCCTGCTTGGCGCGCTGCTCGTGCGCGGCTCCGGCCCGACCGACACGCAGACCTTCGTCGACGGCACCTTCGTCCCGATCATCTACCACTTCGGCGGCCTCACCAGCGTCATCCCGACCGAGTTGCTCGAGCGGCTCGATTTCTATCCCGGAAATTTCAGCGCCCGCTATGGCCGCGCGATGGGTGGCATCGTCGATGCGGGCCTGCGCGCGCCGCGTGCCGATGGCCTCCATGGCATGGCGCAAGTCGATCTCATCGACACTCGCGCGCTGCTCGAAGGACCCGTCCCTGAGACCGGCGGGGACTTCACCTTCGCCGTCGCCGGGCGCCGAAGCTACGTCGATGCGTGGCTAGGCCCGGTGCTCGAGGCCGCGGGCGCGGGCGTGACCCAGGCGCCCGTCTATTACGATTATCAGCTCGTGATCGACGGCAGGCCGAAGCGCGGCCATCACATGCGTACGTCGTTCTACGGCTCCGATGATCGCCTCGAGCTCTTGCTGAACGACCCGACGCCGAACGAGCCTGCGCTCAGCGGGGACGTCGGTCTGTCGACCTCGTTTCAGCGGCTCGCGTTCTCGTACGACCTCGATCTCGACGGCGACGCGCGTCTCGAATCCCTCGTCTCGCTGGGCCGCGAGAGGGTCGAATTCAGCCTCTCACAGTTCTTCTTTCGGGCGCGTGTCCTCTCACTTTTTGCGCGCTCGGAATATCAAAAGAGGCTCTCGCCCTCCGCCAAGATGAACGTCGGCATCGATTTATTTTCAACCGCCTTCGACGTCGCGCTCAGGCTGCCCGCTCCGCCGCGCCCGGGGCAACCGCCGAATCAGCCCTTCTCGACCCGCACTGTCGAGACGACGTCGGAGCGCCGCTTCGCCGTGTTGCCGGCCGCGTACTGCGAGTTCGAGCTCACGCCCACGGACCGCACGCGCATCGTGCCCGGATTTCGCGTCGATTATTTCCAGCTCAACGACGCCCTCGACGTGAGCCCGCGCCTCAACGCCCGCTACGTCGTGAAGAACAACTTTCCTCGTACGACCTTGAAGGCTGGCACCGGCGTTTTCTCTCAACCCCCGCAATTCCCAGAGATTTTGCCGCCTTTCGGCTCGCGCACGATCAGCTCGAATCGCGCTTTCCATTACTCGCTCGGCGCCGAGCAAGAGCTGACGGCGCAGCTCGACGTCACGCTCGAGGGCTTCGCCAAGCAGCTCGACAACCTCGTCGTGTCGCACGCTTCGATCGACGGCAGAGTCGCCTTCGCGAATGACGCAAGCGGCTACGCGGTCGGCGGCGAGCTGCTCCTCAAATACAAGCCCGACGCGCGCTTCTTCGGCTGGGTTTCGTACACGCTCTCGCGCTCGGCACGCGCTGACGGCCCAGACGAGCCCGAGCATCTCGTGCCTTGGGATCAGACGCACATCCTCACCGCCCTCGGCAGCTATCGCATCGGCGCCGGTTGGGAAGTCGGCGCGCGCGTCCGCCTCGTCAGCGGGAGCCTCGTGACGCCGAACGTGTGCGACCCAACGAGCGATGCCTGTGATCCAAACCGCATCGGCGCCCTGTTTCATGGGGCGAGCGGTGCCTATACGCCCATTCCTTCGGCGGAGATCTTCACCGAGCGCATGCCGCTCTTTCACGAACTCGACTTGCGCGTAGACAAATCTTGGCAATTTAAGCTGTGGAAGCTCGGCGCCTATCTGGATATCCAGAATGCCTATAACCAAGAGAACGTCGAGGCGATCCAATACAATTTCAATTTCACGAAGAGGCAATTCTTGACCGGTTTGCCCATCATTCCGAGTCTCGGAGTGCGCGGAGAATTTTGATGACGACGGGCTCGCCAACTACGCCAACTCGCGCTCCGCACCGAGGCCTCCGGCAGCGCAGCGCGGCACCGCACCGCTTCCCACTGCGGCGCGCGCTCCTCGTCAGTTGTGCTTCGTTCCTTTCGCTGCTCAGCTGCGCGACCGAGTTCGAGCCCGCAAGCGATGTCGCGGGGCTTCGCATTCTCGCGATCACCGCAGATCGCTCTTATGCGCGCGCGGGTGAGGACGTCGCCTTCGCGATGACGGTGACGGACGGCCTCGGCGATGACAACGGTGACCCGCGCGCGCTGCAGATCATGTGGCTCGGCGGCTGCTTCGACCCGCCTGGCGACCTGTATTTCCTCTGCGTCGAAGAGCTGGCCACGCGCTTTCAGGGGCTCGGCGCGGGCATGCCTCCCGACCCGGGCTTGTTGTCGAGTTCGCACGCGAGTCCCGCAGAAGACGGCGTGCCCGACGCTCACAAGTTCACGCTGCGAATTCCCGACGACATCGTGACGCGGCGGCCCGCTCCCGCGAGCGGCCCACACTACGGCATCGCGTACGTCTTCTTCGCGGCCTGCGCCGGGACGCTCGCGCCTGCGCCGCTCGAGACCCTCGGCAGCGACGTGCCAGAGTTTCCGCTGCAGTGCCTCGACGCCGACGGCAATCCGCAAGGTCCCGAGAGCTTCGTGCCGGGCTACACACAGCTCTACGCCTTCGCCGACGAACGGCAGAACACGAACCCGCCGACCGAGGGCATCGAGCTCGATGGCGTGCCCATCGCTCGAACGGCAGAAGACGCCACCGTGGTCCTTCGCTGCCCAATCTCCGATGCCGAGCGCGGGCGCGCCTCGTGCGGGTCTTCCACTCCTACGGACGTGTGCGTGAGCCACCGCGTCACCGCCATCGTCCCCGACGTTGCCGAGTTCATGCCCGACGCGACGGACGAGTCAGGGCAACAGCTGCGCGAGACGATCTGGGTCAGCTACTTCGGCGATGGCGGTGATTTCGAGTCCGGCGTGAAGCTCGTGAGCGATGCGCGGGTGGGCTACCTCGCGGATCACACGGTCGATTGGCTCGCCCCCGAAGAGCCCGGCCTCTATCAGCTCTGGGCAGTCACTCGCGATCAGCGCGGAGGCTCGAGCGTCGTGCGCGGCTTCGTGCGCGTCGAGTAGGCGCTCGCTCGCGATCGCGCTCTCGGTCAGTTCGACGTCGAGGTCGAAGCCAAAGCGAATGACGCGGCTCTGTCCGGCGCGGACTTCGCGGTGCTGACATGGCTCTCCGCGCCGCGGTTCCAGCGGAACCAGACACACCCTTAGAGCACGTCGAGCGCGTAGCCGCCGTCGCCGTAGGTGCGACTGGCGACGTCTTTGCGAAGCTCGTCGTCGTTGTCGTCGAGCCCAATGACGTTGCGCATGAGCCGCTCGCGGGCCTCGCCTGCAAACAAGCGCGTGTATTCGA
>SHZB01000093.1 GCA_009692485.1 Myxococcales bacterium
CGCATCAGCCGGCGAGCCGAGCGCGGCGGGCATACGTAGTGCAGCGAGCGAGCACGATGCAGCCGGCGAGCCGAGTGCAGCGAATGCCTCGGAGAGCGCGGCGAACGAGCACGATGCAGCCGGCGAGCACGCATCAGCCAGCGAGCCGAGTGCAGCGAATGCCTCGGAGAGCGCGGCGAACGACGATGAAGACGAGCCCATCCTTGCGTCCGGCTCGCTCCGTTCGCAAGACCTCGACGCGACGGCCGACCGCGATGACGATGGCGACGACGATGGCGACGACGTCGTTGGACGAAGCACGCGCGGCACGGCGATGTACGAGGCCGTCGACAGCGCCACGGGCAATGACGCGAACCTCGACGAAGACGGGGATGCGGACATCGACGTCGAGCTCGAGCTGGGCGACGACGGCGCCGCCAACCGAGACGATGAGACGGACGAGGGCGACGAGGCTCGTCACGGCGACGACAGAGGCGGGCACGACGAGGGCGACGCGGCTCGTCACGATGACGGCGCCGCTCCCGCGCTCGCTGCAAATGACGGCAGCGCGGCGGAAGATCTAGCGCTGCCAAGGGTCGAGGGCGGTGACGACAGCGGCGAGCTCGGTGCCGCGACCGCTGCGACGGCTCACAGTATTATTTTCTCAGAAACAATTATTTCCCCAGAAACACGGCCAATGTTGACGACCCACCGCGCGCGGGTCGCACGCTCGGGACGGTCGCGTCGCACCACGTCGACGACCGCACAGAGCGGCGGCAGCAGCGCGGACGGCGGCACGGAGCGCGGCACGGGCCGTGGACCCGCGCGGTCGTCGGATGGCCGCGGCGGGGCACGCGGCACGAACCAGGGGGACGCGGGCGGCGACCGAGCTGGGGCAACGGCGCGACGCACGAACGACGGGCGCGGGCGCAGCGGCAAGGCTGACGCGCAGCACGGACGCAACAAGCCTGCGGACACGTCGCGGATCTCGAAATCGACGCCTATCCGCGAGGTGGTGCGCGAGGGCCAGCACGTCGTCGTGCAAGTCACGAAGGAGCCGCTCGGTACGAAGGGCGCGCGCGTCTCGGGCCACGTCTCGCTCGCTGGCCGCTACGTCGTGTATCTCCCAACGGTCGAGCACGTCGGAATCAGCAAGCGCATCGGCAACGACAAAGAGCGGGCACGCCTGCGAGACGCGATCGACTCCGTGAAGCCACCGACGGGCGGGCTCGTCGTGCGCACGGTGGCCGAGGGCCTCACCAAGAAAAAGCTGAAGAACGACGTCGGCTATCTCGTGCGTTTGTGGGACGAGATCATCGAGGCGAGAAAAGGGGCAAAGCGTGCTCCGGAGCTGCTCTTCGAGGAGCTCGATCTCGTGCTCAAGACCGCGCGCGATCTCTTCACCGAAGATGTCGGTCGCGTCATCATCGACAACCGCGAGCAGTACGCGCGTCTCTTGCGATTCGTAGAGATGTTCATGCCCGAGCGCGCCGGCGACGTGGAGCTCTACGAGGGGCAAGAGCCGGTGTTCGACGCCTTCGGTATCGAGGACGAGATCGGTCGCGCGTTGTCACGCAAGGTGCCGCTCGCCTCCGGCGGCCACCTCGTCATCGACCAGGCCGAGGCGCTCACGGCCATCGACGTGAACACTGGCCGCTTCGTTGGAAAGGGCAGCAAAGATCTCGAGGACACGATCCTCATCACGAACCTCGAGGCGGTCAAAGAGATCGCCTACCAGCTGCGCTTCCGCAACATCGGCGGCCTCATCATCCTCGACTTGATCGACATGGACCGCGCCCAAAACCGCGAGAAAGTCCGCAAGCGACTCGAAGAACTCTTGTTGAACGACAAGGCGAAGACGACCCTCAACCGCATCTCGGAGCTTGGGCTCATCGAGATGACGCGCAAGCGAACGCGCGAGAGCCTTGGACGGTTGCTGCACGAGCCTTGCTTCTACTGCGACGGGACCGGGCAGCTCATGTCGAAGGCGACCGTGGCCTACGAGATCCTGCGTCAGGTGCGGCGCGAGCAGGGCAACCTTCGGGGCTACAAGATCACGGTGAACGCGCATCCGGCGGTCGTCGAGCTCTTGAAGGGCGAGGAGAACGTGGCCGTGAAAGAGGCCGAGCGAATGTTCATGCGCCGCATCGAGCTCGTGCCGCAAAAGGATTACCACCTCGAGCAGTTCGACTTGCTCGGAGGCTGACGGATGAGCGACCACAGCGAGGCGAAGCGACGCGAAGAGCGCGTCACGATCAACAAAGAGTTCGAGTCTTTCGATGCCTTCGTGAGCGAATACGTGTCGAACATTTCGCGCTCCGGGGTCTTCATTCGCACCCAGCAGCCGCTCGTCGTTGGCACGAAGGTGAACCTGAAATTCACGGTGCTGATGGACAACATCGAGACCGTCGAGGGCGTCGGCGAGGTCGTGCGCGTCGAAGAAGAGCCCGCCGGAATGGGCATCGTCTTCACGCGCCTCTCCGGCTACTCGGAAGGGCTCATCGAGCGCCTGCTCACCGCGCCGGAGCTGAAGCTGCCGCGCGCTAGCGAGTGACGCATGTTTACGGGGCTGGTCGAGACCACCGCGCGCGTCGTTGCGCTCACCCATCGCGGCAGCGAGGCGCGACTATCGGTGGCGGTCGCGCTCGAAGCGGCACAGCTCGGCGAATCCATCAGCGTGTCGGGCGTGTGCCTCACCGTGACGCGCGCCGATGAACACGGCTTCGACGCTGACGTCTCGAGCGAGACCTTGCGCGTGACGACGCTGGGCGAGAAACGCACCGGGCACACTCTGAACATCGAGCGCTCGCTCCGACTCGGTGACCGCCTCGGTGGCCATCTCGTCCTCGGGCACGTCGATGGGATCGGCATCGTCCGGAGCGTGGAGGCCGCGGGCGAGGCTCGCCGCGTCGTCATCGCGGCACCGTCCTCGCTCATGCGCTACTTCAGCGCGAAGGGCTCGGTCACCGTCGATGGCGCCAGCCTCACGATCAATCGGCTGCTCCTGGGCGAGCGAGCCGCGCGTGAGCCAAGCGCTGGCGACGGACGCGGTGACGCCGATGCCTTCGAGCTGATGCTCGTGCCGCACACGCTCAGCGTGACGACGCTCGGGGTGCTCGCGGTCGGCGCGCGCGTGAACCTCGAGGTCGATGTCCTCGCGCGCTACGTCGGACGCATGCTCGACGCGGCGGGCGTGCTCCCGCGGACGGACGGCGACAGCTCGCTCTATGACAAGCTCAAGACCGCGGGCATCGCGACCTGACCCGCGGGAGAATCGCCCAAGCATGCCGCGCCTCGACTCGAAGGACCTGATGAACGCTCAAGCCGGTATTGATACGGTCGTCGTCGAGCGCGTTCAGCGCGCGATCGCCGAGATCCGCCAGGGCAAGATGATCATCCTCGTCGACGACGAAGACCGCGAAAATGAGGGCGATCTCTGCTTTGCCGCCGAGCTGGTGACGCCCGAAGCGATCAACTTCATGGCGAAATACGGACGCGGTCTCATCTGCCTCGCGCTCGACGAAGCCCAGATCGCACGGCTCGATCTGCCGATGATGGTGGCGCCCGGCCGCGGCGGTCCCCCGCTCGGCACGGCGTTCACCGTCAGCATCGAGGCCGCCCGCGGCGTGACGACGGGCATCAGCGCCGCCGACCGCGCGCACACCATCACCGTCGCGACGAACCCCGCGGTCCGGCCCTCGGACATCGTGAGCCCGGGGCACGTATTTCCACTGCGCGCACGCAACGGCGGCGTGCTCGTACGTACGGGTCAAACCGAAGGCGCGGTCGATCTCGCGCGGCTCGCGGGCCTCGTGCCTGGCGGCGTCATCTGCGAGATCATGAAGGACGACGGCACCATGGCGCGCATGCCGGATCTCGAAGAGTTCGCCGCCGAACACGGCCTCATGCTGCTCACGATCGCGGATCTCATCCAGTATCGGCTCGCGACCGAGACGCTCGTCACGAAGCTCAGCGAACAGCCGCTCGTCCTCGATCTCACCGGCACGGAGTGGCGCGCGGTCGTGTTCGAAACCGTCGTCGAAAAGCGCCAAGCCCTGGCGCTCGTCAAGGGTGACCTCGAACGCGACGAGCCCGTCTTGTGTCGCGTCCACTCCGGCTCGACAATCGCCGATCTCTTCGCGTCGACCACCTTCGATGGCGGCGCGAACCTGCGCGAGGCGCTCCTTCGCATCGAGGCGGAAGGCCGCGGCGTCCTCTTGTATCTCGACTCGCAGCGCGCGATCGCCGACGAGCTCGAGCTAGCCGTTCGGCACGCGCGGACGCTTGGTGTCCCGCCGGCACGAGAGAGCAGCACCTCGACGACGGACTCCAAGGCCAGGGGCACGCTGAGGCAGTTCGGGCTCGGCGCACAGATGCTCGCCGCGCTCGGCGTCCGCAAATTGCGGCTCATGACGAGCAGCCAGCGCAAGCTCGCCGGGCTCCATGGCTATGGCATCGACGTGGTCGAACACGTCCCGCTCAACGTGGGTACTTCTCCACAAATCCAAGGAAATTAGCCGATGAACGACGCACCGAGAGTCATCGAGGGCAGCCTCGTCGTGGATGGCAACACGCGCTTCGCGATCCTCGCAAGCCGCTTCAACAGCTTCATCGTGGAGCGGCTCGTCGATGGCGCGATCGACACGCTCGTGAGGCACGGCGCGGACGCAAAAAAAATCACCATCATCCGCGTTCCGGGCGCATGGGAGCTTCCGCTCGTCTGCAAGCGCGTGGCAGCTGCGGGCGGCGTCGACGCGATCGTGGCGTTGGGCGCGCTAATCAGGGGGGCCACGGCGCACTTCGACTACATCGCCGGCGCGGTCACGAAGGGTCTCGGCCAGATCTCGCTCGACTCGGGCGTCCCGGTGGCCTTCGGCGTGCTCACCACCGACACGCTCGAGCAGGCGATCGAGCGCGCTGGCTCGAAGGCCGGTAACAAAGGCGCAGAGGCAGCGTTGGCCGCGATCGAGCTTGTCTCCCTGTTTCAGAAGCTGGACGCTTGAGCCGCGGCATTCGCACGAAGGGAACGACGCGATCATCATGGGCGCACGAACGAGTGGCCGCGAGGCTGCGCTTCAGATGTTGTTCGCGCTCGATACGGGCGGCGACGTGGACATCACGATCGCAGACTTTTGGCGTGAGCTACCAGGGGACGCTGAAGGTCGCGAATATGCCGACGAGATCCTCCGCGGAACGATGAGCGCGCGCGACCAGGTCGATGAGCGCATTCGCAGCGCGAGTCGTCACTGGCGCCTCGAGCGCATGTCGCGGGTCGATCGCAACACGCTCCGGCTCGGAGTGTACGAGCTCATGCACCAGCCGAAGGTGCCGCGCGCGGTCGTGATCGACGAGGCGGTAGAGCTCGCCAAGCGCTACGGCGCCGAGGGCTCGAGTCTCTTCGTCAACGGTGTCCTCGATCGCATCGCCGACGATCTGTCGCGGTCATAAGCGCCCGCCGGCGGTGCTCGTCTTCGACGGAGACGATGGTGCACAGAGACGATGCTGCGGCACAGAGACGATGCTGCGGCACAGAGACGATGCTGCGGCACAGAGACGATGCTGCGGCACAGAGACGATGCTGCGGCACAGAGACGATGCTGCTGCACAGACACGGATGGTCGATCTGCGATGAATTCGGGACTTTTCGCGACTCTTCCGGCTCGCCGCCCTACCCGTCTTGGCGTTCGCGCGTGGTCGCGATCGGCTTGGCCTCGTTCTCGAGGTAGCGAAAGATGGTGCGCGGATCGACGCCGAGATCGCGCGCGGTCTGCGTGCGATTGCCGTGATTGCGCTCGAGCGTGTCGAGCACATAGCGACGCTGAAATTCTTCTTTGGCCTTTTCGAGCGGGACGATCGGCGCCGCGGCGGAGGGACCCAGATCGAGATCTTCGGGGCTCAAGAGCTTGTTGTCGCAGAGCACCAGCGCCTTCTTGATGCGGTTTTGAAGCTGCCGAATGTTGCCGGGCCACGCGTGCTTCTTGATGGCACCGAGCGCCGCCGGGCCAAACCCGCGCACCGGACTCGCGAGCTCTTCGGCATATTTGGAGAGCAGCGATCGGGCGATGAGGAGAACATCGTCGCCACGCTCACGCAAGGGCGGCAGCCAGAGGTTGACGACGTTGAGTCGATAATAGAGGTCCTCCCGAAAAGTGCCCACGCGCACCATCTGCTCGAGGTCGCGGTTGGTCGCGGCGAGCACGCGGATGTCGACCTTCTCGAGCTTGCTGCTGCCGACGCGCATCACGACGCGCTCTTGCAATGCCCGAAGCAGCTTGACCTGCAGGTTGAGCGGAAGCTCGCCCACCTCGTCGAGAAACAGCGTCCCGCCGTCTGCGACGTGAAACCTCCCTGGCCGATCGGCGATGGCTCCGGTGAACGAGCCCTTCACGTGACCGAAGAGCTCGCTCTCGATCAGGTTCTCGGGGATCGCGCCGCAGTTGATGGTGACGAAGGGACCCTTCGCGCGCGGGCTTCGCGTATGTAGCTCGCTCGCTACGAGCTCTTTGCCGGTGCCGGTCTCGCCGGTGATGAGCACGCTGATGTCGGTGGCGGCGACCTTGTCGAGCTTGCGAAACAGCTCGCGCATCGCGGTCGACGTGCCGATGATCGAGCCGAAGTGCTTGGTCCGCAGCTCGGTCTCAAGCTTCGCCTTGTCCTCGCGCAGACCGGCAAGCAGCATCGCGTTTTGCAAGATGAGCGACGCCTGCGCCGCGAAGATCGTCAGCAGATCGAGCTGTGGTTTGCGGAACAGCTCTTTGACCTTGTCGTTGCCGAGATAAAGAGCGCCGAAGGGCTCGCCTTGCGCCACGAGCGGCACGCACATCACGCTCGAGAGTTGCATCTTCACCACGCTCGCGCTCTTGCCGAAGGTCGTGTCGCTCAGCGCATCGGAGACGATCACGGGCCGGCAGGTCGTGAGCACTTGCTGCACGATGCTGTCCGATACGCGTCCCTCGCTGTCGGCGACGGCGCTGCGATCGACGTTGCGCGCCGCCCGCACCACCCAACGCTCTGCCGTTGCCGCGCCAGCACCCGCGGCTTCATGGGCGTTAGCGAGCGCCGACTCGAGCAGCAAGATCAACCCCGTGCGTGCGTGGGTGAGCTCGATCACATCGTCGATCATCGTGTTGAGGAGCGTGTCGAGGTCGCGGATCACGATGAGCTTCTCGCTGAACGCAAAGAGCTTGCGAACGCCGGCGATCTCTTGCGCACCAAGCTGCGTCAGCACGGTTTCGTTCGCGAGCGCGGTCTCGGCGGCGCCTTTGTGGAGGCCCTCGGCGAACATCGAGAAGGCCAGCTCCGCCGTGCCAAAGCCGATGCGGTCACCGTGGACGAGACGGGCGCGGCGTTTCTTCTTGCCGTTGATCGTCATCAGGCCAGCGCGCGCTAGCTCATCGATCACAAAATCGCGTCCGTCGAAGGCGATCTGCGCGTGGCTAGCCTCGACGCCGTCCGCATCGAGCAACAGATCCGAGCCGGCGGCGCGGCCGATCGTCGTGAGCGCTTTGTGAACGCTGACGAGCCGCGGCGCCCCTTCCGCGCGGAAAAATCGCAGCGTCGGCATCGAGCTTCGAGCCTACCAGAGTTCCCCGAAGGCACGCACACCGAGCCCCGAGTCGAGCGGCATCAGGCCCGCGCCGACGAAGCGCACGGGATGGTCGCGATCGAGCGGCGACGCCGAGCCATACGTCGACGGGCCGCGCCCGGACCCGAGCACCGCGCCGAGCGCGAGCCCCACCGATGCAGCGACGCCCTGAAATACGAGGCCGCGGCGTGCGTCGTGATCATCGCTGCCCGCATAAAAAGCGTAGACGGGGAGCGAGGCGACGGTGCCAATCGCGAAGCCACTCCACATCCAAGAGAGCGTCTCCCACGACGGCTTCCAGAAAAACGAGGCCGTCGCGGCACCACCGAGCGCGAGGTTGTAGCCGACGAGACCGCCGAGACCGACGTCGTCGTTCGTGCGTCCCCAGTCCGCGCCCGCCGGCGACGCCCCGCCACCCAAAAAGCTTCCGATCGATGCGCCCCAAAATGTGCTCGAGAGGACCAGCGCGTTCGTCTCTGGCGTGACCTTGGCGTAGCGATGAAGCGCGTAGCCACCGCCGCCGCCGAGGATCGAGCCGATGAGGGCCGCGCGAGAGAGGCCGCGAAATCCCCACGCGGTTTCTTCCATAGCGACGCTCATCTGGAAGAGCGAAATCCCGAGTCCCTCGCCCGCGCCGACGAGCATGCCGGTCGCGATCGCCGAAGGGAGCCCCGCGGGCATGCCGTTGCGATAGGCGAAACGGTCCACGAGAAACACGCCGATCGGAGCGGCCGCACCGAGCACGATCGGGGCTATCGGAACGAGGCCAGCATCGCAGCTCGGATCACAGAGTTTGGCTTCCGCGTCGATCCAGATACCCGTGCCGATCCCCCACGCCGCGGCGGTGCCGTACAGAAACCCAAGCTCGAGCCCGCTCGAAGTGGCCACCTGTCCTTGGCCCGGGGCGCCATATCCGGAGGGAGCCGCGCCATATCCCGAGGGAGCCGCGCCGTAGCCCGGGGCGGGTGCGTAGCCCGGGGCGGGTGCGTAGCCCGGGGCGGGTGCGTAGCCCGGCGGCGCGTAGCCAGGTGCGGGCGCTCCGTAGCCCGGCGGCGGTGCCGGAAGCGGAAGCTGCGCCGCGGCTGGAACGGACCAGCCGACGACCATCGATACGCCCACGACCAGACCAGCGAGCCGAGTTGCCATGAACTCGATCCTAGTCGAGTGTCGCGTCGCGAGCCCAGCCGCGTCACTCGTATCTGCGTCACTCGTATCGGAGCGGGCGGCCCATGAGATCGGCGACGGCGCGCGCGGCGGGCTTGTCTTCGAACAACACTTTGTAGACTTCTTCGGTGATGGGCATCGGCACGCCGAGCTTGGCCCCGAGCGCATGGGCGCTGCGGGTGGTCTCGACGCCCTCGGCGACCTGACCTAGCGCGGCGAGAATTTCTCCGAGCGTGCGGCCCTTGCCAAGCTCGACGCCGACGGTGCGATTGCGCGAGAGGTTGCCGGTGCAGGTGAGCACGAGATCTCCGACGCCCGCGAGCCCGAGCAGCGTGAGTGGATTGCCGCCCATGTGAGCCGCGAGCCGTCCGATCTCGGCGAGGCCGCGCGTGATCAGAGCCGCGCGCGAGTTGAGCCCGTAACCGAGTCCATCCACGGCGCCCGCGGCGATCGCGATCACGTTCTTCAGCGCGCCGCCGACCTCGACGCCGACCACGTCTTTGGTGGCGTAGACGCGCAGATCTTCGCTCGCCAACGCGCGCTGCACGGCCTCGGTCGCCTCGGTGTTCGTGCCCGCGACGGTGACCGCAGTGGGCACGTGTTGCGCGAGCTCTTTCGCGAAGCTGGGCCCCGACAGATACGTCAGGCGCGCCGCGGCATCGGCACCCAGCTCGTCGAGCATCACCTCGCTGAGCAGCATCAACGACCCGGTCTCGATGCCCTTGCTGGCGCAGCAAAGGAGCGCATTACCGAGGTAATTGCGCGCCTCGCGGAGCACCTCGCGCGTCGCCTGCGATGGGATGACCATCACCACCAGCTCAGCGCCGGCCAGCGCCTTGGCGAGGTCGTGCGTGGGGTGAAGCGTGTCGGGCACGCGCACGCCGGGGAGATAGCGGCTGTTTTCACGGCTCGCCGCGATGGCGTCGGTGAGCTCACGGCGCCTCGCCCAGAGCGCGGTCTCGTAGCCCTTGTCACCGAGGCGAATCCCGAGCGCAGTGCCGAACGCGCCAGCACCGAGGACGCAGGCTTTCATGCGCCCACGGTACCACGCGCGCACGGCACGCACAGGCGCTGGGCGCTCCGCGGAACCGCGCTCTGGGCGAGGCGGAATTGCACTCGACGCTCACCGCAATCGCAGCGACCGCTCCGCGGAATCGCGCTCGAGCGAATCGCGACTATGCTGCCGCGCCATGCCCATGCTGCCGCATCGAGCGCACGCGCCAGGCCCTCGCGCACCACAAAAGCCCGTGAATTACGGCCTTTTTAGGCTCGCGCGCTTTGTCATGGTCCTCGCATTCGGAGCCGTGTCGGTCGGCGCATCCTGCGGCCACACCGCTCTCACGCTGATGCCGGGAGTCGTCAACAATCCAGGCAATCACTCGCTGCGGCGAGCGCTCTTCGGCTTCGCGGTGTCGGAGCTTTGTAGCGAGATGAAGGCCCGCAGCGTGCCGCTCAAGATGCAGGACGAAGAGCCCAGCATCGGGCGCTTCTTTCCGAACGCGTGCAAAGTGGATCAGCTCCCGGACGAGAACTTGTTCGTCCAGTTCACGGGGCATGGCTATGCGTGGACGAACGTGACCGGCCGGATCGGCTTCGAGGCGAGCGGTTCGGTGCAATTTGCCCATGATTTTTTCGTGGATGGCTCGGACATGTACGTCTACTTTCGGCAGAAGCAGGCGCAGACGACCGCGTTCAAGCCGCTGATGATCGAGCGCGGTGACGGTGGTGTGGTGGGAAGCGTCGCGGGCCTCTTCGGAGCAAGCGTCGAGGCGAAGACCAAGCAGCTTGGCGAGAGCGTCCTGAGGCAGCAGCTCGCGCGCGGATTCACGGTCGTGCGGCAGCGTGACGGCGAGGTGCGCTTCATGCTCGGCGTGCTGGAAAAGGGCCAGAAGCCGACCGAGCCCTTCGGCCGCGGCACTTCCGATTGGCTCATCTTGGCGATGGACCGCACGGAGCTGCACGCCGAGCAGCGCGACTTCGTCGGTCCCTTCACGATCGCGAACGACGACGAGGCTCTCTTTCTGACTGCGGCGGTGGAAGGCGCGGCGCAGGTCGATGCGCTGGTGGTGCCGCGAGCGCAGGGCGATGCGTGGATCGCGCAGTACGAGCGCTATGCGGAAGAGGGACAGCCGCCCGCGCCGCCGCTCGTCGACGATGTGCTCACGGCAACCGCAGCAGGGCACGGGGCTCCGCCGAGCGCGGCCCGCCGCAAGCTGCAGCTTGGTGTGGGGAGCTACTATCTCGTGTTCGACAACACCGCGGTCGCAGGTCGGAGCGCGCCGGCCGCGACACCGCTCGACGACCGCGCGGCGACGGTGAGCTACGCGGTGCAGCTCGGCGAGCGCGAGTGACGGCGCTGCTTGCTCTGAGTCGTGGCCACAGCTAAAGAGCCGCACCTTGCCTGAAGACCGCCAAGACGAGCCGCGCGGCGTGCAAGGCACCGAGCTCGCGGGAGAGGCCGACGCTGCCGACGAGGCCGGCAAGGCCGACGAGGCCGACGCTGCCAACGCTGCCGGCGAGGCCGACGCTGCCGACGCTGCCGACGAGGCCGGCATCGAGCCGAGCACCGAGGCTCCCGGCCGCGGCGCGATCGGCTCGCGCGTGGTGCGGGCGATCTTCTACGTCGTGTGGCTGTTCGCGGCACCGGCGGCGCTGGCGATCGGCACGGTGAGCGCGCTCGAACCGGACACGGCGGCGCTGGATGTCGGCGCGATCCAGAGCTTCGTGAGCGAGCAGCAGGTCCCGGCGACGATCCTGCTTTTTACGCTCTTCGCGATGTTGATCTGGCGCTTTCGTTACGTGCTGCCGCTCGCATTGGCGGCGGGCGTGGTCGGGCGGACGGATGTCCCCGCGGCGCAGCGGAGCGCCTTCGATGACGCGGCGCAGCTCCTCGACGAGGCCGAGCGCATTCGCCATCGCATCGGTGGTGCATTCGAGACCGCGGTCTCGCTCGAAGCGCGCGGAAATTTGAAGGACGCGCTGACGGAGCTCGAAGCCGCGATGACGACAGCCCGGTTCGACGCGGCGCGTTTCGACACTGCACACGAGCACGCGCATCAGTCGGTGAACAACCACCTGGGCCGCTGGCGCAAGAGTGAGCTGCGCGAGTACGGGGAGTCGATCGCCATCGCGGTCGCGGTCGCGCTGGTGCTGCGATTTTTCGTGATCGAGGCCTTCAAGATCCCGAGCGGCTCGATGATTCCGACCTTGGCGATCGGCGACCACATCTTCGTCGCGAAGTACGCCTACGGGCCGCTCTTGCCGCACACCGATGAGCGCCTCTACGACAACTTGCCGCCCGCGCGCGCCGACGTGATGGTGTTCAAGTTCCCCGAAAACAAGACGCAAGACTTCATCAAGCGGGTCGTCGCGTTGCCGGGCGATACGCTCGAGGTGCTCGACGGCAGGCCGATCCTCGACGGCTGGCTCGTGCCGAACTGTTACGTCGGCCGCTACGACATCACGCCGGGTGGCCGCACGCATCTGTACGTGGAGTATCTCGGCGAGCGGCAGTACCTCACGATGTATCGCGACCAGCTCGAGTTCGAGGCGTGCGAGCACGATGCGGACTGCAACGCCGGCAAGGCGTGCCGCGCGCAGCTGTGTGGCAACGTGCAAGGCCCGTATCGCATCGAGCGGGGCCATGCGTTCGTGCTCGGCGACAATCGCGACAACAGCCACGATTCGCGCGCGTGGAAGGGCGGGCTCGGCGCGGGCGTGCCGTTCGAGAACATCAAGGGCCGCGCGCTGTTCGTATGGTGGAGCTGGGATCCGCGCGCCGGCGGGCTCGCGTGGGACCGGCTCGGAGTCGGCGTGATGGGAGCCCCGAAGCTCCCGTCTGCGGTGGCGACGTCGCTCGACGGCGAGCTGCAAAAGTGCCTGAAATCCCGGCCCAACGTGACGGTGCCGCCGCAACGCTGAGGGCGCGCGGGCGGGGATTGCGCGGAGCCTCTCGATGGCTAGCTGGCGAGGAGGCCCAGCTCGCGGGCGACTTTGGTGAAGGCGGCGAGCGCGAATTCGACGTCGGCCGCGGAGTGCGCGGCGCTGAGCTGGACCCGCACGCGCGCTTGTCCCTTCGGCACGACCGGGAAGGAAAACCCGACGACATAGAGCCCCTCTTCGAGCAGGCGGTCTGCGAGGCGGCTCGCGCTTCGGGCATCCTCGCCGGCGGCGGCGGTGGTCATCATCACCGGCACGATCGGGTGGATGCCGGGCTTGATGTCAAACCCCGCCGCGCTCATTCCGGCCCGAAAATGCGCGGTATTTGCCATCAGGCGATGGCGCGGTCCGTCGTCGTGCTCGAGCAGCTCGAAGGCCGCGAGCGAGGCGCCGACGATGGCGGGCGCGACGCTGTTGCTGAAGAGATAGGGCCGCGAGCGCTGCCGCAAGAGCGCGATGATCTCTTTCTTGCCGGTGGTGAAGCCGCCGCTGCCGCCGCCGAGCGCCTTGCCGAGGGTCGAGGTGATGACGTCGATGCGAGCGCCGACCCCGAAGTGCTCGGGCGTGCCGCGACCGGTCGCGCCCATGAAGCCGGTCGCGTGCGACTCGTCCACCATCACCATCGCGTCGTAGCGTTCGGCGAGCTCGCAGATGGCGTCGAGCTTGGCGAGGTAGCCGTCCATCGAAAACACGCCGTCGGTCGCGATCATGCGAAGGCGTTTGTGGCGGGTCGCGACGAGGTGTTGCTCGAGCGCGTCGAGATCGCCGTTCGGGTAGCGGAGCCGCTCGGCCTTGCAAAGCCGGATGCCGTCGATGATCGAAGCGTGGTTGAGCTGGTCCGTGATGAGCGCGTCTTCCTCCGCGAGCAGCGTCTCGAACAGACCACCGTTCGCGTCGAAGCACGAGCCGTAGAGGATGGTGTCCTCGGTCCCGAAGAACGCCGACACCCGCGCCTCGAGTTCTTTGTGGATGTCCTGCGTGCCGCAGATGAAGCGCACGCTCGAGAGGCCGAAGCCACGCGTCTCGAGAGCACGGCGGGCGCCGTCGATCACCGCCGGGTGCGAAGAGAGGCCGAGGTAATTGTTGGCGCAAAAGTTCAAGACCTCGCGCCCACCGACACGGATGGTGGCGGCCTGGGGGCTCTCGAGGACGCGCTCGTGTTTCTCGAGACCGGATGCGCGGAGCTCCGCGAGGACGGCGGCGTAGTGGGCGCGGGCACGGTCGAACATCGGCTGGCTCATAGCCGCGGAAGGTCTCGGGAGCGACCGCCTATTGCGACCCCTCGCGAGCGGTCGCGAAGCTACGTCCCGCGGGTACGTCGCGGAGAATCGAGTGCCAGAATTGCGAGTGCCAGAATTGCGAGTGCCAGAATTGCGTTGACGGGAGTCAAGGCGAAGAGACAGCATGCGCCCCCGCCTGGGCTCCAGGTCGCACGGGGAAAGGTAACTCGCCGGTCACTGCCGGCGGACGTTCGCCTGCTCACGTCACATCCACATCAAGAGGTATTCATGAGAACTTGGACGAAACTTGGGGGCGTAGCGGCTGTGCTGCTCGCCACCGGCACAGCATTCGCTGCCGACCACGCCGACGGACCCGGCGTCACGATGGAGCCGACCGGCGACATCAACGACGTCTACACCTGGATGTCGGCCGACAAAGCCAACCTCGAGCTGATCATGACCATCGGCGGCACCAGCGCGCCGACGGCCTTCGGGGACACGACCCAGTACGTGTTTCACATCGTCCGTAGCGAGGCGGCGCTCGTCGATGACGGCACCTTGACGAAGCTCATCTGCGAGTTCGCGAGCAACACCGACGCGCAGTGCTGGCTCGGCGAACAGTTCGACACGAGCTCGGACTACGTGACCGGCGATCCGTCGGCCGCCGCCGGGATGAAGAGCGACAGCGGCAAGGTGCGCGTGCACGCGGGCGCCCACGCCGATCCGTTCTTCTTCTTCCTCGACGGCTTGAAGGCGACGGTGGGAGCGGTGATCGCCGCGGCAACCGCGGTGACACCGAAATTGCTGTTTTATCCATCCGGCTGCCCGAAGCTCGACGCGGCCACGGTGACCGCGCTCCAGGCCTTGCTCACTACCCCGCCCAAGAACAACTTCAAGGGCCTCAACTCGCTCGGCCTCGTGGTCGAGATCGCGCTCGACGCGATCCCGGGCAAGGGCAACCATCTGTCGGTATGGGCCGGCACCTACGGCAAGAACTGAGAGGAACACCACCATGAAAACACTTATTCAATTTGCAGCGGTGGCGGCGCTCTCGGTAGGCGTCCTGGCAGCGTGCGGCGACGACGAGACCACGGCGGCCGGCCCCACGGGCACGCCAACGACGACGAGCGCGAACGGCGGCAGCGGCGGCGGCGGCACGGGCGGCGCGACGACCTCGAACGGCGGCAGCGGCGGCGCTGGCGTCACCGGGTTTCCGGCTCCTCCGAAGCTCGGCAATCCGATCGATCGCATGGGCCGTCCGGCGATCAACACGGTCGGCAGCAAGACCTTCAGCGCGATGGCCGACGCAGCGAAGGACGCCTACAACGTGAACCACGACGAGGCGACCTGGGTTAGCAAG
>SHZB01000094.1 GCA_009692485.1 Myxococcales bacterium
CAATCCGCCGACTTGAGACCCTTGGCGTCGGCGTGTTTGTCCAGCTCCTCGCCGACATCGCAGATGCACGTGACATAGTCGGTGCACGCGCTGCTGAACGCCCCGCTTTTTACTGGTGCGGCGGGCTTGTCGTCGTCGTCCGCCGCGACTTCAGCGGGCTTCACGTCGCGCGCGGCGGGCTTGTCATCGTCGTCCGCCGCGCATTTGGCGAGTTTCGCCTCGCATTCGGTGAGCTTCGCCTTGTCGGCGGTGTTTGCGCTCAGCGTCGCCGCGACGTCGCAGGCCCACTTGGCACCTTCGCCGCACGCAGCCGCGCAATTCGAATACTTAGTCTTTCCATCTCCATAGTCTCCGAGTCCAGTCCTACAACGCATTGCGCTATCGCTCTCAGCGACCGCCGCGACCGCCGCGACCGTCCCGGCCTTCTTGGCCTTCTTTGGCGCATCACTCTCGCAGCCGCTGCACAATCCTAAGATTCCTAAAAACGTCAAGGCGCCCAACGCCGAGACGGTTTTCCCACGCGGGGTGTACGAGAAGGTCGTGGCCTTCGCCCGCGCGTCGTTCGGGTCCGGCGCTCCCGGGCCCGGCGGCTGTCCGTGACTGCTTGAGCTGGGACCGCCGTAGCCAACATGGGTCGGCGACGGTCCGCGACTGCCCGACTCTACCGGTCGGCCGAATTGTGGTTGTCCGTCACCTTGACCGCTCTGTTTCGAGTGCATCGTTGCGCCTGCCTATCCGTGCGTGTTGAGTTCAAGTGACCCGGACTTGAGGCGCGTGTCGCCGGCGGATGCGACGCATCTGCTGATCGACAGCGTCGATTTACAAAGACGCTGGGCCCCGCCGATCCGTCACGCGCGGCCGGCTTTTTTTTTGCGACCCGTCGCCGCGGACCGTCCCGCGAGCACGCCGCGGTTGTCGGATGGTGTTGGCGGGACCTTGGGACGCTCTGCGAGCACCCCCGTCGCTACGCACCCCCGGCGCTACGCACAGCCGTCGCTAGCGCATCGCTCCAGGCGAATCGTTGCGCTAGCGTCGCGCGGGCTCTCGTCATGCTTCGCACCGGTTCGCGCTTCCGAGTTGGCTGTATGTTCGCGTTCGCGTTCGCGGGCGTGGTGACGACGGCGGAGGCAGCGCTGGCGAAAGATGCGGTCGACGAGGCGCGTGCGGCGCTGGCTTCGAGCCGATACGGGGAGGCGGAGAAGCTTCTCGGCGAGGCGATGAAGGGCCCGGCGCGTGTGGAGGCGCAGCTGCTCGAGGGCCGGCGGCTCTTGTACACGGGCGACTACAGTGGGGCGGCGACGCTGCTCGGCAAGTTGAGGGGCGCCGAGTCGATGCGCCGGCGGGCCGTGCCGTTACTTGCCGAGGCCCTCGTTCGCAGTGGCAAGCGCGGCGAGGCGTTGGCCGAGCTCGAGGCGCTCGCGGACGACGCCGACGCGCACCGGGCGCACGTCCTGCACGGTGAGCTGTTGCTCGAGGGCGGCCATCGTCGCGAGGCCGAGGCGCCGTTGATGAAGGTCATCGACGCCTACAACGCGGACGCGATCAAGTTGGACGACGCCGAGGGCCTGTCGTTCGTCGGTCGTGCCGCCTACCTCCTGCGCGCGCACCGTAACGCCAACGAGGCCTTCAATCAGGCGGAGCGCGCCGGGGGGAACAAGCGCATCGAGACGCTGCTCTGGCGTGCCGAGCTGTTCCTCGACAAATACGATCCCGGGCACGCCGCCGAGGTCACCAAGATGGCCCTCGCCCTCGCGCCGAACGAGCCGCGCGCGCTCGTGATGATGGCGCAGGTCAAGCTCGAGCAGGCGATGGACTTTGGCGCGGCCGAGCAGCTCATCGACCAGGCGCTCGCCGTCGACTCCAAGCTCGCCGAGGCCTTCTTCGTGCGCGCGGGGCTGGCGCTTCGCACGATGGATGTCTCTGCCGCGCTCGCTGCCGCCGATGAAGGACTGCGCGCCGATCCGAAGCAGCTTGAGCTCTTGTCGATCAAGGCCGCGACGAAGTTTCTCGCGGAAGACCAGGGCGGGTTCGCGGCGACGGAGCGCGAGGTTCTCGCAATTAGCCCGGAATTTGCGCGCTTTTACGTCATCGTCGGCGAGTTCGCAGAGTGGGAGCACCGCTACGACGAGATCGTGAGCCTCATGAAGAAGGCGATCGTCGTCGACCCCGGAGAGGCCAAGGCCCACGCCGCGCTCGGCCTGAATTTGATCCGCGGCGGCGATGACGCGGGCGGACTCGCGGCGCTCCGCAAGGCGTGGAAGCTCGATAAGTTCAACGTGCGCGTCTACAACACGCTCAACTTTTACGAAGAGACGATCCAAAAAGAATACGTCTCCGTGGAGGGTGCGCGCTTTCGTGTCCGCTACCACAAAGACGAGAAGGCCGTCCTCGAGCGCTACCTCCCGCGGATGCTCGAGGATGCCTATGCGTCGATGGTGGCGCGCTACCGCTTTACGCCGGTCGAGCCCGTGTCGATCGAGATGTACGCCGACCCGCAACACTTCAGCATTCGCACGAGCGGCCTGCCCGCGATTGGGATCCAAGGCGTCTGCTTCGGGAAGACCCTGGCCGCCTTGAGCCCGAGCGCCGGCAGCTTCAACTGGGGCATGATCGTGTGGCACGAGCTGGCCCACGTCTTTCACATCCAGCAGTCGCAGAGCCGCGTCCCGCGCTGGTACACCGAGGGCCTCGCCGAGTACGAGACGATCATCGCGCGGCCAGAGTGGCGCCGCGAAGAAGAGGTCAGTCTGTATTGGGGTCTCGCGGACGGGAAGATCCCGAAAGTGGCAAGCTTCAATCGCGCCTTCACCCACGTCGACAACTCCGCAGATGTCGTCATGGCCTATTTTGCCGCTAGCCAGATTGCCGTGTTCGCGGCCGAGCAGTTTGGCTTCGACGCCTATGCCAAGCTTCTGCCCGGTTGGGCCAGCGGCAAGCAAACTCCCGAGCTGGTAAAGGCGGCGCTTGGCATCGACGCCGACGAGCTGGACCGCCGCTACCGCGCATGGCTCGAACCGCGCATGGCTCGCTACCAGAAGCAGTTCATGCCCGAGCTAGCGGCGCTCGAGTCGGTGGACGCGGCACGCCGGGCGCTGGCCTCGGATGCGAAGAGCCCCAAGAAGCACGTGGCCCTCGCGCGCGCGCTCCTCTCCGAGGGCGAAGATGCCGAGGCCGCGAGCGTGCTCAGCTTGGCGCTGGCGCTCGACGCGAATGAGCCGAACGCCCAGTTTTTGCGGGCCCGCATGCACCTCGCGAAAGACGAGCTCGACCCTGCGCGCGCGCTCCTCGACCGACTGGTGAAGGGCGGGCACGACGGCTACGCGGTGCGCATGAAGGCCGCCGACATCGCCGAGAAAAAGGAAGATCTCGAGGCGATGCGCCTGCACCTGTTCGAGGCGACCAGACTCGATCCGTCCCAGGTCGAGCCGCTCCAGGCGCTCTTCGATCTCGCGCGCAAGCGTAAGGACAGTGACGAACAGCTCTTCGCGCTGCGGGCCTTGTCCAAGCTCGATCAGCATGACCGGCGCGTGTGGCGGCGGCTGCTTCACATGTTGGTAGAGCGCGGCCAATGGGATGAGGCGCGCGTCGTGGGCGAGGGGGCGATGTTCGTCGATGTCATGAATCCCGCGGTCCACTACGACTATGCGCGGGCGCTTGCGCGGACGGGCCGTCACGTCTCGGCGATTTTCGAGCTCAACAGCGCGCTCAAGGCCCGCCCCGAGCCGAAGCTCACAGCGCAGATCTATCGCACGCTCGCGGCCGGCTACGCGAAGCTCGGCAAGCGCGAGTGGTCCGAGCGCGCCACCTCACTCGCTCTTCGCGCGGAGGCCGCAATCACCAAGGACGAACCGGCGGGTGGACTTCAGGGCCGCGAATCACACGAGCACGAATAGGCAGTTAGCCAGTGAACCCGCTACCCCCAATGCGCCGATACCCAAATAGGCCGCTCGCCAGATAGCCAGTTAGCCAATTGACCAACTAGCCCGCCGGCACACGCTCAGGTCGGGTCGGGCGCGGGGTCGGCGTCGCGGAGGCCGAGCGATTTGCACTTCTTGTAGAGGTGGCTGCGTTCGAGATCGAGCCCCCGTGCTGTCTGTGCCATGTGGCCGCTGTGGTGGCGGATGGCCTCTTCGAGGATGGTCCGCTCCGCCTCCTCCGAGAGAACGCGGAACGGCACGCCGGCACGAAATAGCCCGGCTGTCTTTGCGCTCGTCGTTGCGCCGAGGAAAGTCTCGACGTCGGCCCCGTCGATGTGCGCGTCCGGCGTCAAGATCACGAGCCGCTCGATCAAGTTGCGGAGCTCGCGCACGTTGCCCGGAAAGCTGTGGCCGACGAGCCTCGCGATCCCCGCGTCGGTGAGCTCGAGTTCGGGCCGATCGTTGGCCGCGCCGAGTATTGCGAGGAAGTGCCGCGCCAGTTGCGGAACATCTTCACGCCGCGCGCGCAACGGCGGCAAGGTGAGGCGCAGCACGTTCAGCCGGTCGAAGAGATCGTGCCGAAATGTCCCTGTTTCGCAGGCCGTTTCGAGATCTTTGTTCGTCGCCGCCACGACCCGCACATCGATCTTGAAGGTCTCGCTGCCGCCGACGCGTTCGATCTCTTGTTCTTGCAGGACGCGGAGCAGCTTCGACTGCATGGCGAGCGGCATGTCGCCGACCTCGTCGAGAAAGAGCGTTCCGAGGCTCGCGCGCTCGAACTTTCCGCGGCGCTGCTTGGTCGCGCCAGAGAAGGCCCCGGCCTCGTGTCCGAACAGCTCACTCTCGATGAGCTCGCTCGGCACCGCGGCGCAGTTCAGCTTCTCGAGCGGGCCGGCACGGCGTCGGCTCTCGGCGTGAATCGCCCGCGCAACGAGCTCCTTTCCGGTTCCGCGCTCGCCCAGCACCAGCACCGTGGCGTTCGACTTCGCGGCGCGTGTGATCTGTTCGCGAAGGCTCGCCATCTTCGCGCCGTCGCCGATGAGCGCACCGCCGACCCCCGCTTGTCGAAGCAGCGAGCTGGCTTGAGCCTCGGCCCGAACGAGTCGCAACGTATTTTCGATCACGATGAGGAGGCGATCGCTCGACAGCGGCTTCTCGAGAAAATCGCTCGCCCCAAGCTTGGTCGCCCGCACCGCGCCGTCGACCGTCGCGTGCCCGCTCATCATCAACACCGGCACGTCGTTCTTGTTCTCACGCAAGCGACCGAGCAACTCGACGCCGTCGCCATCCCGCAGCGCCACGTCGATCAACGCGAGGTCGTAGTTGTTGCGCTCGAATTTCTCACGCGCGATGCCATACCCGCCCGCGACGTCGACGCTGTAGCCCTCGAGCGAGAGCAGCTTCTTCAAGGTCTGAAGGATGGTGATCTCGTCGTCCACGATCAACAGGTGCCCGCGCGACATGGCGCCGACGCTAGTGCCTCGATCGACGCGCATCGATGCCGAAATTGCGCCCGAAACCGCAACGCATGGACCCAACAGGGCCGACGTGGCAGCCCCAAATCAAGACGCATGGACCCACCGAGGCCGAACTTGCAGTCCGAAATCGAAGCGCGTGGACCCACCGACGCCTGTGAAATAAGTGGGCGTCTCAGGAGCTGGGTTGCGCTCGTGCGTGGTAGCGTGCTGCCCAGTGTCCTTAGTTGGTTCGTGTCGGGGGGGCTTCGAGGAGACTCCATTTTCGCACCTGCTGGTGCGGCTCTTCGATGAGCGGTGGACGGGCACGCTCACGCTCCGGCCGCCGGATGCCGAGCCACAGGTCGTGTCGCTCGAGCGCGGCCTTCCGACCCGGGTCGGAGTGGCCGACGGCTATGGACGACTCGGCGAAATCCTCGCGAACGCCGCCGCCGCGCCCGAGCTGACGCCGGCGCGCGAGGTTGCGGACACGGGCGAGGAACGCGGCCCGGTGAGCGACCGCGCCGCGCAGCCCACATCCGTGAACTCCGCTCAGGTGGAACGAGCGCTCGTGACCCAGCTGCTCATGCGGCTCGAGCGAATTTTCTCATTGCCGCGCGAGACCGCGTGGGAGTTATCCGCCGATGGAGACTCGCCCGCGGGGATCCCCTCCGGCGTTCGCGTCGATGTTCCGCGCGTTCTTTGGCGGGGCATTGCGGCGCATGGCGAGAGCGATGTCCACATCGACGCTGTGCTCGCTCGACTCGGCGTCGGACCGGTCACCCTCGCGGGGGACGGTCGCATCGAGCGATTCGGATTTGACGGCGCTGCGTTGGCGCTGGTCGAGCGGATCCGCGCCGACAGTCCGCCGTTGGCCGTGCTGATGTTCGCCGCCGATGAGGCGCGCACCCGTCGGATCGTCTACGTGCTTGCGCTCACTCGCTACCTCCAGCCGGCCAAGTCAAGCTCCAAGGCCGAGGCTCAGAATGAGCCAGTCGAAGAGACCTTCCTCGACGCGCAGACCCCCGTCAGCATCCCGCCAAGCGCGCCAACGCCAGCCGATGCAATCACCAGCTCGGAGGCGCCCAGCTTCAGTTTGGAGGCGCTCAGTTTGGATGAGCCTGCCAACGGCACGCCGTCCGTGCCGCAAGCAGCGGCAGACAGCGATCGCGAACCGAGTGCGCAGCCGCCGCCGGTCGCCAAAGCCGCAGCCGAACCGAGTGAGAAGCTAGCGCCAGTGTCCAAAACCGCAGCCCAGATCGGGCGCGTGATCCTGAAGCGCGTGCCTCGTTCGCGTGCGTGGAGCGAAGGCATGCGGACGGATGGCGGTCGCGCGGGCGCCCCCTCTTCATCGCGGCGCACCTCGCCCGATGATCTTCACGAGCAGGCGCTCTACGAGCTCTTGTCGGGCCGTTTTTCGGAGGCGTTAAATTTCTGCGATCGCGCCTTCGCGGGGCGCTCCGACGACCTCGAAATTCAGGCGACCCGCGCGTGGATCCGGGCCCATCAGCAGCGACCCGATCTCAAGGTCCTCACGCTCGATTTGGATGACGTTCTGCTGCAAGATCCCGAACAAATCGACGCGCGTTTCTATCGCGGCGTTCTTCGGCGCAGGCTCGGCAACGACGCTGGTGCGCGCAGCGATCTCGAGCGAGTTCTCGCGCTCGATCCCGAGCATCGCGCCGCCCGCGCCCAGCTGGATCGCTGCTGACCGGCCGCCGCTGAGCTCGTGCTGCGATGCCGGCGTTGCGATGCCAAAGCTGCGATGCCAAAGCTGCGATGCCAAAGCTGCGAGGTGCCCGCGGTCGTGCCCGCCATTCGCGCGTGAAAAGCTCGCCGCCGCAGCGTATAGTCCGCCGCCCCGATGCCCCAGGCCGCCGTCTCCACGAACGAAACACTCCCGCAGGACACGCAGGTCCATGCCGCTGACACCTATCGTCGCGGTGCGCTGCGGTGGGGATATTTCCTGCTCCTCAACGCCATCGCATCCGTGCTCGCGATCGCGTTTTTCGTCGCGGTATTTTACGCCGACGGCCTCGACCCCTACCTTGCCGGCACTTACACGTGGCTGCTCGAACATCCCGGTGTCACGAGCATGATGGCGTTCTCCCCGCTCGCGTGCTCGTTGCTCGTCGGTTATGGGTACGCGCAACGGGCACGACGCCGCAAGGCCCTCGCTGCCCGGCAGGCCGCACCGGGAGTTGCTTGAAGTGGCGCGCCCAATTTTGAGATTTTCCTTGCGCGGTCCGTTCGCCCGAGGCCCCCTCGCTGCAGCTGGCGCGGGTTCTCGCTTGTGGCTCCAGCTCCTCGGCGCGGCTGCCATCGCTGCCACGGCGATCGGCGGCGTGGCCGTCGCAGACACCGCCCTGGCCGGCGCGCGTGAAGACCGCGTCGTGGCTGTGATCGGCGAGCAGACACTCACCGTCGGTGGTGTCGAGCGGATGTTGAAGCTCGTGCCGGCATTTCGACTTCGCGCCCTCGGCCCCACACCTCTCGCGATTCGGCGTGCCGTCGTCGAAGAGCTGATCGACCTCGAGCTCTTGGTTCAGGGTGCCCTGAAAGAGCGTCTCGATCAGCGCGAGGACGTGCAGACCCGCGTGCGCGCCGTTCTCGTTCAGTCGCTGGAGAATCGACTTCGCGCAGAGGCGTTGGCATCGGTGCTCGTCACGGACGAAGCCGTCAAGGCGTACTACGCGCAGCACGCCGATCGCTATCGCGCCGAGCTGCGGCTGAAGCTCTGGCAGATCGCGGTCGACAAACGCGAAGACGCCGAGAAGCTCCTCGACACGATCAAGAACGACAAGGCCTTCGCGAAAGATCCGATCCTTGGTTGGGAGACTCTCGCCGCAAATCACTCGACCGACAAATCGACCGCGATGAAATTTGGCAACCTTGGCTTCGTGCGGCCCGATGGCACGACCAAGGACAAACAGCTCAAGGTCAGTCCTGCGCTCTACCAGGCGGCGGCCAAGGTGGCAGACGGCGAGGTCGTGCCCGCGCCGATCGAAGACGGTGGCCGATGGCTCCTCGTACAGCGCCGCGGAAGTGTCGAGACACCGGAGCGCCCGCTCGAGTCCGAGGCTGCCAGCATTCGAGCGATGCTCTCCAAACAGGCGGTCGGCACCAAGCTCGATGCGACGCTCGCCGCGCTACGCAAGCAACACGTCACCGAGCTTTACGAAATTCGCATCGACGACGTCGACATCGATACGCAAGGAAATCTGGCCCCGCAGCGTCGGCCGGGCACCTTCCCTCCGCCCAAGCGCGCTGAGCGTCCGGGCCCACCCCTGGGCGATCCGCACGAGCACCGCTGAGCCTGCTTGGCCTGCTCGGCCCGACTAGCCTGCTCGGCCCGACTAGCCTGATTAGCCTGCTCGGCCCGACTGGCCTGCTTGGCCTGCTTGGCCTGCTTGGCCTGCTCGGCCCGACTAGCCTGATTAGCCTGCTCGGCCCGACTAGCCTGCTTGGCCTGCTCGGCCCGACTAGCCTGCTCGGCCCGATTAGCCGCGTTGAAGGACCGCGCAGTAGCGTTCATAGAGCGCTGGGTCTGCGGTCAGTTTCTCGACCCAAGTCGAATGAACCCAGTGCTGGTCTCCTGGCCCGACGATGCCAATTGCGGCCCACGCGCGCTCGCGATCTGCCTCGCTCGTCGCGCGCCGGAGGGAAGCGCAGTGGTTGCCCCAATCTTCGACGCTGAAATTCGTCACGGCGGCCTTCGCTGCCTCGGCCGATGCTCGCAACGCGGTGACGTCCAGCCGCGTGACGGTGCGCTCTTGATCGCCGAGCGGCGCGACGACCGGCACGCGCGGACCGAACGCGGCTCGAAAATCGCTGCCGGCCCCCGGGGTTGCGCTGGGCCGCGGGGGCGCGCTGGGCCCTGGGCTGTGGGGCGCGGGGCTCGCGTTGGACACCTGCATGGTGACCATCTGGTTGCGTGCGGGTTGGCTCGGCGTGGTCGGTGGCATCAAGGCGTGCGAGAAGTTTTTCGGCGCGACCTTTTCGGAAGATCGGGCGTGCTGCTCGGCGGCGCAGATCTCGACGTAGCGATTGGGGCGGTCCATACGCCGCTCCGTGATGTCCTCGTTGAGCGCATGGGACCACGCTTCGTGCACGCCACCCCACGCTTGCGTCAGCCCGAGCTCGTGAAGCAGCTGCTCGCGCTCGCTCGCACTTCGGCCTCGCAGCCGAGCAGCCACTTGCGCCCACGTCTCAAAATCGTTCGCGACGTCGCGAATCGTCATGTCTCACGAGATCTAACACGCGACCGACCGCGAGCCTCGCTTCTCGACGCCGCCAGACCGATAATCGCGCGGATGGAGGGCAGTGGCGACGATGGCGACCGAACGCAGCGACGCGCTCCTCCGCGCCCTCCGGATTCGGAGCGCACCCATGTCATGAATATGCCGAGGCCGCGTCACGCCGCCGCCCTCGAGTCGTGGCTCGAAGCCCAGCTCGAGGATGCGATGCAACCCTCGGCCCCGCGCTCTTCGGCCCCGCGCTCTTCGGCCCCGCGCTCTTCGGCTCCGCTCTCTTCGGCTCCGCGCTCTTCGGCTCCGCTCTCTTCAGACATCTTGGAGCCCTGGCTCGACGCTGCGCTCGCGCGACACAGCGAAAAACCGCGACCAGCCGCGCATGCCTCCACCGCGCTTGAAGAATGGCTCACCGGCGCGCTCGCGACCGCTCCGAGCGCAATCAGCGCAGCGTCGAACGCTCAGGCCCCCCTTCAAACGCAAACACCGCAATGGCCCGTTCAAACGCAGGCGCCGCAATGGCCCGTTCAAACGCAGGCGCCGCAATGGCCCGTTCAAACGCAAGCGCCGCAATGGCCCGTTCAAACCTCCGTTCGAACGCAAGCGCCGCAATGGCCCGCTTCAACGCCAGACCTTGCAGCGAAAGCACCGCTGCCAGCGACGCGCGCCTTGAGCCCGGCGGAGAATGCGCCGGCTCGGCGTCCTGGTGAGTTTGAGCCGCTGCCGCTCGCCTTGTACGCGCAGATCAAGTTCGCGACGTGGGGCGTCGGCCAACCGCTCAAGGCGGTGCTCGAGCAGTTCGGAATCGAGGAGCTGCGCTGGCGGCAGCATGAAGTGTGGCAGCGCGCGCGTCTCGCCGATGAGGCGACCGGTGGCTCACGCAAGCTCGCGCAGGCAGTGACGGCGGCGCTCGGGGAAGCACGGCGCGCACGCGAATTGGCGCTGCGGCCCACCGTCGCGACACGCTGGTCGATCGAACGCTTCGCGGAGGTGCGGATCGGAATCGAAAATGCCGGCCCCGGTGGTGATCTCGCCTGGTTGACCGAGCATGGGATCGACCTCGATGCGTGGGCAGCCGAGCGTGCATCGTGGAGCGACCGCACGAAGGGCGACGTCAAGCTTGCTGGAGAGCTCCGCGCTCTACTCGCCGCCGGACGACGCGCACATGCCGCCCGAAAAAGGCTCGCTGCGGACACGCGTTGACGCGACTCTTGGGCGTCGGCAGCGTGCCGCCGGTATGGCCAAGAAGAGCCCGCTCATCGAGATCGCACGCCAGCTCGCGACCGACGTGGACCGCCTCTCCTTCGGCGCGCCCGTCGCTTACGTTTACAACCCGCTCGCGTACGCGTGGACGGCGCACGCCCGCTATCTGCAGTTGTACGGATCTGGCCCAAAAGAGGCACTTTTCGTTGGGATGAACCCCGGACCCTTCGGCATGGCGCAGACCGGGGTGCCCTTCGGCGAGGTCGCGGCGGTGCGCGATTTTCTCGGCATCTCGGAGTCTGTTGCGCGGCCGATGCGCGAGCATCCGAAGCGTCCCATCCTCGGCTTCGAGTGCCCGCGCTCCGAAATCAGCGGAGCCCGGTTCTGGGGATTTTTCCGCGACCGCTTCGCGACGCCGGCTCGTTTCTTCGCGCGGTTCTTCGTCGCAAACTACTGCCCGCTCGTGTTCGTCGAAGACTCCGGCAAGAACCGCACTCCGGACAAACTGCCCGCCGCCGAGCGCGAGCCTCTGCTTGCCATTTGCGACGAGGCCCTCGCCCGAATGGTCGATGCGCTCGCCGTGCGCCACGTCATCGGGATCGGTGCCTTCGCAACCCAGGCAAGCCGACGCGCGCTCGCCGGTCGAGACGTGAGCGTCGGCACGATGCTGCACCCGAGTCCCGCGAGCCCACGCGCCAACCGTGATTGGGCCGGGAGCGCCGCGCTCGATCTCGCACATTGCGGACTCCGCATTCCCGAGAAGCCACCGTCCGGGCGCTGAGCGCGGGTACCTCTTTGGCGAACGCCCTATTCGCCAATTGCACTGTTCGCCAAAGGCCATCTTCGCCAATTGCCCTATTCGCCAAAGGCCATCTTCGCCAATTGCCCTATTCGCCAATTGCACTGTTCGCCAAAGGCCATCTTCGCCAATTGCCCTATTCGCCAGAGGCCATCTTCGCCCAAGGCCATCTTCGCCAATCGCGCTCATCGGCAATCGCGCTCATCGGCAAGCGCCGTCGACCGCCGTGCATGCGCCACGCTTCGTGCAGTCCTCACCGCGCGCGCAGTCTTCGTTGTTGGCCGCGGCGCACGACGCGATGGCGAGCTCTTCGGGTGACCGTGCCGCCAGCGTGCATTCGCCGTGGAGGGTACATATTTCGGAGCGCGCGCAGTCTTCGTTCGTGACCACGTTGCATGACCCGTTCGCTCGTGAGCAGCGCCCCAGCCTGCGACACACCGTTGCCTCTTGGCAGTGCTCGGCCGTGCCCGGTGCACACGGCGCCGCCGCCTCACCGGTGAATTGGCACCTCCCCGCTGCCGCGCACTGCTCTGCGCCGCGACACTCTTCATCGCTCGTCGCTTCGCAGTTGCCGTCGCCATGACTGCAAAACCCGTTGGACTTGCACGCGTCGGAGTTGCGGCACTCGAGCCCGGAACGTGCGCGACACCGCTGGGTCTCCTCGTCCCAGCCGCAGTGACCAAGAATGCGACAGGGGCCATCGCAGCGACGCGTGTTGGCCAGCTCCCGAGCTTTGGTCACGAAGAACCCGCGCACCAACGCCATGACCGCCGCCAGTGCGAGCGCCGCGGCGATGCCGACCCCCCAACCAAAGCGCACCTTCATCAAGGACAGGCTCCCACGAATGCGAGCGCGGTTCCGCATCTTCGTTGTTCGACATGCACTGCGCCATGACCGCAAGAGGCTGCGCGATCGAGCGCGCCATGACCGCAAGAGGCTGCGCGTACGCCCTTGACACAAAGTGGTCCGACCACTATACCACTCGTCGTGCTGGCGCCGCTGAAGCCCCGTGAGTCTGCCGTGGACGCGGTCGCGCGTGTGCTGCGCTCTGCGATCCTGCGTGGCGAGCTGGCGATCGGCTCGCAGCTTCCGCCGGAGAGAAAGCTGGCCGAAGAGCTGCGGGTGAACCGCGTCACGCTGCGCGCGGCCCTGGCCAAACTGACGGGCGCTCGCATGCTCCGGGTGCGTCACGGCAGCGGCTACGAGGTGCTCGACTATGCGCGCGGCTCCGGCCCAGAGTTGCTCGGCGAGCTGGCCGGAGTGGCGCTCGACCGCGGTTCGCTTCCGGAGGTCGTGGCGGACCTCCTGCTCGTGCGCCGTCACCTTGCGCGTGCCGTGCTCGAGCGACTCGCCGGCCGCTCGCGTCGCGCAACGCTGCCGATCGCCCGCGCCATCGCGAGCTTCGCCTTCTTGGCCGAGTCCGGCGCACCCGTCGAGGACATCGCGCTCGCCGACATGGAGGTGCTCGCGGCCATCCTCGATGCGACCGAGAGCACCGTCCTCAAGCTGTGCTTTCACCCGGTGTTGGCCACGGTCGTGGGGCTCGAGCCGCTCCGCGCAGTTCTCTACGCCGAGCCAAGGACGAACGCCGTGGCCTACCGCGTGCTGTCCGCGTGGCTCGAAGAGCGCGACCCTCGCCACATCGAGGCGGTGGTGCTCGAGCTACAGCGTCGCGACACCGAGACGCTCGGCCTGCTCACCCGCAGTCTGCGCGGCGGCCGAACGCGGGCGACGGCCAAGCCCACAAAGAGGCGCGCCAAGTGAGCCGGATAATCATTCGCCTCGCGCTGTTGGCACCCTCCGAGGTCCGTTCCGGGCTCGAGCGCCTCCGCATGTCCGGGCGCTTCGCGGTCATTCCGAACGTGTGGCAGGTGACGCTCGGTGTCCTGCGGATGTGGCACCGCGTGCTGTTTCGCCCCGAGACCATC
This sequence comes from Myxococcales bacterium, assembly GCA_009692485.1. Classification (GTDB taxonomy): domain Bacteria; phylum Myxococcota_A; class Polyangia; order Polyangiales; family Polyangiaceae; genus SYFR01. The sequence goes on from SHZB01000094.1 coordinate 13,552, forward strand.
GGCACCTGTGCGGACTACCCCGTGCGGCCAACGTGGCGCGCGCGCGTGCTCTACCATCGTCCGCTGCGCTTCCCATTCCTCTTGGCCGAGCGGGCGATCGCGCCGTGGGACTTCTCGGGACTCATCAGCTCCGAAGAGCGCATTTTTTGCCACCTGCTGGCGTCGCACCACGACGGTCACCAGTTCGCGTACGACCTCGAGCTGCTCGCCTCGTTTCCTGGCGCGCTTGAGGTGCTTCGAGACAAGGTGCAGCGGGTCGTCAGCACCGATGACGCAAGGACGCGCTGGCTCCGTGATTTGTGCGTATTCGAGCGTTATCACGAGAGCCTCCTCGAGGCGGTCCTGAAGGTCGAGAAGGGTGAGTGCATGCTCTCGCCCGAGGAAGCCGCGGATCCGGATATCTCGTTTGCGGCGTACCTCGATTGGTGTGCGCGCCAACCGCCGACGCCGGCCGCCACATTTGCGACGCTCAAGAATGGCACGTTGCGTCTTGGCTAATTGCCAGTCTCCGCAAGCACGCAATTGCCAATAGCAGCCAGTCAACGACCAACCAATCTCGGCCTTCCATTGGCAAATAGGGTTTCCAGCATGAACCGCAATGAACTTCTCACCGCCACCCGAAGTGAGCTTCGCCGGCTGCTTGCCAATGGGCATTCCATTGCCCCCGAGGCCCTCGATGACAGCGAGTACAAAGGCATCAGTCTCGGCCTGCCGCCTCTCGTCGAGCGACTCTCGTGGAAGGTCTTCAAGAAGGCATTTCATCGCGACCCGGCAACCGGGCGGCTCCGCGGTTGGAACGTGCGACTCGAGCAGGACGGCGTCGATGCTCCCGCGCGCGATCGGCTAAAAAACGGGCGTCGCGTGACGTTTGGGCATTTCGACGTCCGACCGGCAGGGGCCGACGCGCCGCGTGCTCTCACGCAGTCCTTGGTGCTCGACTACGCGCTCGGCGAGAACGCGCCCCTCGCTCCGACCGCCTGCGTTCGCGACCTGCTCGTCTGTCCCGAGCCCGGAAAGTTCGACATCCTGTTCGGCTGGATGCTGCTTCAACTCGGGCCCGCGCGCATTCCGACGCCAAGTTACTTTCTCCTCGAGCGCGACGCACCGCTCGCAGATGTCGTCTTGCCGCCCGGGCGGCGCACGCAGTGAACGGACTCTGCGCGCCTCGACCCGTCGTAACCAGCAATGCGAATACGGACGCCGTGTTGCGACGCAAGCAGTGAACGGACCGTGCCCGTCTCGACCCTGGCTCCAGGATTGATTTTCCGGGAGCCAGGTGAAAACGCGCCCAGCGTGACGGTCTCTACAGTTTAGGCGTGACGGGCTCGATAACTTGGACGCGACGGTCTCTACAGCCCCAGCTCTTTCATCGCGTCCCTGAACTTCTTCAGATTCTCGGGCGAGTCGGGCAGCGACTCCGCGATGACGGATGGAATGCAGGTCTTGGCGGCGAGTTTGACCATCGCCGGAAAGTGAGCTTCCCCCGGTTTGCGGACACCCCGGGTAGCGCGAAGATGCGCGAGGAGTGTCCACGAAGAAATTGAAGACAGGGCGGCGCGCAAAGCGATCGTTCACGCCGGAGTTTCGAGCAGACGCGGTGCGGCTGGCCGTGAGCGGGAAGTCCGCGACGCAGGTGGCGAATGAGCTCGACCTCACGGAGACGTCGCTGCGG
>SHZB01000095.1 GCA_009692485.1 Myxococcales bacterium
TCACTGACGCGCGGGAAGGTCGCCGCTCCGCCAAAGTGGTCGTACACGACGCGCGCGGCGCTGAGCGCCTTCGGATCGATGACGTGGTTGTCCGGGCGGTCCTTCACGCGCAAGGTCTCGCTGAGATGGTGATCGAAGGCCAGGTGAACCCCTGGCACGTAGGGCACGTTCGTGGTGATGTCGCGTGCGGTCACGAGGACCTTGCCGTCCTGCATGTCCTTGGGGTGGACGAAGAGAATGTCGTCCAGCATCCCGAGCTCTTTCAAGAGCACCGCGCACACGAGCCCGTCGAAGTCGCTGCGCGTTACCAATCGATATTTTTCTGGCATGGGCCCTCCGTGAGGCTGCGCACTCTACCCCAGATGCCGTAGCTTGATGGCGTGCGGCGCTGGCTCGGCCTCAAGAATCTGGTGATCGACGGCGTGGAGCGCACGACGAACCTGGTCCAAGAGACGCACGAATCGGCGGCCCGGCGTGCCTACGCGCTCGTGAAGTTGGTCGAGCCGCTCGAAGAGCCCGCCGCGATCGTCGAAGAACTGCACGGTCTCACTGCGCGCACCGTGTTTGCAAGCATCCGGCTCACCAACCGTGCCGTCGGCGCCATGCTCGAAGGCGGTCATCGGCTCCTTGCGATCCTGTCGCCCGAGCGTCGTGATGCCGGGACCGTTCTGAAGGACGACGGCCCTCCGATGCGCTCGGATGCGCTCGGCACCGCCGCCTGGTTTCGGGACGCTGCCCTCGGAGCGGTGAACGGCGTCGTGGGCGACTACCTCGCGGAACAGGGTAACCCGCTGGGGCTCGAGATGACCTTTCGGCGTCACGGAGCTCACCTTCCGCTCGACCGCGAGAGTCTCGCTGAAGCGTTGCCGGACGCCACGGGCAAGCTCTGCGTATTCGTGCACGGGCTCGCTTGCACAGAGTGGACGTGGAGCGCCTTCGCCGCAGAAACCCATGGCGACCCGGCCGTCAACTACGGCACCCTGCTCGCGCGCGATCACGGATTCACGCCGATCTACCTTCGCTACAACTCGGGGCTCCACATTTCCGAGAACGGCCGCCGCTTGGCCGAGCTGCTCGAGGTGTTGTGCGCGGAGTATCCCGTCGCCGTCGAAGAGCTCGTCCTCATCGGCCACAGCATGGGCGGGCTCGTGATCCGCAGCGCGAGTCACTACGGCTCGGAGGCCGGGCGCGCATGGGTAAAGAAGCTCAGCGACGTCGTGTGCATCGCCGCTCCGCACTTCGGCGCCCCGCTCGAGAAGGCCGGCCACCTCTTGACCACGGTGCTGAAGCTCTTCGACACGCCGGGTACGCAGATCCCAGCGCGCATCATCGACGCCCGCAGCGTTGGCATCAAAGATCTGCGCCACGGCTACGTGCTCGATGACGACTGGCTCGAAGAGACGCGGAACGAGGTGCCCTTCATCCCGCAGGTACGCTACAGCTTCGTCGCCGCGACGGTGACCGCCGATCCGAACCATCCCCTCGCCCACCTCGCCGGCGATCTTCTGGTGAGGCTCGCGAGCGCCACCGGAGCCCATCCCGAGCCGGCCGAGCGCATTCCCTTCGAGCTCGGCCAAGGCGCGGTGCTCGGCGGACTGACCCACGTCCAGCTCGCCAACCATCCCGCCGTGTACGCGCAGATTTGCAGACTCCTCCGCCGAACTCCGCAACTCCCAACTCCCCTGACCTTCGCGCACCACCGCTCATTGCCGCTACACGATTCATGAAAGCTCTCGGAACGGTCTTCCGCAAAATCGCCTTCGCATCCTTGGCGAGCGCCAACCTCAGCTTCATGGGGCGGCTCGTCGCGCCTGGGCTGAAGCTGCTCTCGGGCGAGATCTTGCAGCGTGAGCTTCGCGCGGCGCTCCTCGACGTGGCAAGCGCCGCGGGGCTGCGCCTCAGCGACGTCGAAGGGGTGCTGCCCATCGCGCAGATCGACGCGCACATCAACGCGGTTCATGCCGCTCAGCGCGCCGCCGTCCTCGCCTGGCGCAACCAACCCGAACAAGATCGCCGTGACGCCGACGTCGCGCTCGTGTCCGAGCAGGGCACCATCCCTCATGTCTACGAGAGCCTCCATCGGCTCTCGCAAAACGCCGGCGAAGCCTCCGACCTTGGTCGCGCACTTCATGAGCTCGCGCTCGCGATCTACGGCTGGCAAGAGCTGCTGACCACGATAGGTGTGGTGCTCGACGATCCCAAGGTCCTCGCCGCCGCGGTGCGTCGTCGGCTGTTGCGTCGAGCGGCCGTCGGCCTCGCCGTCGCCCTCGCCGTCCTTCTCGGAGCCATGATGTGGCGCACCCGTGCGGCCGCCCGCGAGCGCATCGCCGCCACGCTCGCACAGAACGAGCCTTGCTCCGCGCTCTCGCTAGCGCCCGACGACGTCGCGCGAGCCACCCCTGAACAACGCACGCTCGTGACAGAGCGTCAGGCCGAGTGCGAGCGAAAACGCGCAGCCGCCGAGCTGGAGGCACAGGCGAAAGAGCGCCGCCGAGCGCAAGAGGCACAATGCAGATCCCTCGCCACACAGCTCGAAAAGCCCGTCCAATCGCTCGAATTGCCAGCAAGCGCGTATCTCACGGACGAGCAGCGAGCCCTCATGCAGCGGGTCGCGCTCGGGCCGCTCGAGGCCACGGATTACGCGCTCGAAAAACCCGATTTTCCCTGTGACGGGCTCGGCCACGGCCCCGTCTTCGACGCCGCTTTTTCGCGAGCGCTGGTGCGTGATCGCGGCTGGGTCGAGGCGGTCGATCTCTCGAAGCGGGCGCGCACGCTGCTCGTCGTCGAGTCCTCGAAGCTGTCCGTCGAGCTCGTGAATGCGTTTGCGGTCACCGTCGAACAAGAAGCCGCCAAGGCCATCCGCGACGGCTCTGCGTCGGCCATCACGCGCGCCCAGCAGCGCTGCACCTTGGGGACGGCGCTCGGTCGAACCGCAAAGAAATTCTGCGGCGCCGTTGCCAAGCTCTAAGGAGGCGCAGACTCTTCCAAGCGCTCGCTCACCACGAAAAACACCGCATGACGGACACGAGCCCAAGATGATGATCGCAGCTGTGACGCGCAAACTGCTCGGGGCCGTCAGCGCCCTCGTCCTCTTGTCCGCTTGCGGTGACGAAGCGTTGCTGCCCGCGCCGACCGTGTGGACACAAACCCACTTCGACTACCCGCTCGACGACGTGCTCACGCTCGCGCACGTCCAGGCCAAATCGACCCACAACAGCTACCACATCGAGCCCGACGGCAACGAGCTCGAGGCTTGGGCCTATACCCATCTTCCGCTCGACGAGCAGGCCCGGCTCCTCGGCGTGCGGCACTTCGAGCTGGACGTGCGGCGCAATCCCACGACGCTCGTGTTCGAGGTGTTTCACCTGCCGATCATCGACGACGTGAGCACCTGCGCCGATCTCGCCGAGTGCCTCACGCGCTTGCGGACATTCTCCGATGCGTTCCCCGGCCATCACCCACTGGTCGTGCAGCTCGAGCTGAAGGACGGCACGCCCGCCGACTACGAAGAGTACTTCGCCGCACTTCACGCGCAGCTCACGAGCGTGTTCGTCCGAGAGCGCATCGTAACGCCCGCCATGGTGCAAGGCGCGCGTGCTTCCGTGGGCGAGGCCATCGCCATGGATGGGTGGCCAAGTCTCGGAAGGACGCGCGGCATGGTCCTCTTCACGCTCGACGACACGGGCTCGCACCGGCGCGCGTATACCCATGACGAGCAGAGCCTCGACGGCAGGCTGCTCTTCCCGGATAGCGCTCCGGGCCAGCCATTTGGGGCGATCGCGGTCGAGAACGACCCCAGCTCGGACAGCGCCGCCATCGCGGAGGCCTTGGCCACGAACATGCTCGTTCGCACCCGCGCCGACTCCGACTCGGTCGAGCCTTACGCAGGCGATACGAGCCGCAAGGACGCCGCACTCGCGAGCGGTGCCCACTTTGTATCTACGGACTATCCGACGACCGTAGCGGCGCACGACTACGCGCTCACGATCCCGGCCGGCTCGCCCTCGCGCTGCAATCCCGTCACCGCGCCGAAAGAGTGCACGAGCGCGGCCCTCGAGGACCCCGCGCGACTCGCGAAACCCTGAGTCGACGCGGCGGAACCCTTACAAGAGAAACACCTTCACGAGGATGTCGGCGATCCCCATGAGGGCGGCACCGGCGATGAGGCCGGCGCACATCGGCTCGTGACCGCCTATCCAGCGGGCATGCTCGGGCGTGCCTACGCGCTCGCCGTGACGCTTATGCACATAAGCGAAGAAGGCGGCGCCCGCGAACATGGCCATCGTCGAGTCGGGCGGAATGACCACTCCGAGGCCAATGGCGAGCGGACTCAACGGAAAGCGCCCACGCGTCTTGATGCGGGCGATCTCCATGACCAGGCCAGCGACGGCGGCGACCACCATCGATGTGATGATCGAATTCGTGAGCAGCGTGCCGCTCCCAGTGCCACCGAAGATCGCCGTCACGAGCTCGGAGACGCCCTTCCACTGCAGCGCGGAAGGGAATCCGAACTGGCCGTTCTCGGGGGCCATGACCGCCTGCACGTTCTTGCCCGGCGCATAGTCCGAGAGGAACAAGAGATAGAAGAGCGGTGTGGACGCCAGGGCGCCGGCGAAGACCCCAATCGCGTGTCCAACTGCCTGCTGGCGTGGCTTGGCACCAAGCATGTAGCCCGGCTTGATATCCATCAGCAGATTGCTCGCGTTGCTGGCGACCTCGACGCACATGACACCGGTCATGAGGTTCGTCGGCGGGTGGGTCGGATCGAGCGCGCCGTACGCAAATTGCGGGATCTTGCTGAGCGAGCCCGTGGGCGTGATGCCCGTCAGCGCCGTGCTGCTGGTGGCGATGAGCGTGAGAACGATGATGAGCGGAATGGACGTCAGCCCGAAGATCCAGCTCACGCCGAACCAGGCATTCGCCATCCACGCGCCGACGAAGCCGATGATCGGGACGCCGATGAAGGAGATGATGAGCGGCAGCTCGATGTGACTGACGACGTCCTTCTCGGTGCGCTTTTTACCGAGCCCGCGAAACGCTTGCAGCAAGACCTCGGGCTTCGCGAAGAGCCCGACGAGGGACGCCACCACCATGATCACGATCCCCCACCACAGCGCCCAGTTGTTGAGGACGTGAACGCGCGAGAAGGTGCCATCGAGCTTGGGGCGGATCTCCCCGATCGCGATCATGCTCGGCACGACCACGATGAAGTTCAGGATCATGCCGAGCAGCATGCTAGCGCCCGAACGAAACCCCATGAGTCCACCCGCGCCGAACATCGCGAGATCGAGCGACGGGGACACGCCGAGTTGACGCAGCGATGCACCGGCGAGCCGCGGCTCGGGCACCCAACCCTTGTCGACCATCCAGTAATAGAAGGCGTCGAGGTTGTGCGGCAGATGCCACGCCGACTTGAGGCGCAGGACCTTCTGTTGCAGCGCCGCCATCAGGTTTTCTCCGGTGACGAAGCCGACCGCCGCGGCGATACCAGCGGCCTTCGCGAGCAGCTTTGCCTTGTACATGCCGGCTTCAGCGCCGGTGGAATACAGGGCATCGAGCACGACGCCGCACGCCTGCCCCTCGGGAAACGGCTGCTGCTCTTCGTTGATGAAACGCCGCTTCATCGGGAACGCGACCAGGACGCCAAGCAGCGACAAGACCACGTTGAAGAGCGTCATCTGCCACCACGGAATGAGCGCGTTCTGCACCCACATATACGCGGTCATCCCCGAGATGAGCGGGCCGGTCATGTAGCCCGCCGCGGTCGCGACGCTCTGCGACGCGTTGTTCTCGAGGATGGTCATGTCGCGCACGCCGAAGCGCGTGAGGCTTCGAAACGTGGCGTAGGTGAGGATGACGCTGGTGAGCCCGACGCCGAGCGTCCAGCCGGTCTTCGCGCCGATGTAGAGATTCGTCGCGGAGAGCACGCCGCCTAGACAAAACCCCACGATCGCGGCGCGAAGCGTGAGCTGCGGCATGTCACCGCGGAAGATATTCTCAAGCCACCAGGCGTCCTTCTGCGCGGGCGTGAAGGTGCGAATCTGCTCGGGCGTGAGCTGCTTGATGGCCATGGAATCTCCTCGTTACGTGAGGCCCGACGCGCGCGCTCAGGCGGGCAGGCAGAGACAGGCAGGCGGGCAGGCAGAGACAGGCAGGCGCTCGAACAGACAGACAGACAGAGCTCGCCGTGTCTACATGCCGCCGATGATGGCAAAGCTCTCGCCGCGTTGCACGAGCTCGAGTCGATTTTCGTCGACGGTGTTGCGCCACGTGCCGCCCTTGGCGCTCCCCACGCGAAAGCTTCCGCTATAGGTGTAGTCGACGGAAATGACGTCCTGTCCGAGCGTCACGCGGCGATAGCGGATCTCGTAGCGGATGTTCTCGGTCTCCTGAAACTTGTTGACGAGGTACGCCTTGAGGCCGGCCTGGTCGATATCGTCCGAAGCGTCGAGGTTGCCGCCGTCTTCGTAGTAACTCGGCGCTGAAAGCTCAAGCAAGCGCACGATGTCACGCCGCTCGACCGCCTTGCGATACTGCTCGCAGAAGCTGACGACACGACGGTGGTCGGGCGTGTCGGCGACGTCCGTGTTTGAAATAAAGCGCGTCGCGCACCCGGGGAGCATCGCGATCGCAAACAGCACGGCTGTGCCTGGGATCACCCGCAAAACCCGGGCTTTCACACGCGAAACAGCGCACGCGAGAGTGCCGGAAGGTGGAGATAGGGGCATCACGAGACCTGTTCGGGAACCGGCATAGTCGAGCCGAGATTCCGCGAATAAGAGAATTGTCGCGAGCTCGCCCGTGAGCCGCCGTGGCCGCGCCGTGGCTGCCCTCGAAAACGCTGCGACTCAGCCGGCGTCGCGCAAGCCCCTGGTCGAGTCCGGCGGCATCGGGTTGTCGAAGACGCGACGTTCCTTTGCGCTGGCGAGCGCGCGCAGGGCCGTGCCGTAGCCGCGCAGAACGAGCGGGCGGGCCGAGAAGCGATTGAGATAACCGTAGCTGCCCAGATCCGGCGCGATGTCGATGAACGTGACGTGAGGGTAACGCTGCGAGAGGAGATCGACGCCGCGCCGCTCTTTCTCCGTGAGCAGCGTGCTTATCGACTGGCGGAGCACGCGGTGCATTCCCTTTTGGGCAAGCGAGCGCTGGCCGTCGATCTCGCGCTCGGGCCGGTAGATGTTGGAGATGATGACGACGTTGGCGCCGGCCTCGACCGCGACGTCTGCCGAGAAGGTGCGCGCGACCTCGCCATCGACGTAGTAGCGATCGCCGATCCGGATGGGACGAAAGAGACCGGGCACGCAGCAGCTCGCCGCGACCGCCTCGCTGATCGACACGTGTTCGAGCTGACCGGGGCCGAAGACGACGCGCTGGCTCGAGTCGATGTCCACGGCGGTGACGAACACGGGTTTGTCGAGCCGGCGAAAATCGTTAATGGGTAAATGGCGCCGCAAATACGCCTCGAGCTTGCGGATCGAGAAGATCCCGGACGTGAGATGCCCGAAGTCGAAGAGCTCCGTTCGCGTCGGCGCTCCCATGAACGTGGACATGTGCAGCCGCGGTCCCTCGTGTCGGCGACGCCATGGCAAGCGGTAGCCGTCGAGCAGCACATCGAGCGGCACGTCCTCGGCGTACATCGCTCCGACGATCGCCCCGGCGCTCGTACCTACGAAAATGTCGGGCACGAGCCCAAGCTCCTCGCACGCCTTCAGCACGCCGAGATGCGCGAGCCCACGCGCAGCTCCGCCGGATGCGACGAACGCGATCTTGACGCGAGACATTCGCTCGAAAGCTTACTGGGCTTTTCGGCAGGAGGAAAAGCTCGTGACTTGGAAGGGTCAGCGGGGCGTCGTTTCGATCATGCGGAAGATGCGAAATCGAGCCTCTGCGCGCCGAAGGATGAAGGTGAGTTCGTCGCCGAAAACGCGCTGGTTCTTGATCGCGGGCGCCGTGATGGGGACGACCAGGACGAGGTCTTCGGGAGCGAGCGGCTCGGCCAAGACCGCCGCCGCGACTCTGCGCGGGAGGGCGTGTACTTCTTCGGGGCGAAACGTTCGGACCTCAGCTTCGCGGTAGATGCTGCTCCCGTCGAGCTCGCCGTAGTCGAACTGTTGGAAGCGCTGCTGCCACACGAAAAAGAGATTGAGCACGCGGGGCGGAGAGTTGCCGATGTCGCTCACCGTCGCCGTCGCCTCGCCGAATTCGTGCAGACTCGACAAGTCCTCGCGCACGACGCCTGCGAAGAATGCCGCAACCGTCGCGAGCGCGGCGCTCATCGGCAGCGGCGTTCGCAGCGTGACGATGGCCGTGGACGTGTCGCCCGCGCTCTCGGACGAGGGCGGGTCGCTCGACGGATCGACCACGATCGCGTCCGGTCGTCGCGGCCCTTCTTCGAAGGAGGCACGAACGGCGATCTCGAGCGGCCGGCTTGTCGCACACGCGCCGAGCCAAACGCCACAACACAGAACGAAAAAGATGCGTCCGGCGCCCAGGGCGGCGAAGGGCTCAGCTCGGGAGCGGCTGCGGAGCATCGGTACGACTGAAGGCCATCATCGTCCCCAAGGTCATCGCCGTCCACTCGGGCGGAACGAGGTCACCAGCGAAATCGGAGCCGACGACCGAGAGCCGACACGGTTCGAGATCGGGAGCGCGCACGCGGCTCAAGCCATCCGGGCCGAAGAGCGGGACGAAGTCCTCCCGACCGCGAAGGATTCGGAAGGCCATCCTGGTGCCATGGTTCGCCCCAACCACGAAATCCGGGCCCGCGAGCAGCACGTTGATCGGCGTCGGTGCGAGACCGGCGTCACGCGTGATGCCGTTCAACAGCCCGATGCTTGCCGCTAGCGCAGCGCCGACGTCGCGCGCGCTCACCGTGACGCGATCGAGAAGATTCGCATCGTGCAGAAATGACAGAAACAGGCTGAATACCAGCTCACTGTCGGTGTCGCCGCGTAACGCGCGCTGCAAGAAATCGGGCAGCGAGCCAAGCAGCTTCTCGCGCACGAGCGGAAAGCCCGTGACCGTGCCGGTGGCCGCGAACATCCACTGCTGATAGCGGAACGGGTGCGTGTTGTCGGTGCTCAGCGCGCCGACCGTGCCGCGCCGAACCTGGGTGATCACGAGGTCGGTGCGGGCCTCGGCGATGATGTCCGCGACGACGAGCTCGGGGCGATCGTCGATGGGGCGTCGCTTCAGCAGGATCTCGCCATTTTGGAAGAATCCGACCCCCCAGCTGCAGGGCTCGCCGGGGATGTTGTTCACAGTCAGGCGCGCCCGCTCGTGCACCGCAAACCGCGCGCACAGATCGGGGCGATTGGCGATGATTCCTACGAGACGGGCCACGTTCCTTCTTGCAAGAGTTCGCGCTCGACGCCGCGGGCGCAAGCTGAAACCACCGCGCTCGAACGGCCGCAGCAAATGTCGGGCGTCCCGAGCACCGCGACGGAGCGCAGCGTTCGCGCTTGTGGAGCGCCGAGCCTTGAGTGAGGGTGCGGCCGATGGCGCGCGTGCCTCCCTTCGAGCTGAGCTTGGAAGAACAGCGCACGGAGCTTGACGCGCTGCGCGGCGACATGTCCATCGCCGTCGTTCGCGCGAAAAATCCATTCAACGTGGGCGCGATCATTCGGGTCGCACATTCGTTCTTGGTGCGAGAAATATTTCTTGTCGGCACCGAGCCTCACTACGAACGCGCGAGCATGGGCATGCACCGCTACGAGCACATCGTGGAGTGCGCGGATGAAGCTGCGCTGCTCACAAGGACGCGCGGGCGACCCATCTTCGGCGTCGAACGCGACCACGCCGAGCAGACGCTGTGGCAGGTCGAATATCCGCCCGACGTGGTGTTGCTCTTCGGCAGCGAGGATGACGGCATTCCGGCACAGCTGCTCGCCGCATGTGAGCGCGTCATCGCGATCCCGATGTACGGAATCAACCACTCGTTCCCTGTGGCGATCGCGGCTGGGATGGTGATGTGCGAGTGGGCGCGGCGGCGCGATCCGCGTGGCGGCCAGCGGCAACGATGATGATCGGAAACTCGCCGAGGCACACGGAATGAAGGCCGAAACGCACGCCGTCGCGTCGAAAGCAGGCTGTTTCGACGCGGATTCGCGAGGCTCGCTCGCGGGTCGCCACGCCCGCCGCCGGACCAGCCCGCACTATTTTGGTGGTGAATCTAGAGATCCTGCACACTAAACTGCCGACCCACGGTTCGTCGTGGCCAGCTCGCCCCGACCCGACCTCGAAGCGAAACCGATGAAGATCATTTGCGGATCCTGCGCTGCTAAATACACCGTCTCGGATGACAAGCTTCAGGGCCGAACGGTCAAGGTGAAGTGCCGCAAATGCGGCGCCCTGATCGTCGTGTCCTCGGCCGGCGTCGTCGAGACGGCCACTGGCTCCGGGCCTGCGGCGCCTGCCGCGCCGACCTACACCGTCAGCGTCACGGACAGCGATCAGCGCACGATGACCGTCGCGCAGCTCGTCGTGGCGTACAACGAAGGCGTCGTCGATGCCGAGACCTTCGTGTGGTCCGACGGCATGGCCGACTGGGCGCCGCTGCGCGAGGTCGACGCGATCGTCGATGCGCTTCACAGCGCGGCTGGTGCGAGTGACGCCGCCCCCGAGTCTGCGGCCGCCGGAGGCGACGATCTCGACCGCACGGTAGCCATGGGGGACAGCGCGCTCGGCGATATCGAGGCGGCCATCGCGGCGCGCTTGGCCGAACAGCGCACGGCGCTACGGCGTGAACCGGCCTCCGCAGTCGCGAATTTCGACTCGACGGTCGCGATGCCTTCCGATGCGGCGTTCGCAGGCGGCTTCGGCGCAGGTGGCGGCGGCGGATTCGGCGCAGGTGGCGGCGGCGGATTCGGCGCAGGCGGCGGCGCAAAACCAGCCGGTGGCTTTGGCGCCAGCGAGGCCGGCAAGAGAACAGCAGCCGGTGGCTTTGGCGGCGGCGGTGGTTTCGGGCAAGCCGCCGGTGGCTTCGGCGGTGGCGGAAAACCAGCCGGCGGTGGCTTCGGCGGCGGCGGTGGCTTCGGCGGCGGTGGCTTCGGCGGCGGCGGTGGTTTCGGCGGCGGCGGTGGTTTCACACCGGCCAAAGTCGATGACGCTTCGGCGATCTTTTCGCTGAACAGCCTCGCATCGAAAGCGGGCGGTGGGCCGTCCACGAGCTCAGAGGATTCCGGTCTCATCGATCTCAAGGCGCTCGCGGGGGCAGGCGACGCGGAGCGTGGGGGCGTCGCCGCCCTCCCCGTCGCCGCACCGTTCGGAGACGGCGGGCTCTTCCCGCTCGGAGCACCGCCGCTCCCGATGCAGCCCGTGATTGCGGCGCCGGTGCCAATGCCCGCGAGCGGCGGCAAAGGTGTGTTGATGGTGCTCGGCTCCGTCGCGATCGTTGCCGTCGCGGCGGTCGTCTTCCTTCTCGTACGCGGCGGCACCAGCGCGGCGGACGGCACGCGAGCGGCCGCAGAGTCCGCGAGTGAAAGCTCGGCAGTCGATACCGCCATTCCTGGCACCATCACAGATGGCACCGGCCAGCCTCGCAAAATCCGTCCTGACAGGGTCGACTCGGACCCGACCGCCGCGGCTCCAGCTACCGCCACGTCCGCCGTGGCCACCTACGTCCCGCCGCCGAGCACTGCGATCGTCGCGGTCGCCCCGCCGACAACTGCCCCCTCAGGCCCGAAGTGGAAGGCGCCGCCCGGCACGCCTCCGCCCCGGGGCACTGGCGAAGTGTCGAAAGCCGGATCGGGGAAAACGCCGCCGCCGTCGCAACCACCGCCGGCAGGCAAGACCGGCGCATGCGGCTGTCCGGCCGATGATCTGATGTGCCTCATGCGCTGCGGCGCGAAGAAAAAATAACAGGAAATAGGCGCAAAAATGAGCGCGACCCGACCCTGCGCTCATCCTTACGACGCGCGTTTGGCGCTGGTATCGGCGGTGGCTTGCAGCGTGATGGCCTATGGCGCAGCGGCTTCTGGGGCCGTCGGTTGCGGAGCCGCGAGCGCACAAGTGGCAGAGCCGCTCGAGGCGGACGATCCGGCATTTCAGGCTCTCTCGACGGGCGGCGGGGGTCGCGGCGGCGCGGACATCGAGGGCGCCTCGCTGCCGCCGGTCGCGTGGCTCGGCAAGCTCGAGATCGCCAAGGCGCGAGCCGCCAGGGAAGGTCGCAACATCCTCGTCTGGGTCCACGCCGATTGGATGGCCCAGTCCGCGGAGCTCGACCGAAGCGTGTGGGCCGAGCCGCGAGTTCGCCGGGGCCTCCAGACGCTCGTGCCGCTGAAGCTCGACCTCACGAACGCGGCCGGCATCTCCGAGTTCGTGATGGCACGCTATGCCATCAAACAGCTTCCGACCGTGCTGCTCCTCGATGCACGCGAGCGCGAGGTGGCGCGGCTCGACACGCGCATCACCGCCGAACGCATGCTCGCTCTCATCGCTGCCAACGAACAGCCGCAATAACGCCCGCGCCTGCGTACTCGCGCGCCGCATGACGGCATCCGCGCGCAGGCGCTTGGCTTGTAGGCCCCGTGACCGCGTGTGATGCTGCGGCCGGCCAACACCATGCAGTCCAACGTCATCACAGCTGTCTTCATGCCCATTGCGCTCGGCGTCATCATGCTGGGCCTCGGCCTTGGGCTGACCCTCGCGGACTTCTGGCGGGTCGTCCGCTATCCGCGCGCCGTCTTGGTCGGCCTCGTCTGCCAGGTGCTCATTCTGCCTTTCGTCTGTTATGCAATCGCCAAAGCGTTCGACCTGCCGCCAGAACTCGCGGTCGGCCTCATGCTCTTGGCCGCATCGCCGGGCGGCGCGACCGCTAACCTGTTTAGCCACCTTGCCAAAGGCGACGTGGCCCTCAACGTCACATTGACCGCTACCAACAGCGTATTGAGCCTGTTCACGCTGCCATTCGTCGTGAACCTCTCGCTCGAAGCCTTCTTCGGCGAAGGCAAGAGCATTCCGTTGCAGTTTGGCAAAGTGATTCAGGTGTTCGCCATCGTCCTCGTGCCCATCGCGATTGGCATGCTCATCAAATCCAGGCGGCCTGCGCTCTCCGAAAGGCTGCAAAAACCCGTTAAAATAGCGTCTGCGCTGTTTCTCGTGCTCATCATCATCGCGGCCGTATTCAAAGAGAGCACCCAGGTCATGGGCTACATCAAACAGGTTGGCCCGGCCTGCCTCGTTTTCAATCTAGCCAGCCTCGCCATTGGCTACTTCGCGCCCCGCCTCCTGCGCTTACCCAAGCGCCAGGCCACCGCCATCGGCATGGAAATTGGCATTCACAATGGCACCTTGGCCATCGCCATCGCGAGCAGCCCAGTCTTGCTCAACAACAGCACCATGGCCATTCCGCCCGCCATCTACAGCCTGCTCATGTTCTTCACCGCGGCGGCCTTCGGATGGCTGGTCGCCCGCGGCAACGAGTCGACGGACGTCGAGGCTCCCCAACCTCCCGCGCCTGCGGCGTAGTCCTTTCCCGTTCCTTGCAATGGCGCGCTACGTTGGCGTCAAATGCAAGCCATCGCGCGCGCGCTCCTTCTCGTCGCTTCCCTCGCATGCACGCTCTTCGTCTCGGCGCAGGGCTGCACCGGTGACGGCAATCCGTCACAGTCCGCTGGGCAAGGTGGCGGAGGGGGCGGGACCGGCGGCGGCGACGGGGACTGCACGGTGAAAGAGTGCGCCGACAAAGCCGAGTGCGACCTCCTCGCGTGTGGCACTGGCTGCGTTTGCGAGCACGGCGCCGCGGCCGAGACCTTGTGCGACGACAGCCTCGACAACGACGCCGACGGCAAGGTCGATTGCGACGACGACGACTGCACGGGTAAGCCCTGCGGAGACGGGTGCGGCACCTGCGGCGTGCCCGAGAACGAGACGAAGTGCGGCGACTCGATCGACAATGACCTCGACGGCCTGAGCGACTGCGACGACCCCGACTGCAATGGTTTTTCATGCGGCCTCGGCTGCGTGTGTCAGGTGCCCGGCGGGGCCTTCGAGACCGGCTGCGCGGATGAAGCCGACAACGACGGCGACGCGGCGATCGACTGCGCCGATCCGAACTGCGAAGCAGCGTCTTGCGGTGTCGGCTGCACCTGCGCGCTCGGGGCGAAGAGCGAAAAGAGCTGCGCGGACCTCGACGACAACGACGGCGACATGGCGGTGGACTGCACGGACGACGACTGCAATGGCCTCGGCTGCGGCTTCGGCTGCACCTGCTTGCTCGGCGCGGCGTCGGAGGCCAACTGCATCGACGGACTCGACAACGATCTCGACTTGTCGAGCGACTGCCAGGACATCGACTGCAACGCCAAGAGCTGCGGTGTCGGCTGTGCTTGTAGCAACTATGCCAAGACCGAAAACGCGTGTACGGACGCCGCGGACAACGACGGCGACATGCTCGCGGACTGCCTCGACTCGGATTGCAACGGCGCAAGCTGCGGCAATGGTTGCGTGTGCACCGGCGGTGAAAAGACCGAGTCCAGCTGCGTCGACGGCCAGGACAACGATGGCGACATGCTCACCGACTGCGCCGATCCGGACTGCAACGCCGCGAGCTGCGGGCTGGGCTGCGTGTGCCTCGGACTGGCAAAGAGCGAGGCCACCTGCTCCGACAATCTCGACAACGACAATGACATGCTGACCAACTGCGCCGACAGCGACTGCAACGCCAAGGCGTGCGGCGTGGGCTGCACTTGCGCCGGCCCGGCAAGCTTCGAGACGGTGTGCATCGACGCGCTCGACAACGACGGCGACATGACGGTCGATTGTGCGGACGCGGACTGCAACAACGTCTCGTGCGGCGCAGGATGCCTTTGCAAAAACAACGGTAAATCCGAGACCACCTGCTTCGACGGTCTCGACAACGACGCCGACGGCATGAGCGATTGCGCCGACGCCGACTGCAACGCTCTCTCGTGCGGCAACGGCTGCACCTGCGCGAATGGCGGAAAAGTCGAAACGACCTGCAACGACGACTTCGACAACGACGGCGACACCTTCAAGGACTGCGCGGACGACAACTGCAATGGCCTCTCGTGTGGCATGGGCTGCACCTGCCAGGGCGCCGCGAAGACCGAGCTGAGCTGCGCCGACGGCCTCGACAACGACGGCGACACCAAAGCCGACTGCGCCGATGCAGACTGCAACGCGTTCTCGTGCGGCAACGGCTGCCAGTGCAAAAACAACGGTAAA
>SHZB01000096.1 GCA_009692485.1 Myxococcales bacterium
GCCGTTGTGGGTGCCGGAGCCGTAAATGCGGAGCGTGTGCTCACTGTGGAGTCTCTCGAGCGTGCGTTGCTCTTGCTGAAATCGCTTCACCGCGTCGCCGCGCCGAGCCACCTCCGCAAGCATCAGCTTGATCGCGATCCGGTGACGCTCGGTGCGGTGCGACGCGATCGCGACGACCGCCATTCCGCCGGTGCCTGCGATGCGCTCGACGATGTAGTCGGCCACCAGATCCCCTGCGGCGAGCGGTCCTGCCATCGAGCCCCGATGCTAACTGGTATCTGCTAGCCGCGTCTCGGGATGCCGTGGATGAGAGCGTCGCCGGTGCGCGTCGAAGGCTCAGGCCTTGCGCTTCATCACCACGAGGTGGTAGCGGCCGAACTCGCTTTGACCGAGCGTATAAAGCACCTCGATCAGCAGCCGGTACGGAGTCGTTGCGTCGGCGACGATGATGGCCTCGGAGGTCGACGGCGGCTGGCCCTTCGCTTGGCGGATAGCCTTGTCCAGCTTACGTGCGCTTTCGAGGCGGCGCGCGAGCGGCACGATGTAGAGATCGTTCGGCCCGCTGCGCTTGTACTGCGCGTCGAGCCCCGATTGGGCGAGCTGATCGCGGCTTGGAAGCTTGACGATCGGGTCGGGTTCCTCGCCGAGAAGAATGGTGCTCTTCGAAATCACGAGGACGATGCCCTGATCCGACGGCTCACCGCGCATGACGCTGCGCGCGAGACGAATGTCGTCGTTCTCCTGAATCGCCGTCGCGGACGACGCCATCGACTGCAACAAAAAGACGAGGATGATCGTCATCAGGTCGAGCATCGCCGTGATGTTGAGGAAATCGACCTCGTGCTCACGCCGGCGGCGCCGTTTTTCTCGTCGTAGCGCCCCCTTGAAGGTCACCATGTTGGCCGCGGGCGCCGGCTTTCGTGGGCCACCCGGCCTCGCGGACGGGGGATTCGATGGGCCGTTGACGGGCTCGTCCGTTTCGTTCATCGCGCTACACCGAATGCCACATCGGGAAATAGAAGTTTCCGGACATTGTCGTCACCCGGCACTTCGCGCACCGCGTCGATCGCCTCTATCACGGTTTGGAAGTCCACGTCTGGGTTCGCCGTGATCGTCACTTGCGTCTCACTCTCGGCGCGTTCGTTCTTCTTCTTCAGCTCACTGGCGCAGCGTGTCAGCTCCGCGAAGTCGTGCTGCCCACCGGTCTTGGGCACGGCGATGCCAGCGCCGAGCGAGTTGCAGCCCGTTGCGATGTTGCCTGAGGAAGTCTTCAGCGACACGCCCTCGGACGTGATGAGAACGACCAGGTTCAAGGCTTCGCTCTTGATCCCACGGGTGCTGCCCGCACCGCCGATCGACGGAGGCGTAGAATCGATGGTGCTGACGAACACGACCGACAAGGACGACACCACGAACACGACGATGTTCATGATGATGTCGAGGTACGGAATGATGTTCAGCTCGCCGGCTTCCTCACCGGCGTCAGGCTCTTTCGACGCGCTGAGGCGACGGATCCTGGAGCGTTGAGCAGGGCTCAGCGGGATTTTTTCGGGTGTGGTCAAAGGGTCCTCGCGCGACTCCCCACGGGGACCTGCTCAGCCGGACTTCGCGGCGAGCGTGAGCAAGTTGAAGACGCGCTCGCTGGTCGACTCGAGGTCGTGGACGATCGTCTTGGTCTTGCTGTGGAGGACGACGTGGAAAATCATGCAGATGACGGCGATGCCCAGCCCGAAGAACGTGTTGTACATCGCCTCTGCGATTCCTCCGGTCAGCAACGCTTGCTTCTCTGCGGCCGAGAGGTTTGATCCGGAGATCGCGGCGAATGCGGAGATGAGCCCGTACACCGTGCCGACCAGCCCGATCAGCGTGGCGATGTTGGCAAGAGACCACAGCGCAGGAATGCGAGCCTCGACCCGAGGGCGAAGCTCCGACAAGGTCTCGCTCAGCGCCGCGTCGATCTCGTCGGCGCCCTTGTTGGCTTGCGTGAGGCCTGCCTTCACGAGCCGAAGGATCGGATAATCGCTCGCGTCACAAAGCTTGATGGCGCGGTCGATGTTGCCGTTGACGACGAGCTTCTTCACCTGCGCGAAGAACTCTTTCGAGTTCACCTGATATTCACGCATCTGAAACGTGAACCGCTCGATGACGATCGTGACCACGATCACCGAGGTGATGATGTTCATGATGATGAACGTGGGGTTGTGCTTGATCGCTGCGAGGATTCCGGATTCCCCCGCGGCCGCTGACATCAGGAACTGAAACATTCGTCTGAGCCTCTCGCGCTACTGATAAAATGCGTCAATGGGCACGAAACCAGGTCGTGCGAACGATGGACCAAAGCCCCGTTCAACCGCCGGCGACTATAGCCGCGGCAACTTTCGATAGGCAAGCGGCCTGACGGCGGAATCGTCGCGACCCTCGCCGTGGCGGGCGCGAAAGTGCTCGGAGTCCGAGGTCGCCGGATAAATCTGGTCTCGGTGTGCATCTTCGAACGGCCTGGCCGAATCGCCGCTTGACTGGACGCGGCGCACCTCGCCAAGATGGCTCATCCCGTGCCGCGCCGCCGAACGCGGTGTCCGCGCGCACGAGTCACGAAGGCAATCACCGCGGGCACGACCCGCAACCGGCACCGTCATCGCGGCACGCGTCGCGACGAGGCTCCCGCCGGCGACCTGGAGGAATCGAGCGATGCACGAATTGTGGGAACGATTTAAGGACGGCGGCTTTGCGATGTGGCCGATTCTGGCGATCCTCGCCGTCCAGATTGGCTTCATCATCGAACGCGCAGTCTATCTATTTGGCGCCGGCATCGACAAAGAGGCGTTCTCGCAGACGATGCAGAAGTGCATTCTCGGCGGCGACATCGCCAAGGCCGTCAAGGTGTGCTCCGTGCAGAACGCACCGATGGCGCGCATCGTCCAGGCCGGGCTGATCAAGGTGAATCGCCCTGATGAAGAGGTGCAGGCGGCGATGGACGAGGCGGCGCTCCGCGAGATGCCGAAGATCACGCAGCGCACGGGCTACCTCGCGCTCTTGTCAAACCTTTCCATGCTCGTCGGCTTGCTCGGGACCGTGAACGGTCTCATCGAGGCCTTCGGCGCCGTCGCGGGCAAATCGATCGACCCTAGCCAGAAGGCGACGATCCTTGCGGCCGGTATCTCCGAGGCGATGAACTGCACCGCTTTCGGGCTCATCGTGGCCATCATCGGGCTGCTCGGATTTGCCGTGCTCAACGGCCGCACCCAGTCCCTCGAGGATGACATCAACGCGGTGACGGTTCAGGTCGTCAACCTCGTCGTGAACAACCGCGAGAAGGTAAACGTTCAGGGCGCCGCCCAGGCAGCATGAACATCGCGTTCGTGTTTTGACGGAAGGGACGGCTCGCTCTCGGGCCGCCGTCCAGCTGCCTCCTCAACACGACCGCGCGACACAACGCCGCAAGACGCGGCAGCTGGGAACTGAGCGCTACACGGGGCAGCTGCGTAGTTTACGGAACATCGAGGACCCTCCATTCGGGAATGTTCGTCTGATTGCCGCAGCGGCGCGGAACAGCGAGCGATAGCCACGAGGATGGTCGCGTGACACGAGGAGTGAAGGCATGGCGGGCGTAGACGTCGGCGGCGGAGGCAAGGGCAAGCGCCAGCTGAACATGGAAATCAACATGATTCCGTTCATCGATCTCTTGATGGTGACGATCATGTTCCTTCTCATCACCGCGGTGTGGGTGAGCTATTCGCGCATCAACGCGAACGCACAAATTCCCGGGCCCCCGGATCCGACGAAAGAGATCGACCCGAAGGCGCCAGAAAAGGTGCTCAACCTTCACATCCTCGACAACGAGTTCAAGCTCGTGTGGAAGCAGGGCGCCACGGTCGTGAGTGAGTCGACCATCGAGCGGCCGCGCCTTCAAGGCGACTTCAAGTACGACGATCTGGCGGCGAAGCTAACCCAAGAGTGGACGACGCATGGCGGGCATAAAGACCAGAGCGACAAGGTGCTCGACCAGGCAATTCTTCACAGCGACAACAAGCTCATTTTCAAGGACGTCATCGCGGTCATCGACGCGCTCTACAACGCGCAGCGCGACATGATGGTCGACGGCAGCTTGAAGAAAGTTCCAGCCTTCAACATGTCGTTCTCAGTGCGATGAACGACGAGAGAACT
Source organism: Myxococcales bacterium (assembly GCA_009692485.1). Taxonomy (GTDB): domain Bacteria; phylum Myxococcota_A; class Polyangia; order Polyangiales; family Polyangiaceae; genus SYFR01. The sequence goes on from SHZB01000096.1 coordinate 4,165, forward strand.
CGAGGCAATCCATGAGCGGTGGCGCTTCCAAAGCCAGGCACGGGCATCACGACCCGCACGCCCACTCGATTCACAAGCCCGGTCGGCGTCTGATGCAGGCCGTGCCGCTAAACTTCGTGTTCAATAAGGTGCACGGAGTCGGAGCTCGCTCGGTGAGCGCGTCGCTGAATTTGACCGCGTTCATCGACTTTCTCATCGTCACGGTCATCTTTCTGTTGATGAGCTTCTCGGCGTCCGGCGAGATGATCGTCGACAAGAACATTTCGTTGCCTCAGGCCGAGAATGTCCAAGAGGTGCTCGATGCGCCGATGGTGGCCGTGAACGGCAACCAGGTGCTCGTGAATGGGACGCCCGCCGGCTCCACCCGCGCGATCGAGGATGTCGGTCGCATGCAGAAGGTCGATGAGGTCTTCGAGCTGCTCAAGCGGCAGCGGGAGATGTGGAAGAGCTTCAATCCGCAGAAGCCGTTTCCGGGAGTCGCGATTCTCCAGGTGGATGAAAACGTGTCGGCGCTCGTGGTGAAGAGCGTTTTTCAGACGGCGGCGTTTGCCGGTTATCCGAACATCAGCTTCATGGTGCGTAGACGCGGCAAGCCCGCACAGTGAGCGGTGCGCGCGCGACAGGTGGGCCGGACTCTGAGTTTCGAGGGCTTCCGTCGATCGCGGACGCGCGCAAGCGGCGAGGGCGTTTCGTTACGCCGCGACTCGGCATGTGGTTGCTCGTCGCGATGGGCTTCGCGCTCATCGCTTGGTGGAAGGTTCATTCCGGCAAGGTCGTTGCGCAACGTGAGAGCTTGTTGGCTCGCCAACGCGAGGTGGCGGAGCGCATCCGGCCGAGCTGGCATCCGCTGCGCGACAAGATCGAGGCCTGGACGGCGGAGTGCGCCGCGGAGAATTTCGCTGAGAAGGTCCCAGCCTCGCTCCTTCGCGAATGGGACTTTCGCGCGTTACCGGGCGTCTATCTTCGCGTTGGCCAAAGTGCAGCGCGGGACGTCCGAAGCCTGCGGGAGTCGGCGCTGAAGTCCCTTCATGACGGCTTCACCTCGTGCCTATTTGTCACCGACAATGCGAGTCCGATCGCCGGGCCGGAGTGCGAGTCGACCGAAGAGTGCCCGCGCGGAACGAGCTGCAACGAACTGCGTCACTGCGCGGCCCCGTCGCAGCCGTACAACGTGCGCGTAGGTTACCGCGCGATGCGCGTGCTCACGGACGACTGGGTCGCCAACATTCAGGAGACCGCGAGCGAACTCGCCGTGCGCGGTGCGACTGCCAGCTTCGAGGCCGCTGAGAAATACGATATTTCGCTCGCGGTCGAACTACTGGCCAAGGCGCGATACTTCATGGCGGTAGTGGACGAGCCCGTAGTTGGCGGCACTGGCGCCGGACCTGAGTCTGCTGACGCGCGCACCGAGGATGATCGTTCGATCCCGACGGACGCACACCCCGCCCGCGTTTGCCTATGGCGGCTCGACGATGGGCAGAAGATGCTCGCAATTCGCCGCGACGCTGCGGGCGCACTCGTGGGAGGTCGTGGCGTTTCGGATCCCGGCGCGCGTTCGGCTCTGCAACGCCAGGCCAACAGCTGCGCGCTTGCGCTTTCGGTGCGTGAAGCGCTCGGTGTCCCGAATACTCCGCCACCGCGAGACTGAGTTTCAGGAGCTCCGGGCTTCAGGATCTCTGGGCTTCAGGAGCTCTGGGTTTCAGGATCGCAGCGCTTCAGGATCACAGCGCGTCAGGATCACAGCGCGTCAGGAGCTCTTGCGTCTCATCGGTGCGCGGCCGGCGACGCGGCTCGCCGACTTGGGCGCGGCCTTCGCGTGCGTCGCATGGCGCTGCTCTGCCATCGCTAAGGCGAGGTCTCCGAGCAGCGCGCTCATGTAGACGTGGGCACGCGCGGCCACGTCGGAGGACAGTGGCGCGAGCCGGACGCGGAACGCTCGCGCATCGAGCGGCTCGCAGCGTACGAGGCAACGATTTCGTCGCGCGAACGAGTCGCACGTGACGGATAGCCTCTCTCGCAGCGCGCCCGAGCGTGGCACTCCAACCCGCAGCTCGACCCGCTGCTCGACGCACGGCAAGCTGACCTTTCCTTCGTCGACGAGGGCGCGAAGAGAAAGCTGCACGGCCTCCTCGAGCGCGAGCATTGGTGCCTGCCCCGATAACGGACGAAAGGACGCGCGGCGGCGGGCTGCGTCGAAGTGATAGAGCACGGCACCTGCTTTTCGCCCCGCTCGGACCAGGGCGCCGCGCACGACAGCGTCCTTGGCCGTGCGTGCCGTTTGCGCCGCGACGTATCCGAGGCCGTCGAGCCCCAGCGAAACGCGGCCCGTGCAGCCATCGTCTTCTTCGACCTCGACGTCGAGTTTCCCAGCGATGTAGCGATCGAGCAGCTGCCGAATTGCGCGCGAGAGCTCACGGCGGAGCGCGACGTCCCCCGCGAAGATGTCATCGATATGGCTCGAGCGCGCGAGTGATTCGGCGACGCCATCGACGAGCTCCGAGATCGCCTCGTGACCATGGCGATCCGCGGAGGGATCTCCATCGGCTTCGATTCCCGCCAGCAAGTATGGAACGACGCGCGGCAGCACCGTCGCGAGCGGGACCTCGAGCTCGAGCGCGAGCGCTGTGGCCGAGCCAACTGCCACGCGCACGCACTGGCGGGCGCGGAGGGCATCGAGAATCGAGGTCGCGATCACTCGCGCGAGAGGACGCATCGTGGGTGGGTGAGAATATACGGAATGACGCGCGTGTCAGCTCGCGTGTTCGGCCCTGTTCGGCCGTGGGATCGGCCGCGTGATCGGCCGTGTGATCATCCGTGTTCGGCCTTGCGAATGTTTCGGGTCCTGGCGTTCGCGCGCCGCCCGGAGCTGCTCAGAAGGAGACGCGCAGCGAAACGCCGGCGACCGTCGGCGTCACCAGCGGCGTCACGGTCGTCGTCCCGCGGGCGGCACTTCGGCGCCAATTCAGCCGCCCATCGTCGTCGTCGCCGCCGTCGCTATCGCCTGCTTCGCCCGCGTCCGGCAATGCCGGTGGCGCTGGCTTTGCGTCGTCGCTTCCTGCGGCGGTAGCGGGTGGGCGCGCGTGTTCCGCGGTGCCGTCAAGCACGAGCAGGAGAGAGCCAGTCACCGCCATGGCGGCGCCGGCGATCCAGCCGATGTCGCCGGCGAGCACCAGCATGTTGCTTTGCTCGATCGCATCGCGTTCGTCCTCGTGACAGAACAGCGACTCTCCGAGGGCACGGCATGCGGCGCTTGCGTCCGGACGCTGCGAGCTGCCAAGAAGATCGAAGACGACGCCGCCCACGACGAGCGCGGCTCCGACACCGGTCAACGTCCAGCCCGCGACTTCCACGCCGTCCGTATCCGACTCCCGCTTTTCTTCGTCCGTGCGCCGCCGCTCTGCTTCCGCGAGGCGTTCGGTTCTCGCTGCTTCTTCAGCGACGCGCCGCTCGGCATCCTTCCGGAGTTGCTCTTCGGCTCCGTCGGCTTTCACGCGCTCGCGCAATAAAACGATGCGATCGTCCAGCGCCTTCTGTTCGTTCTTCGGCGCGGCCTTGCGCCAATTCTCAAGGTTCTCGAGCGCACGCTTTCGGTCGCCGAGCTTCTCGTAGGCATTGGCGATGCTCTCCAGAATGAGCGGCTCCTGCGAGAGCGAAAACGATTCTTGCCATTTGAGAATGGCTTCTTCGTAATCGCCATTGCGATAGGCGAGCCGCGCCTGACTGAACAAACTCTTGGCCACTTGCCTTTGGCTGAAGGTCGGCGCCTGGGCGTGCGCGATGCGAATTTGTAAGGGCGCGCTCGCTATGACGCACGCGAGCAAAGTGAGTGTGAACAGCGCCGCGCGACGCGCCCGAAAAACCGAGCGAAGCGCCCGAAAAACCGAGCGACGCGCCCGATAAACCGAGCGACTCGCCACTAAAACGGACTCCGAATATCGTCGATGCCGGGCTGCGGCGTGGGCCGCCCCGGGCCCTTCGGTTTCGCGGTCCCCGGCGCCGAGTCGCGCGAACCCTGAGGCACGCGCGGGCCAACGCTGGAGTCTCGCTCTACGCCAATGGGGTTGCGCGAGCCCGCGGTTGTCGAAGCAGCGCTGGGGCTCGCCGCGCGGTTGGATGCCGCCGCACTCGGCTCCGGCGCAAGGCTAGACGCCGCTGCGCTAGACGCCGCTGCGCTAGGCTCCGCCGCGCCAGGCTCCGCGGAGCTGCCTCGATTCGGTGCTCCGTTTGGCGACTCGAACGCATCGCGTGCCTCGGCAGGTCCGCCATTGGAATTGTCCGCGGACGTGCTGGTGCCAGGTGAGCTGGCGCTCTCCCCGGTCGCACCTTGCGCCGGCGTCCCGAGCGGCACGGGTGCGCCCGCGTCGCCAAGCATCACCACTGCGCCAATCACGAAGCCCGTCAGCGCGAGCACGGCGACCGCGACCGAGATGGTAGCGCGTTGCGCCGGGGCGGGCGGCCGACCGGTCATTCGCGACGAAACGAGCGCGCGATTGGTGTTCGACTCGCCGAACAAGTGAGCGGGTAGCGGCTCACCGGTACCGACATCGTAGGCTGGGCCTGTACCGTGCGGCGCGACCTCGGGTGGTCGGGACTCGTAGAGATGCCGCGCGTGCGCGAGCGGCATCACCGACGGAGCTTGCCCGGGTAGCGGCATCGGCGCCGGGATCGAAGGGCCTCGGCTCAACGGCGGCGGCTGAAATTCACGTGCTGCTCCCGTCTGCGGGTTTCGCGTCTGCGGGTCTCGCGTCTGCGGGGCGGGCGTCGCCAGAGCGCTGTCTGCTGCGGTGCGTGTCGCCGCCACTCTCCCGGAGCCTGCCACCGTGTCGGCGCTCGCCGGTCCCGCCGCGGCGACGGCGAGCGCGCGCGGGGTAGCAAGCTGGGTCGGCGTGAATCGGCGCGGGTTGTCGTCGGCCTCGGAGTCATAGCTCTCGGCGGGTGAGTTGCGGATTGGCGTTGGCTGATTGCCCGTCGTCTCCTCCTCGAGACGAACACGGACGACATCCTCGAGTGCGGCGAGGGCGCTCGCGACCACTGTCATCGAAGGAAAGCGATCGTTGGCGCGCTTTTCGAGACAGCGGAGAATGATCTCCTCGGTCGCGCGATCGACGTCGGCGAGTCGGCTTGGCAGCTCCGGAGTCTGCGTGAGGTGCCTAGTCAGAACGCCCATCGCCGTATCCGCAAGGAACGGGAGCTTTCCGGTGAACGCGCGGTACATCATGATCCCGAGGGAGTAGATGTCGCTGCGGTGATCGATGGCGTCGCCGCGCGCCTGCTCGGGCGACATGTAATAGGGCGTGCCGAGGATGACGCCGGTGTCCGTCAGGTTCGATGCCCTCGTCTCGAGCACCTTGGCGATCCCGAAGTCGACGAGCTTGACGAAGAAGGGATCGCTTTCGTCGCGAACGAGGACGACGTTGTCGGGCTTCAGATCGCGATGGACAATCCCCGCGTCGTGCGCCTTCTGCAGCGTCTCTGCGATCTGGATGAAGACGTGCTTGATGTCGCGCCGGGTCAGGTGCTTTTCACGCAAGGCGCGCGTGAGGCTCTCACCTTCGAGCAGCTCCATCACGATGTAGAACGCGCCGTTCGTGAGCTGGCCGAAGTCCGTCATCTCGCAGATGTGACGGCTCTTGATGGCGTTGGCGGCTTGCGCTTCGCGAATGAAACGTTGCAGGATCTCTTCGCTGCGTTCGATGCCGCCGCGCAGAACTTTCATCGCGAAGGCCTTGCCGACGACGACGTGTCGGCATGCGTACACGGTGCCCATCCCGCCGCGGCCGACGATGCGCTCGATGCGGTACCGGCCGTCGACGACCTGGCCAACAAGCTCTTGCACGCGCTCGTTCGCGGCCGTGTCGAGCAGCACGAGCGTGGCGCCATCGTCGACGCACGCGCCCACGCCGTCGCCGTACTCGCGGGAGCACGCCGGACAAATCCTCACACTGAGGATCATGCCCGAGTCTCAACGAACGCGCTGTCTTTTCTGTCGACTCGCGCCGTCGGATCCGAGCCAAATAAGTGAGCGGACCGGCGTCGCGCCCGTCACGCGCTACCGGTGTCGCCATCCTCGCCGTCCGGTGGCGGCGGCTCCGAAGCCCCGGGGGAACGCGACTCGGCCTCGTCGGCGCCGTCGTCCTCGAAGGTCTCGATCGCCACGATGCGTTCGCCCTCGCTGACCTTCATGATGCCGACGCCCTGCGCGTTGCGACCCGTCTCGCGGATCTCGGTGATGGCTGTGCGAAGCGTCTGGCCGCGGTCCGTGATCACGAGCAGCTGGTCGTTCGGATGAACGAGCGCCAAGCCGACGACGGGGCCGTTGCGCTCGCTCGCGTCGATCAGGATCACGCCCTTCCCGCCGCGCCCCTGAAGGCGAAACTCTTCGATTGGCGTCCGCTTTCCGTAGCCGAGCTCGCACACCGTGAGCACGCGATCACGCGCGGAGGCAGCTTCGTAGACGCCCATGCCGACGACCTCGTCCCCCTCGTTCAGCTCGACCGCCTTCACGCCCATCGTGGCGCGCCCGGTGGGTCGGACTTCGCCTTCGTTGAACCGAATGGCCATTCCGCACTTGGTCCCGACGAGGAACTCGCAGTTGCCCTTCGTCACCGTCGCCACGAGCAGCTCGTCGCCAGCCTCGATGCGCACGCCGATGATGCCGGTCTCGCGGTAATTGACGTACTCGGACACGTCCGTTTTCTTGACGAGACCCTGCCGCGTCAACGTGACGATGAGCGTGCCCTTCTCGAAGTTCTCGACCGGGGTGATCGCCGCGACGCGCTCGCCCTCCTCGAGCCCCACGAAATTCACGATCGCCCGACCACGCGCGTTCGCCGCCGCCTCCGGAATTTCGTAGACCTTCTTCACGTAGACCTTGCCTCGGTCACTGAAGAAAAAGACGAACGAATGGGTCGACGCGACGAACAGCTCCTTGACCCAGTCCTCGTCTCGCGCGCTCATCCCAGCGCGGCCCTTGCCTCCGCGGCGCTGCGCTCGGTAGGTGCTCACGGGCGTGCGCTTGATGTAGCCGGCGTGCGAGATCGCGACCGCGACGTCTTCTTCCTGGATCAGGTCCTCGAGCCGGATGTCGGCCTCGGCGGCGACGATCTGGGTCTTGCGCGGCGTCGCGAATTTGTCGCGGATCTCGCGGAGCTCTCCGGTGATGAGCTCCATCAGCTTTTTCTCATCGCCAAGGATCTCGCTGAGGTAGCGGATGCGTTCGCTGAGCTCGCGATATTCTGCCGCGAGTTTTTCGCACTCGAGACCCGTGAGGCGCGCGAGCCGCATGTCGAGGATGGCCTTCGCCTGTCGCTCGCTCAAAAAATAATCGCCACGCTGGGCCGCTCGGGCAAGCTCTGCATCCCCCACTTCGGCGCGCCGCAAGAATTCTTCGAGACCGCGCAGCGAGAGCTGCATGAGGCGGATTCGAGCCTCGTCCGGATCGCGCGATTTGCGGATCGTATCGACGACGCGGTCGATGTCCGTCGTGGCCATGCCGAGACCCTCGACCAGCTCGCGGCGCTCTTCCGCGCGCTTGAGATCGTAACGCGAGCGGCGGCGCACGACCTCGCGCCGGTGGTCGATGAAACACGAGATCAGCTCCTTGAGATCGAGGACGCGCGGCCTGCCGTCGCAGATGGCGAGGTTGATCACGCCGAAGGTCGATTGCAGCGGCGTGAGCTGGAACAGATGGTTTTGCACCACCTGCGGAAAGACGTCCTTCTTCAGCTCGACGACGACGCGAATGCCGTCGCGGTTGCTCTCGTCGCGCACGTCGGACACGCCCTCGAGCCGCTTCTCTTTCACGAGCTCCGCGATGCGAACACAGAGCATCGCCTTGTTGACCTGATACGGGATCTCGGTGATGACGATTTGCTCCTTCGAGTCCGAGCCTGGCACGTGCTCCACGCTCATGTGCCCGCGCATCACGACCTTTCCGCGGCCGGTGAGATACGCCTGCTGGATCCCGGATCGCCCGTAAATCTGGCCTCCGGTTGGAAAGTCCGGGCCCGGAATGAGCTTGCAGAGCTCCTCGATCGTGAGATCGGGATCTTCGATCAGCGCGATGGTGGCAAGGATGACCTCGCCCAGGTTGTGGGGAGGCATGTTGGTGGCCATACCGACCGCGATGCCGTTGGTGCCATTGACCAGAAGCTGCGGAAACTTCGCCGGCAAGACGCTCGGCTCGCGCTCGCTGTCGTCGTAGTTCGCGACGAAATCGACGGTCTCTTTGTCGAGGTCGGTGAGCAGCTCGCCCGCGGCCGGCGAGAGGCGACACTCCGTGTATCGCATCGCCGCCGCCGAATCGCCGTCGATCGAGCCGTAGTTTCCCTGCCCATCGACCAGCGGCAAACGCAGACTGAAATCTTGCGCCATGCGAACGAGCGCGTCGTAGACCGCGGCGTCGCCGTGCGGGTGGTACTTGCCGAGCACGTCGCCGACCACGCGCGCACATTTCTTGTGGGCGCCCTGAGCCGTGATGCCCTGTTCCCACATCGAATAGAGAATGCGCCGGTGCACGGGCTTCAAACCATCGCGCACGTCCGGGATGGCGCGCCCGACGATGACGCTCATCGCGTAATCGAGGTAGCTCGTGCGCAGCTCGTCCTCGATCGTGACGGGGACTTTCTGCGAGATGGTGCCGTTGTCGGGCTCGGTCATGGTGGCGGTGCTCGTGGCGAGATCGCTCGAGGGCGCGGCTCAGCGTGGGCCGGTCGCCTCGCGGGCGCTCAGAAGAAGTTTCCGATCGTGAACTCGAAGACGCTGGCTTCCTCGAAGGGCAGCGGCTTGAAGGGAAAGCCCCACTCGAATCGGAGCGGACCGAGGGGCGAGAACCACCGCAGGCCAAAGCCCCAAGAGGTCCTCACGTTGAAAATGTCGCCCGCGTCGAAGCATGGGTCGGACACTTTGAAATCGGCTGCCGGCGACGCGAGGCAGTACTTGGACTCGAGGTTCCACGAATTGCCGAGGTCGGTGAACGCGACCCCGGAGAGATTCACGGCCTCGAGAATAGGCATCTCGATCTCGAGGTTTTGGAAGTAGCTCAGGTTGCCGCCGATGACCGCGCCGTTCGAGAAGAAGGAGGCGTTCTCGTCGAGGTTGGTCTTGAGCGGAAGCCGCGGGCCCACCGTGCGAAGTCGAAAGCCGCGGAGGTCGAAGATGCCACCGAGGAAGGTCCGCGCAAAGAGCGGCACGCCTTGCCCATCTGGGCTCGTCACGAGGCCAAGCTCGGTGTTGATCTTGAACACGAGCTTCGACGTGATGGGGTAATAGAAGCGGCCGGTGAGGCGGTGACGGATGTACTCGTTGTCGCTACCAAGCGCCGCGAGCGCGAACTCCGACGAGCCTTGGAGAAAGACGCCCTTCGTCGGAAAGAGCCGGTTATTGCGCGTGTCGAAGGTGAGCGCCGGGCGGAACGAAGAGCTGACCCCATCGGCAAACAGGTTCGCGAGCGGCAGGCGCTGAAATACGCTGACCGCGCTCGCCGTGCCAAAGAAGCTCGAGCTCGTGCGGTTGTCGACGATGTCGTCCTTGAGCGTGTACGTGAGCGAGAAGCTGAGCTCTGGATCGACGAGCGGAAAGCCGAGCGTGAGTGAGCCGCCGCGCGAGTTCAGCGAAAAATCGTCGTAGAGCCGCTCTTGCTCGAAGGCGTTCACCGTCGCGGACAGCCGCGTGTCCAAGAGATACGGCTCGACGAAGCGCACGTCGAAGAGGCGGCGAAGTCCCGAGAGCTGCGCCATCAACGCGAGCGAGTGGCCGCGCCCAAAGAGGTTGGCTTGTTGCACTTGAGCGGTCGCGATGAAGCTCTCGACTGACGAGAATCCCGCGCCGACTTGAAATGTTCCGGTGGGTCGCTCGGTCACCTCCACGTTGACGTGAAGGACGCCGGGCTCGGTCGCGGCCTCGGTGTTCACATCGACGCGCTCGAAGTAGCCGAGCCTGGTGATGCGCTCGCGCGACCGCTCGAGGCCCGACTCACTGAACAGCTCGCCCTCGGCGATCTCCAGCTCGCGCCGGATCACCTTGTCGCGGGTCTTGGTATTGCCCTTGACCTCGATGCGGCCGAACCTCGCTTGCGACCCGCGCTTGATGCGCACGGTGATGTCGGTGAGCTGCTTGTCCGGATAGAGCTGCGGGTGGGGCGCGGCATCGACGAAGGCGTATCCGCGATTGCGGTAGATCGTTTGGATGTCGGCGATGTCCTTGACGAGCTCCGCGCGATTGAAGAATTCGCCGGGCCGCGCGCGAATCATGTCGTAGAGCTTTTTCTTGCCGAGCAAAGGCTCGACGACCTTGCCGTCCTGATCGACCTCGAGCACCTCGAGCCGGCGAAGCTTGTAACGCGGGCCCTCGTCGATCGGCACGACGATGTCGATGCCTGAGCGGTCGGGCGTCAGCATCACGCGCGGCGCGGCGACTTCGACCGAGAGAAAGCCGAGGTCGTAGTAGTGAGACTGCAAGACGAGGACGTCGCGCTCGAACATGTCTTGCCGGAATGGGCCGCCGGAGCCGTACGACAAGAGGCCCGGACGCCCGGTGGCCATCAGCTCGAGCAGCTCGCTAGCCGGGATCGTGTCATTGCCGATGAGCGTGACGCGCCGCACGGTGACCTTCTCGTGCTCGCGTACCTTGAAGATGACGTTGACCTGGTTGTCCTTCTGCGGCGCGGTCTCGAACGTGACTTCGGCGAGGAAGTAGCTGTCCTCCGCGTATTTGTCGCGGAGCTTCTGAATCACCCGTCGGGCATCCGCATGCTTGAAGATCGTCCCGGTCTTGAGCTCGATCTTGGCGAGGTCGGCGAGGTCTTCTGCATTGATGACGACGTTGCCCCGAAAGATGAGCTCCTTGATGCTTGGGCGTTCTTCGACGATGAGTCGCAGGCTCACTTCGTCGCCGGTCGCGGTCATCTCGACA
>SHZB01000097.1 GCA_009692485.1 Myxococcales bacterium
GGGACGCAACATCTACGAGTCCGCGCTCGAGGTCGGCGAGGTGCTGCGGCGCTTCGGCATCGACGAGATGGCCATCGGCTTCGACGTCACGCTCGAGGAGCTCAAGGCATTTCAGGCGGTGCTTGGTGATGCATTGCGGCGAACGGGACCACCACCGCAGACGGTCCGCTTTTCTCGCATTCGCCTCAAGAAAGGCAAGCCGCCCGGACGCCGCCGCGCGGACGACGGACAGCTCGCCCCGAAGGACATTCTCGTACGCGACTACTGCACCGCGGTCGTCGTGGTGCGCCGCTTCCTCGAGCAGGTTCAAGCGGGCGACTATTCGTTTCCGTCGCATGTGCGCCGTGTCGCCGAGCAGCTCGTAGACGTGAGCGAGACACAGTCGCCTGCATTCCTCGCCAGCACGGCGCTCTACAACGTGCGCCACGACCACGGCGGGCGGGCGGTGAACGCGGCCCTCATCGCACTCGCGATGTTGCGCCAGATCACCGATGAGCCAAGAACGCTCTCGCGCGCTGCCATGGCCGCGCTCCTCTACGACGTAGGCCTGCCGCGGCTAGCGGGCGGCGGACCAGTCGGCGAGGGACGCGTCGGGGCGATGCTGCCGCGCATCAGCGTCGATCAAGAGCGCGAGCTTCCCGCTGCAACCACGGTCGTCACGATCGCGCTGGGCGGCGTGACCGACGGCGCGATCGTGAGTTCGGTGCTCGTGTATGAGGCGCTGTGCCTCAACTATCGCGAGAGCGTGCCGCGGCCCTACGGCGGTGCGCACGCGCCATCACTCGAGGCACGCATCGTCGCGGTCGCGCGGCTCTTCGTCGAGCTCTTGGCGGATCCGGACGCTGCGCGCACTGCCGATGACGCGGTGCTTGGTTGCCTCGCGGGCGTACGCGAACAGGCAGACGAGACCACGGTCCGCTTGTTGATGATGGCGCTCGGAATTTTCCCGACGGGGACCCTTCTCGAACTGTCCACGGGGCACACGGCGATCGTCCTCACCACGCCAACGGACCCGCGTCGATTCATGTTCCCGGTCGTCCGCCTGATCGTGGACGTGCACGGTGGTCGAGTCGCCGACGCCCAGCCCCTCGATCTCGAGGCCGCGGATGCGCACGGCATTCGCATCACGCGCGTGGCATCTCTCGGCGAGCGAGGCGCGGGCGTCGCTGCGATTCGCCACCAGTCTGGAAGGCACGTGAGCTCGCAGAGCGTCTACGGCGACGAGGCACGCCCGAACTCCCCACCACGGATCTCAGCCGACCGCATCCCGACTCCCGGGGTGCCGCCACAGCGCATCTCAAGCGATCGCATCCCCTCGCCGGGCGCCGTGCCCAAGACTCCGAGCACTCCGGCGCCGGACTCGTTCGACCAGCGCTTCAACGCGGCGTACCAGCCATCCGCACCCATCGCGGACGACGACTCTTCCGACGGCGAAGCGGACAGTGCCGAGCCGGAGCAAGTCTTCGAACGGATCGACGCGAATGAGTCCGGCGACCGCGCATCCGCCCGTGCTCTGGCGATCCTTGCGTCGGTTTCCAGCCAGAAGGGGTACGCCTCAGAGCCGCAAACCGGCGGCGCCGCCAGCGCAAATTCCCAGCCGCGCGCGCCCCACGACAAAGAGAGCACGGTCGAGTGGTTTCGCCTCCGCACACGCTCGCTCAAACCCGTCGCCAACGGCACGCTCGACCGTACGCCGCTTCTGCACCTGCTCGTCTACGCGCTCGATCAGGGACTGACCGGGACCATGGTTCTGCTCCCGACCGATGGGCACCACAACCTCATCTATTTCGATCGCGGCGCTCCAGCGAAGGTTCGCATGTCCCAAATCTCCAGCCCGCTCGGCGAGGTGCTCGTCGAGATGGGCGCGTTCAACACCGCCACAGGAGAGCAAACGCTGAAGGCCGGAATGGATGCCGGGCAGCTTCACGGCGCGCTTCTCGTCAAGCATGGGATCCTCACCGATGAGGTACTGCAGGCGGCGCTGCGGTGGCAGATCGTCCGCAAAATCGAGCATATGGTCGGTCTTCCCCTCGATACGCACTACGCGTTTTACACAGGGGAGAACCTGCTCGACGAATACGGCGGCACCGACCTCCTACCTGTGGATCCGGTCGCGCTGGTCGTGAGCGGCTCGCGACGCATTGGCACGAGCGCCATTCGAGAACAGACGCTGGCGCAGCTCGGCGACGCCCCCCTCGGCATCCATCCCGCGACCGAGCTCGACCGCCTCGGGCTAGAACCGGATGAGCGCGCGCTGTTCGAGACGATTCGCGACGACGCACTCAGCCTGCCTGCTTTGCTCAGAGCGGCCAGCGCGCCCGCAGAGCCGATCAAACAGCTCGTCTACGCGCTCGTGATCCTTCGCGTCATCTACCTCGACGCGCAGGCGCAAATGCCGAGCGGATGTGCCGCGAAGACACCCCCAGCACGCCTTGAAATGCCGAGCCGGCGCGCACCGAAGATTTCGAAGGCCCAGGCGCCGCCGCGGCTGCCACCCCCTCCAATCATGCCGCCGGCTCCGATCATGCCGCCGCCTCTGCGCGTCCCGCCCGCTACGCCAACTCCACGCACGATGTCGTCGCCGCACCTGCCGCCGCAAGTGCTGCCGGCTCCGATCATGCCGCCGGCTCCGATCATGCCGCCGCCTCTGCGCGTCCCGCCCGCTACGCCAACTCCACGCACGATGTCGTCGCCGCATCTGCCAACCGCTGCGCCCTCTGCGCCCGCTGCGGTGACTCCGCTGATCCCGAGCACTCCCGTCGCACCGCCGGCTGCACCTGCCCCGCCGCGCCGGCCGCCTCAAGCACCAGCGCGGGCGGCTCAGCCAGCCAATTCGCCACCGCTCATCAACCCGCTACCGCTCGACGCGCAAGCGCCGCCCTCCCTGCGCGCCGCGCAGGCTCCGAAATTTCGGGAAGAAATCGAAGCGCGGCTCCTCGAGTTCGAACAGCTCACGCACTTTCAATTGCTGGGCATCGATCCCCAAACACCCGTCAACGCCATCCAGGGGATCTACTTTGCGCAGGCCAAGGTGTGGCACCCCGATCGCTTGGACCCGAGCCTTCACGATCTTCGACCGAAGGTGGCGAAGATCTTCGCGCGTCTCACCGAAGCGTTTCAAACGCTCTCGAGCCCGCACCTCCGGCAGGCCTACGTCGAGACCCTCCAGCTCAGCGGCGGCGCGGCCAAAGAGCGCGACGTGCTCCATCGTGCGGTCGACTCCGCGATTCTCTTTCAAAAGGCCGAGGTGCTCTTCAAGAAGGGCCTAGCGCACCAAGCAGAGACGATGATGGCACAGGCGGTCGATGCCGATCCGCAACCGGAGTACCTCGCGCTCTTGGCTTGGATCCAGGCACAGCGAATCGAGTCTCCCGTGCTCGCGGAGGGGCAGACGAACACGCTTCTAAGTGCCCAGCTTGCGATGCTCGACCGGGCCATCGCGAGCTCGCAGGCCTATGAACGGGCCTTCTTTTACCGCGCGGAGCTCCACAAGCGCTCGGGCAATCACGACAAGGCCTTCCGCGACTACCGAAAGACGATAGAGCTCAACCCACGCAACATCGACGCCGCGCGGGAAGTACGCCTTTACGACAAGCGCCGCGGCAAAGACCAACCGGGCAATCTCTTCGGGCGGCTCTTCAAGAAGGGCGATTGACCCCGCGCGGTAGCCAGGTGCATCCCGCGCGCGAACTCGATCACATCGTCATTCGCGGCGCCCGCGAGCACAATCTTCGCAACGTCGATGTTGCGATCCCGAAGAAGCAGCTCGTCGTCTTGACGGGCGTTTCCGGGTCGGGGAAATCGAGTCTCGCGTTCGACACGCTCTACGCCGAAGGACAGCGCCGCTACGTCGAGTCGCTATCGACATACGCGCGGCAGTTCCTCGACCGACTCGACAAGCCCAGGTACGACACCATCGTCGGCCTCGCACCGACGATCGCGATCGAGCAGCGTACCGCCGGCAACAACCCACGCTCCACCGTCGGCACGATCACCGAAATCCTCGACTATCTGCGCGTGCTCTTCGCGCGCATCGGTGAGCAAAGCTGTCACCTTTGCGGCCGTGGGGTAGCAGGTCAGTCGGCCGAACAGATCGCCCATGATCTGATCCTTCGGGCAGCGCGCACGGAGGGCGGGAGCCGCGAGCCTGTCATGCTCCTCGCTCGCCTGCTCGACAACAGGAAGGGCGAGCAGCGAGAACTTCTCGAAGATGCACGGCACGCGGGTCACGTACGACTTCGGATCGACGGAGAGATCGTCCGCAGCGAAGAAGTCCTCGCTCTCGACAAGCGAAAGAAACACACGGTGGACGTCGTCGTCGATCGCGTCCATTGCACCAAAGGCGAGCTTTCGCGGCTAACGGAGTCCGTCGAGCGCGCGCTTCTCGAGGGCGCCGGCGTGATTCGCGCCGCCTCGCGCGGGGAGCCCGATCGCATCTACTCGCAGAAGATGGCGTGCGCGAGCTGCGAGATTTCTTTTCCAGAGCCGAGCCCGCAGTCCTTCTCCTTCAACAGTCCGCAGGGCATGTGCGAAGGCTGCAACGGCCTCGGCTCGCGGGTCGAAATCGACGTGACGCGCGTGGTAGCGGACGAGTCGCTCAGCCTCGACGAGGGCGCCGTAGTCCCGTGGGGAAAGGACGTCTCCGAGAAGCGCGGGTGGGCTCACGATTTTCGCGGACAGATCGTCGAGCTGCTCGAAATCGACCCGAACAAGCCGTGGCGAAAACTCCCGAAACGGCAGCGCGACGCGGTGCTCTACGGCACGGGAGATCGCAGCCTCAAGGTCGTGTGGAAGGGCAAGACCGGCAGCGGCTCGTTCGATCTCAAGTGGGAGGGCGTCACCCACCAGCTCATGCGGCGCTTCCGCAGCACCGAAAGCGAATCACGCCGGCAGGTCTATGCGAAATACCTCGGCGATGCGCGCTGCTCGGCGTGCGATGGGACGCGGCTCCGTCCCGAGAGTCGGGCCGTCACGATCAGCGGTCGCTCGATCGTAGAACTCTCCGCGCTGACGGTATCGGACGCGCAACAATTCTTTGCGACGCTCGAGCTCACCGGGGCATCCGCGGCGATCGCCCAGGAGGTGAAGAAAGAGATCGCGAGTCGGCTCGAGTTTCTCCTCGCCGTCGGCCTCGGTTACCTTTCGCTCGACCGCGCCGGCCCAACCCTGTCGGGCGGCGAGTCGCAGCGGATCCGCCTCGCGAGCCAGGTCGGTTCCGAGCTCACCGGGGTCGTCTATGTGCTGGACGAACCTTCGATCGGGCTGCACCAACGCGACAATGATCGGCTGCTCGCCACGCTTCAGCGCCTGCGTGACATCGGCAACACGGTCATCGTTGTCGAGCACGACGCCGACACGATCCGCGCGGCCGATCACGTGATCGACTTCGGTCCCGGTGCCGGAAAAGACGGCGGTCGCGTGATCGCAGCGGGCACGCCCGCGGAGATCGCAAATGCGCCCGCGTCGCTCACGGGGGCTTACCTCAATGGAAGCCTTCGGATCGAAGTGCCCGCTCAGCGCCGCACGAACCGAGCCTCCATCCGCGTCGAAGGCGCGAGCGAGAACAACCTCCGCAACATCGACGTGACCATCCCGCTCGGCACCTTCACCGTCGTGACGGGCGTGTCGGGCGCAGGCAAGTCAACGCTCGTCAACGACATCGTGGTCCCGGCAGCACAGCGCAGGTTGAACGGCTCGGAGGCGCGCGTCGGCCGACACGATCGGCTCCTCGGCCTCGAGCAGCTCGACAAGGTCATCGCGGTCGATCAACAACCGATCGGCCGCACGCCGCGCAGCAACCCGGCCACGTACCTGAAGGTATTTGACTCGATTCGCAGCCTTTTTGCGGCACTTCCTGAATCACGCGCGCGCGGCTACGAGCCGGGGCGATTCTCCTTCAACGTCAAGGGCGGTCGCTGCGAGACCTGCGAGGGCGACGGCGTGCGGCGCGTCGAGATGCATTTTCTCTCGGACGTGTACGTGCGCTGCGAGAGCTGCCGCGGTCGGCGCTTCAACGAGGCGACGCTGAGCGTGCGCTACCGCGGAAAGTCCGTGGCCGATGTCCTCGAGCTCACCGTGGCGGAGGCGCGTGACCTCTTCGCCGCGCACTCCGACATCGCGGGTCCACTCGCGCTGCTCGGGGAGGTCGGCGTCGATTACCTGAGTCTCGGCCAGCCCTCGCCAACCTTGTCCGGAGGCGAAGCGCAACGCATCAAGCTTGCGCGCGAGCTGTCCCGTCGCGCTACCGGCAGAACGCTCTACGTTCTAGACGAGCCGACGACGGGGCTGCACTTCGACGACGTGAAGAAGCTGCTCAGCGTGCTCGAGAGCCTCGTCGTTGCCGGCAACACCGTGCTCGTCATCGAACACAACCTCGACGTCATCAAGTGCGCGGACCACGTCATCGATCTCGGACCCGAGGGCGGTCCCGGTGGCGGGCAAATCGTCGCCGTGGGGACGCCGGAACAAATCGCGAAGAGCCCCGGCTCGCACACCGGCAAGCAGCTAGCCCGGCTCTTCCGCTGCTAGCGCGCCGCTAGCTGTTTTCGCGCTTGCTCTTGACGACGGCGTACTGCGTCTCGCGCTGCTTTCGCGCCGCGATCTGCTTTTTTCGTTCCGCTGCCGTCGCTTGATGATCGGGCACGCGCGCGTGCGCTGCGAGGAACACTTGGTATGCGCCATATGCGATGCTCGCCTTCTCCCACGCGCCCTTGCGAGCTTCGGCAATGTCGGCTGTCTCGGTCGCGCTTCCGCCCGTCGCGCTAGCGCCCTGCACCGATGCTTGATGCTCGAGCAGCTCGGCCCGCAACGCGAGGAGCTTCGCCGCTACGTCGTCGGCCGCGGTCTTCGCGAGGCCCTTGTCGACCGTCGCGAGCGCCGCATCCCGCTCGCCCTTTTCGAGCTGGGTCTGAGCCAATAAATGATAGCCGCGCGCCTCTTCGGGCTTCATCACGATGGCCTCGTCAAACGCGGCCCGAGCCCGTGCGAGCTCTTTCTTCGCGAAGGCTTGGCGCCCCTCGGCGAGCTTCGCCTCGAAGTCGCTCACGCCCTTGACGTTTTCAGGATCGCTGAGGACAGCGCCGCCCTCACTCGTTCCGGGTTTCGCGGCCTTCCCGCCACGCTCTGACGCCTCTCCTGCGGCCGCTTCGAAGACCGCGCACAGCGACAGAAGCGCCACTGCCAAGCTTGCACCGAGCCTCGCCATTCGCATCGGCGAAGCCTACACCCATCCCCGGTCCGCGATCGCCGCGACGAAGCGACACGCCCGGAAACCTGGCAAATCACGCGCCCGAGAAGCTGCGCGGGACCGGCTCACCCTGGGTCCAATCGTAGAACCCAAGACCGCTCTTCTTGCCGAGCCAGCCGGCGCGCACAAGCTGGCGCAACAGCTGCGGCGGTCGAAACTGCTCGCCGATCTCGCGATGCAAATGCTCGAGGATCGCGAGCCGCACGTCGAGCCCAACCAGATCGCCGAGCTTGAGCGGACCCATCGGGTGGCGATAGCCAAGCTCCATCGCGCGGTCGATGTCGCCCACGGACGCGACGCCCGACTCGAGCATGCGGATCGCCTCCGCACCGATGGCGACGCCGAGCCGGCTGGTAGCAAACCCGGGCGTGTCGTTGACGATGATCGCGGTCTTTCCTAGCTCGCGTGCGAGCGTCTCGGCGCGCGCCAACGTCGCTGCGCTGGTATGCAAGCCGCGGACGAGCTCGAGCAGCTGCATCGCCGGCGGTGGGTTGAAAAAATGCATGCCGACGGTGCGCTCGCCGCAGTCGAGCCGACGCCCCAGCTCGGTGATCGACAGGCTCGAAGTGTTTGAGCCGAGCAGTGCGTGGCCCGGCGCCGCATCGCGCACCGCGGCAAGAACCGCGACCTTCAGGTCCATCGTCTCCGGCACGGCCTCCACCACCACGTCGATCCCGCGCGCCGCGACGGCCAGATCGGCGTGCGCCTCGAGCCGCGCCATCACACCATCCCGCTCTTCGGCGGTGGTCTTGCCTTGCGCGAGCCGGCGCGCCAAGGACTCGGCGATGCTGCCGATGGCCCCCTTCGCAGCCGCGAGCTCCACGTCACACACGCGCGCGACGAAGCCCGCCTGCGCCGCGACCTGCGCGATCCCGCGGCCCATCGTCCCGGCGCCCACGACGAGGAGAATGCCGCTCACGTCCGCCCCCCGCTCGCGCCACCGCGACACGAGCCGCCCCTGCCCGTGAAGGCGCGCGCACTTCGCGGCACGCACGCAGGAGTACGTCGAGTGACGCCTCGTTTCGATGGATTCGGGGCAGCGACGAAGCCTGGATCAGCGACCGCCATCATGACGCCCTTCATGCACGAGTGCCGCGCAGGCGGAAACGACAAATCCCGATAGTCCCGGCGAATCGCTCGGCGTAGCATCCCGGCACCTCAGCGAGAAAGTGACCCGTGACAGGCAAAGCAAGAATCGATGCGGCCGGCGAGACCAACGTCGGGCGAAAGCGCAACCACAACGAGGACAACTTCGAGCTGCTCGACGACCACGGGGTCTTCCTCGTCTGCGACGGGATGGGTGGACACGCCTCGGGCGAAGTTGCTTCCAAGCTCTCGATCGACACGATCAAAGAGTTCCTCGAGGCCACGACCGACGACCCCGATCGCACTTGGCCGTACAAGCTCGACCGCACGCGCGGCTACGAAGAAAATCGCGTCATCACGAGCGTCAAGCTCGCGAACCTCCGCATCTACCAGACGGCGCAGCGCGACGGCAAAAAGCGCGGAATGGGCACGACCTTCGTTGGCCTCTTCGTCGCGGACGAGGGCGTCTACATCGCGCATGTCGGCGACAGCCGCTGCTACCGATATCGAAATGGCGTGCTCGAGCCCATGACGGAAGACCACTCGCTCCTCAACGACTACATCAAAATGAAGCGCCTCACCGCGGAAGAGATCGAGAGCTTCCCGCACAAGAACGTGATCGTGCGCGCGCTCGGTATGAAGGACACGGTGAAGGTCGACACGCGCTTCGAGGCGCCCGAGGACGGCGATATTTTTCTCCTGTGCTCCGACGGTCTCGCGGGTCCGGTCTCCGACGCAGAGCTCGCAGAGATCCTCGCTTCGACGAGCGATCTCAAGGCGCTCGCGACGCGGCTCATCGAGCGCGCCAATGCCAATGGCGGCCCGGACAACATCACCGCCCTCTTGGTTCGGTGGACGGCCCGCGGCGAGAGCGATGGCGCCACGGCATCGACGCCCACGGCCGGCCCCGTCGACCTGGGCCCGGGCGGCGACGCGACGCTCGCGGACGAGACACGCCCGAACTGAAGTCAGTGTCCGTGAAGGTCGTAGGGACCGAGACACGCCCGAACTGAAGCTGGCGCGATTTCAGTGAAGGTCGTAAGGACCGAGCAGCCACCAAGTGAGGGCGAGCAACACCAGCATGATGAGGCTCGTCGCGAGGTAGGTCTCCCGCGGAGCTGACGAGGTGCCCCAACCGTCGGCGAAGTACCGGCCGCGCGTCTCGGCACGAAGCCGCTCCTGTACCTTGCGAACCACGCCCTTCGGTGGCGCGTGCTTCACGTCGGAGTCGAGCGCGCGCCGCAAGAGTGAGCGCACATCGATGTCGTCGAGCGGCTCGTCATCGGCACGGCTCGCGTCTGCCTCATCCTCGGCACGGAGCGCGTCTCGTTCTTCATCGGGTTCGCTCATTCGGTCGGCCTCCTCTTGCGCGCGGTCATCATGCGCTCGACGTGCTCGCGTAGCTGCGCGCGGCCACGGTGAATACGGCTCTTCACCGTCCCGAGCGCGAGTCCCGTCACGTCCGCGATCTCCTCGTAGGACAAATCCTCGACGTCGCGCAGGATGACGAGCTGGCGATGCTCCGGCTCGAGCTCCAGGATCGCGCGGCGGACGAGCGCCTCGAGCTGCTCGGTCTCGACCGTCTCGTCGGGTCGACGCACCCTGCCGACGCTCACACCCACGGCCGCGCTGAATGCGTTGCGCTCCGCGACATCGTCGAGCTCCAGCTCTCGTCCCGCGCCGCGCCGGGCGTTGGACTTCATGCGGTTCTTGCTCAGATTCACCGCGATGCGAAAGAGCCACGTCGAGAGCTTTGAGTCGCCTCGAAAACTCTCGATCGCCCGAAATACCTGCACAAACACGTCTTGCGTGATCTCCTCGGCATCGCTGCGCTTGCCCAGCATTCGAAACACGAGTCCGAACACGCGCCGCTCGTAGAGCTCGAACAGCTCGTTGTACGCGGACTCGTCACGGGCGACGAGGCGCGCCACGAACGCGCTCTCTTCCGCGCGACTGGCGTCCGTCTCGTTCGACACGGCGCGAGGCTAACGCCGCGGGCTTGAAAATGGGAATGCGACCTCGGACGCGCTGATGCTTCGAGGTCCTCGATGCAAATGCAACGAGGCGCTCAGCAACGCTAGTGACGAGCCAGCCTCGGCTACGTCGCGAGCAGCGCTGCTGGTTCCGGTGCGTGGATTCGAACCACGATCAGAGGATTCAAAGTCGGTGCGGGCCGTGTAATCCCAAGAATTCAATGAGTCACCAAATGAATCACCAAGGGCTTTGAATCATATCCCGCTGTGATAAAGACCCGGTCGATCCATGAGCCGCTCCGATCTTCATACGCCCTTTCGGTTCACCTCGAGCGGCCATCCTTGTAACGACTTTCATGTCGTGAAGATCAGCGGGCGCGAAGCGTTGTCGCAGACCTATTCCTTCGACATCACCTTTGCGTGTCGCGTATTCGAGCCGCAGCTCGATGACCTGGTGGGGAAGAGCGCCTGGCTTGCACTGTCGTCAGGCGATGAGTCTCCGCGCTGCGTTCACGGCGTGTTGGCGTTGGTGGCCGCACTCGGTGCGCCGCGCGGCGTCCCTTTCATCCGGGCGAAGTTGGTCCCGCGCCTGTGGTTGTTGAAACGCCGCATGGACAGTCGCGTCTTTCAGCACAAGACCGTCCCCCAGATCGTAGCGGTCGTACTCGACGGTGCCGATGTGCCTCATCGCTGGCAGACGACTCGCGCGTACGCTCCCCGAGAATATTGTGTGCAATACCAAGAGACCGACTTCGCGTTCATCACGCGGCTGCTCGCTGAGGAGGGGCTGTTCTTTCGCTTCCATCAGCCACCACCGTCGAACGACGCCGGGCTGTCATCGGGCGAAGAGCAAGAGCAAGTAGTGTTTTGTGACGCGGCCATCCACTACCAGGAGATGCCCGGTTCGACGACGCTGCCGCGGAGCGACGCCGGCGCGCTCGTTCTTGGCGAGTGCGTCCAGCAATTCGAGCTGGCCCGCACCGTTCAAACAGGACGAGTGCGCGTGCTCGGCTACGACTATTGCCGGCCTGCCTTCGTACCTTCCGCTGTTGCGAATGCCGAGCAGCGCGAACAGCCTGTCGAGCTCGAGAGCTATCAACATGACCGCGTTCTCGAACCGACGATCGTCCCCGCCCATGTCGCCGAGCTGCGGCTCGAGGAGCAGCGGAGAGGCGTCCTGACTGCGGAAGGAAAGAGCAACTGTCGGCGCTTGGAGCCGGGCCGCTGGTTCGATCTGCTTGACACCAGTACCGGACATCAACCCAGTCGTCATGCTGTAGTCGAAGTACGTCATCGCGGGCAGCAGCCGCTGCCTGAGCAGGACGTGGAGGCTGGCGACCGCATATACGAAAACGAGTTCGTCTGCCTCCCCGTAGCGGTCCCGTTTCGACCGCGCCGGCGTCGCCGCGCCCTGCGGCAGGTCGTCGAAACAGCGACCGTGGTGGGGCCGGCCGGAGAAGAAATCTACACCGACGAGCTCGGCCGAATCAAAGTGCAGTTTCGATGGGATCGACAGGGGCGTCGCAATGAGCACAGCTCCTGCTGGGTACGACCGCTACAGGCGTGGGCGGGAGCTGCATGGGGCACACAGTTCCTGCCGCGCATCGGTATGGAGGTCTTGGTCGGCTTCGTGGGTGGTGACACGGATCGGCCCACGGTGTTGGGCTGCCACTACAACGGGGCCAATCCGCCGCCGTTCAAGCTGCCCGACGAAAAGACCTCGAGCGGCTTTCGCACGCGAAGCACTCCCGGCGGCGCCGGCTGCAACGAGCTCATCTTCGAGGACGCCGCGAACGCCGAGCAAATCTACGTTCACGCGCAGCGCGATTTGGACGAGCTCATCGAGAACGATCGCAGCCAAACGGTTCGCGGTGTCCTGTCGATCACCGTAGCGAGCGATCGCGTGGTGGACGTTGGCGGTGACAACGTGCGGATGGTGGCTGGCAACGAGACGGTGCTGATCTCGGGCAACCTGGTCATCGACATTGCGGGCAGCCAGGTGATTCGCGTGGGTGGCGGAGCCGCGGCGAATCCGCGCGTGCGCGAGGCGGCCGAACGCATGAAAGAAGTATCCGTCGGTCTCGTCGAGGCGAAGGAGCAGCGAGCAACGCTAGCTGCCCTCGCCGTCGAAGCGGAACGCTCGCGTGACGCGAAGATATTGTCGATCGGAGAAGAGTTGAGCGGTGATCATCAACGCGCGGCTCGGATTCTGATGCGACAGATGACGGAATTGCGAGAAGCGCAACGGCTCGTCGACACCGATGCCAATCGACTGCTGTCGGCCCTCGACGATATTCGAATTGGGTATCTCGCCGGCACCGTCGCAGCCTTGCCGCTGGAAACGATCACCAGCGCCGCCGATCTCACTCGGCGCGTCGAGCAACTTGAGCAGGATGCCATTCGGCGCATCCACGAGAGCACCACACCGGTTGCGGTGCTCGAGCCTCTCCAGGCGCTTGTGCGTGCCGACATGGAGGACACGCTCGGCCGAACCCAACGTGCAAGGGACACGATGGATCTGGTACGAATGTTCCTCGACGGCATGCTCGGTGCTCGTGGGGGCAGCGTGGATGGCGGAGGTGCAGCGCCGCCTGGCTTTGCGAAGGCCACGGTCGCGTTCTCCAAATACGACGACGCCAAGGGCGACGCCCCGAGCGCGAAGGCTGTCGACGGATCGAAATTCGACGTCAAAGATGCTGTGGAGATCATCGCCGGTTCCGGCATCAAGCTGAGTTGTGGCGGCAGCACCATCGAGATGACTCCGGGGAACATCACGATCACTTCACCCAGCATCGACATCACGGCAACGGGCACCTGCGCCATCAAAGGTGCACCGGTGAACATCAACTGCTGATGGTACCGAGCGTTGCCAAGCCTCGCCGGCGAGTGCGACGGGAGCGGCCGGCGGCCGGGTTGTGCCTCACTTTCGTCGAGTGGCCATACTTGATCGTTGGCGCCGATATTCCGCAATGGCTCGAGTCGATGGCGTTGCTTGGGCCCAAACGTGATGGGCGGCGCGTGGCTGCATGTACCGAGTGGCGACTCACGTGGTCGTTCCGTGATGCCACCAGCACCTGGGGCCACGCCATCATCGATGTAGTCGTGGAGCTGACGGTGATCACCAAGTTGCCCGTATGGCGACCGCCTCTCGGGCTAGAAAGCTCGGTGTTGGAGTGCTGGCGACGTTTGCAGCATGCGCTCTCAGTTCACGAGGACGAGCATTGCCGCAACGGGGTCGCCGCCGCCCATGCATTGGCGACTGCGTTGTGGGCGATGCCGCCTCAAAAGGACTCCGATCGGCTCGCCGTCGCAGCAGCATCGGCCGCAGTCCAGGTGGTGAAGCGCTTCCGTGCCCTCGATCGTGAGCACGACTTGCAAGAGCATTGGGCATATGAAGCCTGAAGAAAGAAAAGCCGCACACCGGCGCTGGCTCGAGTCGCTGTTGGAGAGAGAAGACGATGCTCCGCTCGAGGCGTGGTTTAGCCGCGCGCACCTGCTGCACCAATCGATCATCGAGCCCCTGGCACCAGGTCCGCGCGGGTTGCGCCATGCGCTGCGGCGACTGCGCACGGTCTTCAGCCCGTGGACTGTCGACGTCCGCGATCAGTTGGCAACCGATGATTGCGTGCTCACGCGCTTCGGCGCACACGGCAAGCACATCGGTCGCATTGGACCCATGTTGGTGACGGGAGCATGGGTCTCGTTCAGCGGGATGCTGCTCTCGCGCTTCTCGAACGATCTCGCGTACGAAAGCTGGCTCGAAGCGAACGTGCTCGACGTGCTGATGGCGATGGGCGCGGTGATGGCTCGCCCGGGTGCGCTGATCGAAATCCCTTCTGCCGCAGAGGACGTTTGACCATGCCCGCCGCCGCGCGAAAGAACGATTTCGAAATCTGTCCTGCCGTGGACGAGCTGACACCGGGCGCCCCCGGAGGCGTGTGCCCCAAAACCCCGCCGACCATTATGGTGGCGCACGTGGGCGGACCCATCATCTCTGGCAGCGGCGATGTCAACATCAATGGCCTCCCGGCGGCGCGCTGCGGAGATCGAAGTCTTTGCGTGTTTGTCAACCGAGTGGATCTGATCGTCACCGGTGCTGCGGAGGTTCGCATCAACGGGCGACTCGCGGCGATGGTCGGCTCGAAAATCTGGCATGCTGGACAGCTAGCCAGCGGCAGTTCCAACGTGAACTACGGCGCCGCGATGGCAGGCGCGACGTTCGGGAACTCTACCGCCGCGACGGACGCTTGCCTCAAGGCGGCCGCGACGCGGAAGCGGTACCAAGACGCGAAGAAGGTGGAGGATGCCTACCAGCAACAGTCCGGCCGCCCCTACGATCCAGAGAAACTCACTCAAAGGCAGAGCAAGTACACGAACTGTGGCCAGGAATCGGTGCGACAGCTTTGTTTGCAACGCTGCACGCAGGATGGCCCCGGCTCCAAAGCTTGCGACGCATGCAACTACGACGAGGATCAATGGTACCGGCGCTACCTCGAGGACAAGGAAGTCAGGGATCTATACAACACCGCCAAGGAGGACGGCATCCAGGGCGTACGCGAGCGGAACGACGCGCGCTGGGCGGAGATCAAGAGCCACAGAACGGTCTGGCACGGCAAC
>SHZB01000098.1 GCA_009692485.1 Myxococcales bacterium
CCATCACCATGTACGGAGTGCCGTCGGGGAGCGAGTCGACGTCGGTGACCTTCGCGACATGACGGCTCTTCAAGGAGGCCGCGGCGCGAGCCTCCCGCTCGAAGCGCGCCGCCGCCTCCGGGACCTCGCGGACGGCGCCGCGCAGCATCTTGATCGCCACGCTCTGGCCCAGGCGTTGATGCACGCCCTCGTAGACGACGCCCATCCCGCCCTCGCCGATGCACCGGACGATCTCGTACTTCCCGGCGATCACCGTTCCGATGAGCTTATCGACGCCGACGGTGGCCATGAAGCGCCGAGAGCATACTCCAGTACCGAGCTCGCTGTTGCCACCAAGACAGCCTCGCCTAGCTCGCTGCCTCGCCTTCGAGTAGAGCGCGATCCATGCTGGCCGCGCATGCGCGCTACACGATCGACTGCGACGTCTTGCCGCGCTTCACCGCCGCGTATCTCCGCGTCGCCGACGGCGAGTGCGCCTTCATCGAGACCCACACCGCGCACGCGCTGCCGCGGCTGCTCGGCGAGCTGGCCCTTCGCGGTCTGTGCCCCGACGACGTTCGCTGGATCGTCGTCACGCACGCGCACCTCGACCACGCCGCCGGCGCGGGCACGCTCCTCGCCCACTGCCCGAACGCCACCGTCCTCGCCCACCCACGCGCCGCCGTGCACCTCATCGATCCGACGAGGCTCATCGCGAGCGCGAAGCTCGTCTACGGAGAGGCGCGCTTCAGCGAACTCTACGGCGTGCTCGAGCCGGTGCCGCAAGCTCGCATTCGCGCGCTCGACGACGGCGCTTCTTTCGACCTCGGCGGGGCAACGCTGCGCGTCCACTACACCGCCGGCCACGCCAAGCATCATTTCGTCGTGGACGACCCCGCACTCGGCACGGTCTATACCGGCGATGCGTTCGGACTCGTCTATCCGCAGCTCCAACACTCGGGCCGTTTCGCGCTCGCTTCGACGAGCCCGATCGACTTCGACCCCGCCGAGGCGCGCCGCTCGCTGGAACTCATCGTGGGCCTCGGCGCACGGCACGCCTGCCTCACGCATTTCGACTCCATCGAGGATCTGCGCGAGGTCGCATCGCAAGTGCGCGCGTGGCTCGATCGCTCCGAAGCGTGGCTCGAGCAGTGTCTCCTCAGCGACGCCTCGCTCGAAGCGCAGACCGAAGCCGTCGCCGCGAGCTACCGCGCCGAGCTCTCACGCTACCCCTTGAGCGCCGAGGACTGGAGCCTCCTCCAGACGGACATCGCGCTCAACGCACAGGGGATCGCAGTCGCCGCCGCTCGTCGCCGCCGCGCGTGAAGGTCGCCATGCCAACAAATCGCCGCGTGCAGCACCGCCCGCGAGCGCCGTGTTCAGCGCGCCTGGTTCCGCTGTTGCTGACATTCGGTAGAGTCCGGTTTTAGCGACAAGGCATTTGTCCGCTTTTTTGGGTTTGGTTTGGTTACGCGGCCTCGAGTGCGGGGTCGTCGCGGGTCGCAACATCGGGGTCGAGCAGTGCGTGGCGCCCGACTATTGACCGAAGGCCATGGCGTCGATGGGCACCGTGGTCGCGCGCCGCACGCTCAGCTTCATCGCGCACAAGCCGCTGGTATTGCCATTTCCCCTCCGCGCCGTGTGCGGTGGAGTGGTCTACCGCTAATACGGCTAACTGCCATGGACGCGCCGATACCGGTTCGCTGCCCGTCATTCCGGCCAGGATTTCGGCCAGGCGGCGTGCTCTAGGAGTACCCGATAGCCGTCGGGATCTTCGAAGGTGAGGCCGCGCTCATCCCAATAGGGATTGTGGGATTGGACAGGTTTGCGGACGCTCACGGTCATTCGGTCAATGGCACTTTGCCAGTCGGAATGGATTGGCAAATAGAACACCAGCAAGTGCTCTCGCGTGGGTGCGCGTCGAGCCGCTACCGCCGCAGCTTCTGCGTGATCGCGTCTAGCCGCTACCGCCGCAGCTTCTGCGCGATCGCGTCGAGCTCGGTTCGCGTCGCCGCGTCGGCATCCTTCGCGTGGTCGGTCACGAACCGCGCCGTATCCGCATGCTCGACGAGCCCGAGCGCACGCCCATGGGCCGCTCGCTCCGCCGCGCCTCCGAACGCCACGAACCCGCGCACCAGCGCCGCCGCCGCGATCGCGCGCGCCTTGTCTCCATCGGCACGGCGCGACTCGCCGAGCGCCTGCCACGCCCAGCTCGAGCCGAGCACTCCGAGCGCCTCCGCGATCGCCACCGCCTCCGCGATCGCCACCGCCTCCGCCGACGCCGCTCCATCGCGCTGCGCTGCATCCGGCTGCGCTGCATCCGGCTGCGCTGCATCGCGCCCGACAGCATCGAGCGCCTCCGCGAGCAACTGCGCCGCGGCCACGCTGCGACATTGGCCAAGCGCCGGGATCGCGCTCGACCGCCGCACCGTATCGGCGAGCCCGACCCGCAGCCGCTCGAGCGACTCGGCATCGCACAGTCGGCCCATCGCCTCGGCGCTCGCGCGATAAACCCACGCCGGTTGCTGCTTCTTCGCAAAGGCCGCGTGCAACACCGCCCGCGCGCGCGGGTCCCGCAATCGACCGACCGCGTCGAAGAGCCCGGTCACGAACACCTCGCGCTCGAACGGCGTCGCATGCGCGAGGCTGCCTCCTGCTTCCGCGCCCGAACGCGCCGGCGCATCGAACGACTTTGCATCGAAAGCGAGCGCCTCGAGCATCGGCAAGAGCGCGCCCTTTCCGAGCTGGCGCAGCTCGCGGCTCACCATCGGCACGGGGTTGCGAAACGCCTTGTACACCTCGGGCCGATGACCCTTCACCTGCCCGAGCGCCGCGAACTCTTCGGGGCTCTGTTGCTTGGCGGCGACGATCTCCGCGGCCAGTTTCGTTCGCTCCGCCGCTGGCAGCTCGGCCGCTCCAACGACCAGCCCGCCCGCGAGCGCTACCGACGCAAAGGACATCGCCGCTGCCGCAAACGCGGCGCCCAACAGCTTCGTAGTGACCCTCATTGCATCGCCTTCCACCAAGTCATTTCAGGTTGCGGAACGCCCTCGAAGTTGGAGCCGCAGTGCACCTCACCGAGCAGCCGGTGATACATGTCCCAGTCGTCCGCGTAGAAAACCTTGATCCCCTTGCCATCGGCGCCGAGCCCCGAGACACCCGTCCCGAGCCGGTCGTTCAGATCTTTCTTGAAGCCGTCCTCGCCGTCGATCTTCGGCCCGAAAGGGTCGGGGATGACCGCGTAGCCGTTGAAGTAGCGCATGTTCACCGTGCCCGGGTTGAGCGCGACATTGAGCCAACCCTCGCCCGGATAATTCTCGGCCTCGAACAAGTACGGTATCTCGACGATCTCTTCGTCCGTGATGCCCGCTTCGGCCTTCACCGTCACGACCATCGCGTCGATCGAGGCCTGCGCATCTTGGCTCCACTGCATGATGTCCGCATCGGCCAGCACCTCATCGATGCTGAGCTGCGCGAGCTTGCCGTTCGACCACTTCTTGCCTTCGAACATCAGGGCCGAACCAGCGCCTGCCTTCTGCCAGCCTTCCAGCATCGTCTTGGCGAGGCGCGGCGAGCCGACCATGAGCTTCCAGCCGCGCGCGTTGTTCGCGGGCAAATAACTGAATGCCTCATCGACGTGACCCACGATGAGCCAGTCTGTCTTCACGACCAGGCTCGGCCCCTGCACCAGCTGCGCGTCGTAGAACTTCTTCGTCTCCGGCAGGATGTTCGAGCCGTGGATGATGCGGCCGAAGGGATACGACTGTCCTCCGTCGATCGCGTACGGGGGGAACAGATCGTGATTGCCGTGCGAGTCGAAGGTCGAGCCCGTGAACGACTTCTTGTACACGACGAAGTAGCCCGAATCGCCGAAGAGATGGCTCTCTTTCAGCCAATTGACGGGGAGCGAAGCCTCGGTGTTCGAGCGTCCCCACGGCCGCGGCATCGCGAGCCGCATGCCCGCGACCTGCCCGTCGGCCCACGGCATCGACGCGAAGCCGGTCTGGAAATAATCCTCCGTCCAGTGGTCCTGCCAGTTCGTCACTTTCCAGAAATTGACACCGGCCGCGGTGGTCGCAGCCTCGATCCCCTGCACGAAAATGGGCGACGGCGTGTTCGCGAAGATGGTGTCGAACTTCGGCGTCGAGTTGCCGAACATGAGCCACGGCGCCACGCGCAACACCGCACGATCGATGCCTTCGGGACTCTCGGCCGTGGTGTGCGGCTTGCCGTCCTTTAACACCGCGTACTCGAGCGTCACGAGGCCCGTCCAGTCGCTTGCTTGCATCGTGACCGGATCGACGCTGGTCGAGTCCGGTAGGCCGACGAGCCGCCGCCCCTCGATGATGAGCTCGGAGCCAGCCCGAAGTTGTTCGACCGAGAGCTCGAGCGCGTGATTCCAGAACGGGCAAGTTCCGTCCCCGCCTGCGCCGCAGGGGCCGTCGCTGCCGAGCACGAGCGTGAAAGCGCCGGTCGCATCTTTGAGAAAAACGCGCACGTGCTTCATCGAAAGCGCGTCGATGGTCAGCCACGCCGTCGCACCGTCGGGCGCATCCGGCGAGGCCTTCAGGAGGATGGTCGCGAGGTCGTAGCGGTCGGCCTGGTTCATCGCGTCGATGTTCACAACGGCGTCGTCGGCATCGCGAATGCCGTCGAGGTTGTCATCATCGAGGTTGGCGAGGAACGCCGCGCCGTGAGCCGCGTCCCACACGTCTTCTCCTTCGTTGTCGAGGTCGTTGACGAAGCCGTCGCGGTTCGTGTCGACCTGAACGTCGATCAAATCCGTGACGGGCACCGGCTCGTCGCCGGTCGCTGCGACCGTGTCGGCATCCGACGAGCACCCGACCGCTGCACACCCGAGAACCAACCACGACGCCGCTGCGCCGAGTCCCATCCACGTTCTTTCAAGCTTCACGTGTCCTCCATCGAGTCATCGAGTCATCGAGTCATCAAGCATCGCCGTGATCGAGCAATCGCGGCGCAGTCTACGTCATCGTCGCCAGTGCCGCCCTCGCAATTGTCCGCAGCGGTGATGCCGTGAGCGCGCCGCTCGGCCATTTCTCCCAACGCGACCATTCCTCGCAACGCGGCCCTTCTTCACGCCGCTCTGTACCCTCGCTCCATCCGATGCTCGCGCGCGCCACACGATGCAGAGGTGACATTGCGAAAGGCTGTACGCCGACACCGAGCTCGGGTTACTTCAGCGCGGCAATGAGTCGACCGCTTTGGGACAAGGGCGGCGTGAGCGACGCCGAGATGATGCGCTACACGGCGCGCGACGACTGGCAGCTCGACCAACGGCTGCTGCGCTACGATCTGCTCGCCACCGCTGCCCACGTCCGCGGGCTCGGACGCATCGGCGTGCTCACGGCCGATGAGGTCGACCGCATGACCGGCGCCATCGATGCGCTCTCGGAAGAGTGCGCACGCGGCGAGCTGGTGCTCACGATCGCCGATGAAGACGGGCACAGCGCGATCGAGGCGCGGCTCACCCAATCGCTCGGCGAGCTCGGAAAAAAGATCCACACCGGCCGCAGCCGCAACGATCAGGTGCTGGTCGCGCTCCGCCTCTACGAGCGCGACGCGACGCTCGGACTCTGCGCCGCCGCGACCGAGGGAGCCCATGCGCTGCTCGATCTCGCCCGCGCCGAAGAGTTCACGCCGCTGCCCGGATATACGCACCTCCAGCGCGCGGTGCCGTCCAGCGTGGGCCTGTGGGCCGCGGGCCTGAGCGAGTCCGTCCTCGATGCCCGCGACATGTTGCGCGCCAACCTCCGGCTCATCGATCGCAATCCGCTCGGCGGCGCGGCCGGTTACGGCGTCAACATCCCGCTCGACCGCGACGGCGTCACGCGCGAGCTCGAGTTCGCCGGCGTGAACGTGAACCCCATCGCGGCGCAAGCCTCGCGTGGCACCGTCGAGGTTGGCCTGCTCGCGGCGGCGTGGCAGTTGATGGCGACGATCCGCCGCTTCGCGTGGGACGTGTCCTTGTTCACGACCAGCGAGTTCGGGTTCGTGAAGCTCCCCCACGCGCTCACCACCGGCTCGTCGATCATGCCGAACAAGCGCAACCCCGACGTCGTCGAGCTCATGCGCGCTGCGTGTGGCGTCGTTCAGGGCGCGATGAACGAGCTGATGGGGATGCTCTCGTTGCCGAGCGGGTATCACCGCGATCTGCAGCTCACCAAGGCGCCGCTGATGCGCGGCCTCGACGAGACGCTCGCGACCGTGCGCATGCTGCCGCTCGTCGTGCGCGGCCTCGAGTTCGACCGCATCCGCATGCGCGCCGCCGTCAGCGCGGATTGTTACGCCACCGATCGCGCGGTCGAGCTGGCACTCGCGGGCGTTCCGTTTCGCGACGCCTATCGCCAAGTCGCCGCCGAGCTCGACACCCTCACGCCGGGGGATCCCGACGCCAGCCTGCGCGCCCGCACGAGCCCCGGGGCGTGCGCCGATCTACGGCTCGATTCACTGCAAGCACGGCTCGACACGGCGGGCTGAGCGCGAGCCGACGCAGCGCAATCGCGGCCCGGGGTCGGCATCGCGCCCCATGAATTTGCCGTATTTTAGGCCCAATTTCGGCGGTTCGCGCACGGCTCTGCTGGGAGCGCGATCACACCGCTAGAAAGGCCGCCCCGCGGGCGTTCTTTGCATTTACATCGCGGCGCGGCTGGGGCAGACCGGCCGCCGCCCCGGGAGACCGAGGCGTCGGTGGGCCGGGCGGCGC
This sequence comes from Myxococcales bacterium, assembly GCA_009692485.1. GTDB lineage: Bacteria > Myxococcota_A > Polyangia > Polyangiales > Polyangiaceae > SYFR01. The sequence continues at coordinate 6,707 of SHZB01000098.1, forward strand.
GATGTACGCACCGTGCATGCTCCTCGTGCCACGCACCAAGCCAGAAAACGCACCACAGGAGATCGCGATGGGAATTTTCAAGAAGACGTGTACGCCGCTGCTGCTCGTTGGCCTCGCCGCACCGGCGCTCGTGAACTGCGACATGCTCGGCGGCATGGTGCCCGGCATGGATTGTCCGGCGATGAAGGACGGCAACTTCGCCGCGCTCAAGTTCGAGGGCGCAGCCGAGGTCGAGGGTGAGCTGAAGGGCTTCCTCGAGACGGTCTACGGGTTCAACAAGACCACGGTCGACATGGAGGTCAGTCTGATCGAGTCGTGCGCCGAGCTTGGTAAGGCCCTCGAGCTCGACGAGCTCACGCTCAAGGCCGAGCCCGCCGAAGGCGAGGGCGCAAAGAAGGTCTGCGGCATCGTGGCCGACAAGGTGAAGGCGATGATCACCGCCGCCGGCAAGCTCTCGATCTCGGTCGAGATCGGCGAGCCAAGCTGTTCGGCGGACATCGATGCGATGATGGCGTGCCTCAGCGACTGCGGCTCGCCGGTCGATCTCGGTCAACTCGACGCGAGCTGCGAGGGCGGCGAAATCAGCGGCAAATGCACGGCCGACTGCACGGGCAGCTGCACGCTCGAGGCTGGCGCGAAGTGCGGCGGCTCGTGCACCGGCACCTGCAAAGGAAAGTGCGACGGCAAGAAGAGCGACGCGTCGTGCGCGGGCAACTGCGAGGGCGATTGCTCCGGCACCTGCAAGGTCGCGGGCAAGGGAGCATGCAGCGGAACCTGCAGCGGCGGGTGCAGCGCGAAGGTCGAGATGCCCAAGTGCAGCGGCACCTTCAAGCCCCCGTCGGTCGATCCGACCTGCCAGCTCAACTGCACCGCGAAGACCGCGGCGACGGTCACCTGCACGCCGCCGTCGGTCAAGATCGTGGTCGAAGGCGAGGCGAGCACGGAGATCCAGAAGCTCGTCGAGGCTATGCAGATCGCGCTCCCGAAGATCGTCACGATCCAGCTCGGCACCGGCAAGCGCATCTTCGAGGCGGGCAAAGGCCTCGTCGAGAAGGGCAAGGCCCTGCCCTCGATCGCCGGAAAGGCCGGCCTGAAGGGAGTCGCCTGCATTGCCAAGGCGGCTTCGATGACCGTGAGCGCGAGCGCATCGGTGTCGCTCAGCATCGAAGCGAGCGCAAACGTCAGCGGCTCGATTTCTGGCGCCGGCAAGATCTGACACTCTCGCCGGGCTCTGCTTATTGCGGCGAGAGCTGACACTCTCGCCGGGCTCTGCTTATTGCGGCGAGAGCTGACACTCTCGCCGGTTCATTGCGGCGAGAGCTGCTCACACTCTGGCCGGGCTCTGTTCATTGCGGCAAGAACTGCTCACACTCTGGCCGGGCTCTGTTCATTGCGGCGAGAGCTGCTGACACTCTCGCCGGGCTCTGTTCATTGCGGCAAGAAAGGTCTCGGTGGCCGGCGCAGCACCTTCGAAACTCGCGGCGGCGAAGACCGCGACCTTCGGCGCCCACCAAGGCACGCAATGGGTAGGAATCAATTGCCGGGTGGATCAGTGAACGGCAGTAGCGTGAAGCGCAGCAGCAGAGCGCGCAGGTCGTGATGACAGCGCGGGGTTCTGGCGGCTGCCAGCAGCTCCATCATGACCGGCTCGGTGGTCGCCAGCGGACCATTGTCCGCGATCAGCTCGCGTAGCCGCAGATGCGCCGCGGTCCCTGTCTTTCGGTCGAATTCGACGAGCGCAGCTCAATCCGCCAGGATCACGACAGACCCTGGGGCGGCACCTCGGGCGGAAGCTCTCCGATGGCGTGCGCTCCCTCCATCGCCAGAGCCTCGTCTCGCGTCATCCGCCTCCCCGCGAGACTCCGCAACGCCAGATCGACGGCATCTTTTTTGGTCTTGAGCCGATAGCGCCGCATGATCGTCGTCACCGGCCGCTCGTCGAGCTCGATGTTGGTGCGCTGTTTCATACACCAACCATTCACCTTGCAATTCGAGCCTACAAACCAGCCGACACCCCATGAAGGGCACGATGCTATTCGGCTTCGCCTTCGCTCTGGCGCTCGGTTTCCACTACGTCTCGCGCCTCGCTCAGCCGGCGCTGGATGAGCCGGCGCCGGCGGTCACGCTCGTCGTCGAGGGCGAGGCGAGCACGGAGATCCAGAAGCTCGTCGCGGCTCTGTAGATCGCGCACCGTGGGTCGCGCACCTTCGACGCGCCCGGCTCGCGGTGTAGGCTTTCGCGATGACCACGATCCTCGTCGTCGAGGATGAGCCCGCGATCGCCGAGTCGCTGCGTTTTGCGCTGCGGCGTGAGGGCTATGCCGTGATGCTCGCGGGCTCACTCGCCGAGGCGGAGCCTTTGCTCGCGGAGGCGGAGCTGCTCATCCTCGATCTCATGCTTCCGGATGGCAGCGGCTTCGAGCTGCTCCTTGGCTTGCGAAGGCGCGAGCGAGCGCCGGCCGTGATCATCTTGTCGAGCCGCGACGCCGAGGCCGATCGCGTCGCGGGCCTCGAGACCGGCGCCGACGACTACGTCACCAAGCCCTTCTCGCCGCGTGAGATCGTCGCCCGCGTGCGCGCGGTGTTGCGTCGCGCCGGCTCGGTCGAGCGTCGCGAACGGCAAGAGCTTCCGATGTCGGTCGCGCGCCACGAACTCCAAGAGCTTCCGATGTCGGTCGAGCCCACGACGCGACGCGCTTCCGTCCACGGCGGCCAGCTCGAGCTGACACGCGTCGAGTTCGATCTGCTCGCGTGCATGCTCGAGTCTCCGGGGCGAGTGTTCACGCGCGCCCAGCTCATCGAGCGATTGTGGGGCGACGGGTTCGCGATCACCGATCGCACGGTCGACTCCCACGTCAAGGCGCTGCGCCGCAAGGTGAGCGATGCCGGCGGCGCCCCCACCCTCATCGAGACCGTGCGCGGCGTCGGTTACCGCGTGAGCGACGCGCCGGCGACCGAGACCGAGGCCGCACAAGACGCAGAGACAGAGACAGCCACCGACGCCGCGACCGCCACCATGCCTGCCGAGGCTGCGGCGATTCCACCTTCGAGATCGACCGCGACCGCCGCCATGCCTGCCGATGCTGCGGCGATTCATCCTCCGACAGCGACCGCGCCCGAAGCCGTCCGCGACGAAAAAGACCCGTGTTTCAGCTGATTGTCGTCGCGTCGGCGGCCGTGGGGCTCATCGCTCTGGTCGCCTTCATCGCTGCTCGGCTACTTCGTGCGCGCTCCTCCGGCATGTCGATTCGCATGCAGGTATTTCTCGCGCTCGCGAGCATCGTCGGCGCCTTCGCTTTCGGCCTCGGCCTCTTGGTCCTCGATCGCATCAAGGCACGCGCCGAGCTCGTCGGCAGAGAGGCTGCCCTTGGCGAAGCGCGCACGGTCGCCGCCATCGTCGCAGCCGAGCTCGAGACCGACGGCCGCACGCTCGACGACGTCGCGACGCGATTCGTGCGCGCACCGCAAGCGAGCACACAGGACGGCGAGCTCGGCCCGCACCTCGCCCTCCTCACCCGCGACGGCGCGGTGGTGTTCGCGAGCGGACGCAGTCCCGAAGAGCCCGGCACCGTCACGGTCAAAGTCCCGATCGTCGTGTACGGCGCCATCGCTGGCTACACCCGGGTCGTGAAGCCGACGCTCCTCATCAAGAAGACGCTCGCCGATTTCGCCCCCACGATCTTGGTCATCAGCTTGGCGCTCGGTGCCGTCGCGGCCGTGGCTGCGTCGCTCATCGGCCGCACCATCGCGCGACCGATCGAGGAGCTCACGCGCTTTGCGACGAGCGTCAGCGAGGGCGAGCGACGCGCCGCGCCGCCCCTCGGTCACGGCCGCGAGGTGATGCTGTTGTCGCGCGCGCTCGACTCGATGCGCCGGCAGCTCGAGGGCCGTCCCTTCGTGGAGACCTTCGCCGCAGATCTCTCGCACGAGCTGAAAAATCCGGTCGCCGCGATCCGCGCCAGCGCAGAGGTCCTCACCGACGGCGCCCTCGACGAGCCCGAGGAGGCGCGGCGTTTCGTGGCACGCATCCTCGAGGCCACGGCCCGCATCGAGGCGCTCCTCGCGGATCTACTTCGGCTCGCGCGCCTCGAAGCCCGCGGGCTCGAGGACATCGGCACGGTCGAGCTCTCGCGTTGCGCCCAGACCGCGATCGACGCCGTGCTCGCCTACGCCGCGGACCGCAGCGCCGATCTCCTCTTCCGCTCGACGGACGACGATCACGTTCGCGGCGACGCGGCCTCGCTCGCACGCGCCATCGAGAACCTGCTCGACAACGCCATCGTGCACGGCGACCCGGGCCCCGTCGAGGTCACCATCGAGCGCATCGGCCGCGACGTGCGCTGTCGAGTGAGCTCCCGTGGAGCTATCGCAAAAGGCGTGCGACCCCGTATTTTCCGGCGTTTCGTGACAACACGTGCGGCACGCGGCGGCACGGGTCTCGGCCTCGCCATCGTGAAGGCCGTAGCCGAAGCGCACGGCGGCGACGTCGTATGCGCCGAGCTCGGGCCGCCCACCGTCGAGTTCACGCTCACCCTGCCAGCGGCCTGAGCCCGCACGGCCGGACGCTCTCCGTCGGCAAGCCGGCCCCGCTCGGGCGCCCGATGGCCCCGCCTCCACGCAATCTCCACGAAGGAAGCACGTGCTGCGTACGGTCGATGCGGCCCCTTCGCACTATGGTCCCCGTCACACCATGACCGAACAACCCAAGCACATCGCGCTCATCATGGATGGCAACGGTCGCTGGGCGCACGCGCGCGGGCTCCCCCGTCGTCAAGGTCACGAGCACGGCGTCGAGGCTGCAGCCAGAGCCGTCCAGGCCTGCGCCGAGCGCTCCGTCAAGCACCTCACCTTGTTCGCGTTCTCGCACTCGAACTGGAAGCGGCCGAAGGACGAGGTCGAGCTGCTCATGCGCCTCTGCATGCAGTTTGCGGACGACCACCGGCAAGAGTGGGTGCGCCGCTCGATCCGGCTCGAGGTCATCGGGGCCCTCGACGAGCTGCCGCGTGCGACACGCCTCAGCATCGAGCGCGCCATCGCCGAGACGCGCGGTGGCGAGCGCATGGTGCTGACCCTCGCGCTCGGCTACGCGGGCCGTCACGATCTGGTCGGCGCCGTCCGCGCCATCGCCGCGCGCGCGCAAGCCGGGCTGCTCTTGCCCGAAGAGATCGACGAGCAGAGACTGCGCGCCTTCATGACCACCGGCAACATGCCCGATCCGGATCTCGTCATTCGCACCGGCGGCGAGAAGCGCCTCAGCGACTTCTTGTTGTTCGAGTGCGCCAACGCGGAGCTCTTCTTCGCCGACGAGATGTGGCCCGACTTCGACGACGCCCTGCTCGAGCGCGCCCTCGCCGCCTTCAGCCGCCGCCAGCGCCGCTTCGGCCGTACCGCCGAGCAACTCGCCCAAGGCGCCTAGCCCACCCCCTCTCCTCTCCGATCCCCTCCCCTCTCCGATCCCCTCCCACCCCCTCTCCCCAACTGGGGGAGGTCCGGGGAGGGGGGCACCTCCTCAGCTCAGCGCACCGCCAACCGCCGCTCTCGCTTACGGCACTCGCAGGCGCGCGAGCCGGGCCTTCGCTTCGCTGAGCGCGTCCTTGTACTCGAGCGAATTGCGCACGCCCGCGTGGTGATTTCCGGGCTCGGCGACGAAGCGGCCCGCGACCAGAAGAGCCCAGATCGCGGGCGCTGGGTCGGCCATCGCCATCACCCCGAGCGGCGTGCGCGCAGGCCACATCGCCGGGTGCTCGAGATCGACGACCATCACGTTCGCGAGCGCCCCGGACGCGAGCACGCCCGCCCGCAGCTTCGGATGCAGCGCGCCCGGCACCGACCACACCCGCGCGAGCAGCGCCTCTGCTGACGCGTCGCGGTCGTGCGCCGCATACAACTCCACGCGCTCTCGCCACACCGCGCGCGCAGCCTCGAGGCCACCACCGCGCATCATCCGCGCATGCGCCTCGGTGAACGCCACCCCGGCCGCGCGCTGCCCCGCCACGTAACGCAGCTCTTGCTGCACGTTCATCGTGTCGTTGCTCGACGCGCAGTCGGTCGCGACCGCCCAGCGCAGGCCCGCGGCGCTGAACGCCCCCGAGCGCGCCGGAAACCCGAAAATGAGCTGCGAATACGGGCAATAAATCGCCGCGGCACGATGGCGCGCGAGCACCGCGAGTTCTTCGTCGTTCACGAACAAACAGTGCGCGAACACGCTCGCCGGTGCCCGCTCGAGGACGCCGAGCCGCTCGAGCCACAAGGTCGGGCTCACCCCGTGGCGCTCGATCGCCCGCTCGTACTCCTCGATCGACTGCGCGAGGTGGCCGTGCAGCGGAAGATTGCGTTGCGCCGCCAGCTCGACCGCGCGGGTGAACAGCGACTCGCTCACGGTATCGGTGGCATGCGGCCCCACCGCCGCGACGATCCCGCGTGCTCGCAATCGCGCGTCGTCATCGATGCTCGCCGTCGCCGCGAGCCCCTCTTCCCATGCGTCCATGCCCGGGCCGGCCAGGTCTTGCAAAGTCGGCGCGACAACCCCCGCGAGTCCCGCATCGGCCATGCCCTCGGCGACGTGCCGCCCGCGATAGTAGTGGTCCCACACGAGCCCGACCCCGGCGAGCAAGCTGTCGTAGGCGCCCATCCGCACGAAGGCCCGCACGTCCTCCGGTGACAGCGCCCGCTCGACGCGAAAATACAGCTCTTCAACCATGTTGCCGCGCGCCACTTCCGCCATGTCCATGCCGCGCAAGAATCCGAGCGCGAGGTGCGTGTGCGCGTTGACGAAAGCCGGCGCAACGAGCTTGTCGCCAAAATCGTAAAGCTCACAATTTGCCGCAATTTCCGGCACCGCAGCGTTTTTCGCGCCCTCGACGGCGGCTCGCACGGCGCTCGCATAGTCGCCGTCCCCCAGCTCGTGCACCGCCACGATCTGCGCGCCCTCCACGACGACGCACGCCGGCACCACTCGCAGCGCGTGCTCGCTCGCCGCCGCATCCGTGTCGCCGCTCGGCACGACCACACGCCGCGACGCAATTACGATCGGCATCGCGGTAGCTCCGCAAAGGGCGCCAGCAGCGCGGGGTTGATGGTCTTGTCCACGGCGAAGGCCGGCATCCTAGCGCCGGCCCCCTTTGCGCGCGCCATCGTCGTGAACGCAACCTCACGCGCTGCGATCTTTCGGATGAAGCCGCAACCTCACGCGCTGCGATCTTTCGGATGAAGCCGCAACCTCACGCGCTGCGCAAAGTAGCTCTCAGCCTCATCGCCAATTGGCATCGCGTTGAACATGTGATCCATCAAGCCGTCGAGCTCCGGCGTCGGCGCAACAACGACCTCGATGTCGGCAACAGCGGCGCGCAACTCCGCGGCCAGGGTCTCGTCGGCAACTCGGATCCGCGTCGGCCTTCGCGGTCGACCAGCGCGCGGTTTCTCCAGAGCGGTCATCAGCGTCTGCAACACGGTGACCGCTGGCGCATTGGGTTCGAGCAGCATGTGTTCGAGCAGCATGTAGCCGACGACGAGATTCTCCGGCACCTCGAGCCAGAGGATCATCTCGGGCCGGTACGGCGTGCCCTCCGTGATGTAAATCGGCGCGGCGAGGCGGCCGCCGATCCACTCACGCGCGATGGTGTTCGACGTGGTCATGGCCTGACGAGCTGGCTTGACGCTTCTGCCGCGTGTGCTGCGTGTGCCGCGTGTTCGGAACATGCCCGAGCGTGGCCCTGCCGCTCGTTTGAATGAATTGGGTATCGATTGGAGGTATCGCGAAGTGGCTGTCGTCACTCGTGCAGGATGGAGTTTCCACACTTCAAACCCAACACGCTATTGGAGCCTCATTGGCTAGCCCACAAATTTTCTTGAGGAGTTTTTTCTACCCTCGAAACACCTGATCCGCAGTCACGGTCGGTGGCATGTCGCATTACCAATGTCAATTCCACTTCGTCCGAATGCCAATTCCCTTGTTCGGCGCAGGCGGGGCGGGGGACTTGGGCGGATCCATCACGCGCGCCTCGGGTGGCTTGAGGGGCTCGGGTGGCTTGACCGACGCCAATGGCTTGAGCGAACCGAATGGCTTGATTTTCGCACTTGCACTTGCACTTGCACTTGCACTTGCACTTGAACTCGCACTCGCA
>SHZB01000099.1 GCA_009692485.1 Myxococcales bacterium
GCGGTCTTCTTGGCAACAGCAGCGGTCGCCTTGCCGGGCTTCGTAGACTTCTTGGCAACAGCAGCGGTCTTCTTGGCAACAGCAGCGGTCGCCTTGCCGGGCTTCGTAGACTTCTTGGCAACAGCAGCGGTCTTCTTGGCAACAGCAGCGGTCGCCTTGCCGGGCTTCGGAGACTTCTTGGCAATTGCCGCGGTCTTCTTGGCAACAGCAGCGGTCGCCTTGCCGGGCTTCGGAGACTTCTTGGCAATTGCCGCGGTCTTCTTGGCCGCCTTTGAAGTCTCCTTGCCTCGTTTGGTGGGCTGCGCCTTGATCGTCGCCGGTTTCTTGGCGAGCGTGCGTCCACCTTTTTTGGCGGCTGCGCTTTTTACGGATTGCTTCTTACTCACGGCTTTTGCCCTGCTTGCTTTTGGCGTCGGTCGGCCGAACGCCTGCTGAGGGGTGCGCCAAACCCGACTCGCATCCGAGTCCCGGGATCGGCGCCGACGGTTGGTACGATGAAAAGCTGAGTGCCGCGCCGAATGCCCTTGGCTCCGGCGTTGCCGCTAAAATGAGCGCACTACGACAAGACGCTGTGGCCTCGAAAGAAACCGAATGGTTTTGGACACTTAGGCCGTTTTGTCCAGTCGTCGCGGCGACACTAGCAGGCGGCGATTGAACTCGTCAAGGCGCGGAGGTGGTGTGTTCCAACAGTGGTGTGTTCGAGCGCTGTGTTCGAGCGCTTGCGATCCTGCCGGATGCTCTGCTAAAAGGCCGCTCCCCCCGAGCTTGCGAGACCGACGCCATGAATTCGCCCAGTTCCATCGTGAAGAGCAGCTTCGAGAGCAAAGCCCAGCTCATCCTCGCCGTGAAGGCACTCGCCACCGGTGATCTGTGGCTCGCACACGCAAGCGCGAAGGGCGCTCGAGAGGGCGCAGCGGACGAGGCAACGGACACGACGGCCGGGCTCGCGCGCGTCTCGAACGCCAAGCTCCTCAAGCTTCATCGCGTATTCTCCGCCGTGAAAGAACAGTTTGGAACGCGCGCAAAGCTCATCGATGCGCTCGTCGCCTCCGATGGCCACACCGGCGATCCCGGCTACCGCACGCGCCTCGAGAAGTACTCCGTCCCGCGCCTCTACGATCTCTACGGCGGCAAGAAGCGCGCGTAGCCTCGTCCCACGGACGGTACGGACGGTCGCAAATCGCCGGCGATTGCCGGGCGCGCCGGTTCCTTCACGGACGTTTACTGCGCTCGCGATTTCGGTGTACGCGTCGCTGGTGATGGCGCGAGGTCCGAGGGCGAGCGTGCGCGGTGTGCCGTGGGCGCGCCAAGCGTGGCTGGTGTTTCGGAAGGACGTCGAGGTCGAGCTCCATACCGGTGAGGTCGTGCTGACGAGCGGGTTCTTCGCGCTGCTCGTCGTCGTGATCGCGTCGCTCGCATTTTACGCCGGGCCCGAGTCGCGTAGCGAGGTCGCGCCAGGGGTGATCTGGGTATCGATCGCGTTCGCGTCGGTGTTGGCGCTGGGGCGCACATGGCAGCGTGAACGTGAGCTCGAAGCGTTGAGCGGGCTGCTCGTGTTGCCGATCGCTCGCAGCGCGATCTTTGCCGGCAAGGCGTGTGGTGTGTTCGTTTTCACGGTCGCGATCGAGGCGCTCGTGGTGCCCGCTACGGCGCTCATGTTCGATCTCCCGCTCGGAGAACTCGGCCCCGGCCTCGTGCTCTTCTGCCTCGCCGCGACACCGGGGATCGCAGCCGCAGGCACGCTCTTCGCCGCGATGACGGTGCGGACCTCGGCGCGCGAACTCGTGCTCACCGTCGTGCTCTTCCCCTTGCTCGCACCGACCCTGCTGGCCGCCGTTGCGGGCACGCGCGAGCTCGTCGGTGGCGCGCCGCTCGCCGAGCTGGGTGACTACTTCGCGCTGATGGGCGTGTTCGCCATCGTGTTCGTGGCCGGCGGACTTGGCCTATTCGGGACGCTCGTCGAGAGCTGACACACGCGGTGGCGCGCAAAGTGGCGAGCTGACGCCATCGAAAGCACGGAAGCGGACGCAACCGGATGCGAGCTGACGCAACCTCAAGCGCGGATGCTGACGAAACGCGCTCGTCCGCGCTATCGTCCGGGATCTCACGCGTGGCAACGGAGCTCGTCGGGATCTTCGGTGGCAGCTTCAACCCGCCGCACGTGGGCCATGTCCTCAGCTGCGCCTACGCGCTCGCCGTTCAACCGCTCGACCGCGTGCTGGTCTTGCCGGTGCACCATCATCGGTTTCACAAAGAGCTCGCTCCCTTCGAGCATCGGCTCAGGATGGCGGAGCTCGCCATGCACGACGTCGCTCATGTCACCGTGTCGTCCATCGAACGCGAGCTCGACGGCGAGGGCCGCACGCTCGACACGCTCGAGGCTCTCTCTCTGCGTGAACCAAGCTGGAGCATGCGCCTCATCGTCGGCGCCGATGTGCTGGCCGAACGCGACAAATGGCACCGCTTCGATCGCGTGATCGCGCTCGCGCCGCTGATCGTTCTGGGGCGCACGGGCTTCCGTCACGCGGACGCTCCGCCGCCGATCTTGGCCGATATTTCGAGCACCGCCATTCGCAACGCCTTCGCCACCGGTGATCGCGCCACCGTCGCCACCTACGTTCCGCACCGCGTGCTCGAGTACATCGACGAACACGGTCTCTACCCACGAAGAGAGCTCACGCCGTGACGATGCGCGTGCTCATCATCGGGCGCGGACGAGTCGGCACTGCGCTCGCTCGCGCGCTTCGGCGAGCCGGCATTTCTGTCAGCACGCTCAGCGGACGCGGCGCCGCTCCCGCGCAAGTGCGGGCCGATCTCGTCGTCGTCGCGGTTCGCGATGCCGAGCTGGCACGCTGGGCGACGCTGCTCGCGCCGCTCGTAGGACCGCGTCGTGGTGCGGTCGTGCATTCGGCGGGCGCGTTCGGGCCGGAGGCGCTTGACGCGGTGCGCGCGGCAGGAGGCGCGACCGGTCAGCTTCACATCGCATTGTCCTTCGCCGATCGGCGCCATCCACCGCTGCTCTCCGGTGCGCGCGCGCTGATTCAGGGCGAACCTATCGCCGTGCGGCTTGCAAAGCGGCTCGCCCGCGCGATAGGTCTCGTGCCCGTGTGTCCGCGGCGCTCAGGCGGTGTCGACGCAGTCCTCTATCATGCGGCGGCGGCGCTCCTCTCGAACGGCGCCATCGCCCTCGCGCACACCGCCTGCGAGTTGCTGATCCGCGCCGGTATCGCGGCGCATGAAGCGGCACCGCTGCTCAGTCCGCTGCTCGCAAGCACCGCGAAAAATCTCGGCGCGCTCGGGCTCCCTGGGGCGCTCACGGGGCCCGTGCGCCGCGGCGATTTCGACACCGTCGCCAAGCACCTCGCACGCATGGCCGAAGGCGACGCCGGTCACGCGGCTCTCTACCGCGCGCTGCTCACGGCGCAGCTTCCGTTGGCGCGCGCCTTGAGCGAAGCAAGCACCGCGTCGCTCGACCGAATCGCGACGCTCGCAAAGCACACCGCGCACGCAGAGCTCGCAAAGCACACCGCGCACGCAGAGCTCGCGAAGCACACCGCGCACGCAGAGCACGCGACGCGCCCAAAGCACGCGACGCACCGAATGCCCTCAAAAAAGGGGAAATTGCCTGTGCGCCGGGCAGGATGACGTATCCTTGGCGAGTTCGATCCTTCCTTCAGGAGACTCGCTTGACCGCGTTCCGCCACGTCTCGCCGACACCGGGTTTTGGCGCAGCTCCAGCCGCCGGGCCATCCGCGCTCGCGCGTCTCGATGCGCTGCTCGCGGGTCGCGACGTGTCGGGCCACATCGCGTTGGTCGCACGCCCAGCCGCGTTCTCGGCGCTCGTCCGCCACGTCGAGCGGCGCACACGCATGCTCGGCCGGCCATCCACTTCGGCTGACGCCACGCAGCGCTCCGACTCCTACCGCGTGCTCGGCGACACGCTCGGCGTCTCGACCTCGGACGTCGGTGCGTTTGCGGACACGCTCGCGACCCGCGCGCAGGGCGGCGTGCTCATCGTCGCGGCGCGTAAATCCTCGGCGTGGGGCAGCGCGGTCGCGGTGGAGCTCGCCCGGCTGAGTGCCGAGCCGACACGCTCGCTGCTTTTCGTCACGGTCGAGCCGCCCGACGTACCGAGCACGCTGCGTCCGCTTCGCAACGCCAGCGCGACGTGCCCAGAATCAGAGCGCCGTATCGTGTTCGACGCGCTGAGTCCGGACGACGCGCGGAGCTGGTGGGACGCGGTCGTCGGAGCGGAGCCGCACTTCGCACGCGCGAGCGGCGGCCGCGAGCCCCTCGACTTCGAGCAGCTCGAGGGCTGGTGGCAGAGCACACAGGTTCGCGGCCGCGCCGACCTAAACCACATTCTGGCGGAGCGCGTGGCGAAGCTCAGCGGCGATGCTCGGCGCATTCTTGGGCTGCTCGTTCTGGCGCGGCAGCCTCTCGCTCGCAGCGAACTTTCGGTGCTCGCCGCGGAGCCTCGCAGCGTCGAAGAACTAGCGGCCTCACGGCTCTGCATCTTCGATGCGCGCGACACCGTAGGTCTCAGCCACGAGCTCGAGATGGCCGCCGACGCTGGGTTCGATCACGGCTCGGGCGATCACGGATCGCTCGAGCCCGCACGGCTCTCGCCTGCGCCCGATCGCGGCGACGTGTGTCGACTCGCAGAGATTTTGGAACGACGCGCTAGCGGTGACGTGTGGTCCGCGATCGGCGCGGCTGAGCTCTTCGTTCACGCTGGCGAGTTCGCGCGCGGCGAGGTCGTCAGTTTCGCGGCCCTCGCTAGAACCGGCGATGCGTGCGCCCGCGCCGATCTCTGGGATCGCTGGACCGAGTGCCTGCGAGCCGCGCCAATCAACGGCATCGCGAACGCTGCGGCACAGACAAACGGCGGCATTGCGAACGCTGCTGCCACGTTGTGGGTCAGGTCCGCGCAGGTTGCGCTCGAGCTCGGGGATGCGGCGCGCGCCGATACGCTGGCTCGTCACGCGCTCACGCTGTCGGCCGAGAGGGCCGGTGCGCCCGACGGGAGTTCCTCGCAAGAAACTCGCTTCGCTGCGCTCATGGTGCTCGCACGCGCGAGCCTGACGCGAGGCGACATCAGCGCGTGCCTGGTGGTGGCTGCGACCGCATCGGCCGGAGCGCACACGGACGGCGAATGCGCCGAGGTCGAGGCGCTGCTCGGCGAGACGCGCTTTCTCGGCGGAGACTTCGCTGATGCGGAGCGTCACGCCCACCGCGCGATTGAGCTCGCGGCCACTGTCTCGACGCGACTCGCGGGGCGCAACACGCTCGGCAAGTTACTCCTCGCACGCGAAGCCTGGGCGGACGCGGAGCGACAATTCACGGAGGACGCTCTCTCCGCGGTCGAGCATGGACTCATCGACGACGGTCTGCGTTCGCAGCTGAATCGCGGCATCGCTGTACTCTCGGCGGGTCGTCGCGACGAGGCGCGCCGTGCGTTCGAAGCGGTGCTGCTCGACGGCGAGCGGCTCGGGCGGATTCGCGCCGTCGCGTTCGCATGTTCCAACCTCGCGACCTTGGCGATCCTCGAGCGCCGCTACGCCGATGCCCTCGCGCTGAGCGACCGCGCCATCACGGTGCGCCGCCAGCTCGGCGAGCGCCTCGGGCTCGTCTTGCCGATCACCAATCTCGCGGAGCTGCGCGTGCGCCTCGGGCTCTTGGACGAGGCAGAGCAGGCGCTGCGCTTCGGTCTCGCGGCGTGTGGCGATGAGCTTCCGGTAGCCCGCCTCGCGCGCTTCGCGAGGGTGTTCGCGCTCATCCATCTCGAACGCGGCGACACGGACCGGGCGGCACGCGAGCTTGAGTCGGCACGGGCGGGCGCAACCAGCAGCGGAGATCGCGCCTTGCTCGGGCTGTGCGAGCGACTCGCGATCCGCATCGCCCTCGAAGACGGCAAGGTCGGCGCCGCAGAGATCGCGCTCACTGCCGCCCGCGCGTGCCAACACACCGCTCTCGGACAGGCCGATTTGGCACACTCGTACGCATTGGTCTTGCGGGCGTCGGCCGCGCCGTTTCTCGACGCTTCGCTCGCCGCAACCCGACTAGCCGAAAGCGCGGACGATCCCGAATTGCTCCGCGAATGCTACGTGACGGTGGCCAACGCCTACGAAACTGACGGCGAATTGGCCCTCTGCGCTAGCTTTCGAAGGCGCGCGCTCGAGCAGCGAGAGCTGGTGCTGCGTTCGCTGCCGATCGCGATCCGTGAGCGCTTCCTCGCGCGAGCTTCGTGCGGACTCACCCACGCGGTGGCCGTCGAGCCCGGTGTGGGTGCTGCGCTGGCGACGCCGACACTCGCGCTCGTCAAAGAACGCGCGAGCAGCCCTCGGCGCGTCCTCGTCGGACAGTCCGCTCCGATGCGGGCGCTCGGTGTTGCGTGTACGCGCATCGCGATGACGGACGCGCACGTGCTCGTTGCGGGGCCCACGGGCTCGGGCAAAGAGCTCGTGGCCGAGGCGATTCACACGGGCAGCCGGCGCGCGAAGGGGCCGCTCATCAAGGTCAACTGCGCGGCTCTGGTCGAGACGCTGCTCTTGAGCGAGCTGTTCGGACACGAGAAGGGCGCGTTCACGGGCGCCTCGGCGCGACGTCGCGGACGCTTCGAGCTCGCCGACGGCGGAACGCTGTTTCTCGATGAAATCGGGGACATTTCGGCGCGCACCCAGGTCGCCCTCTTGCGCGTGCTCCAGGACGGAAGCTTCGAGCGCGTCGGCGGCTCGACCTCGGTCCACGCCGACGTGCGCGTGGTTTGTGCGACCCACCGCGATCTCCGCGCGATGGTGGCACGCGGAGAGTTTCGCGAAGATCTCTACTATCGCCTGTGCGGCGTCGTCGTCGAGGTTCCCGCGCTCAAGGACCGGGTCGCCGACCTCGACCTTCTCGCCGTCGAGCTCATCGGGCGCGCTGCCGAGCAACACGGGATCGCCCCGAAGGCGCTCTCACCGCATGCGCTTCGTGCCATGCAGCGTCATCCGTGGCCCGGCAACGTTCGTGAGTTCGAGAACGCTGTGCGCATCGGCTGCCTCTTTGCCCAAGGCCCGGCGATCGAGCTCTCCGATCTCGCCGACAACGTCGAGAGCCTCCGCTACCTCGCCGATTCGCCGGCCCCGATAGCGAGGTCGTCACCGCCCAGTGGCCTCGGCTCCGGCGGTGCCCTAAGCTTCGGGGGAGGCATCGGCGCGCTCGCGACGACCGACGCGGTTTACGCAGAAATTCGGGGCGGAACCGGACTCGCAGAGATGAAAAAGCGACTGGAGGCGGACTGCATCGCACGCGCGCTCGCGGACAGTGGCGGCAACATCACCCGCGCGGCCGTGCTGCTCGGGATGAAGCGCCCCCGGCTCTCGCAGCTCGTGAAAGAACATCGGCTGGGCACTCTCTTGGAGGATCTGAAGTGATGAGAAAGCGAAGCGGCTCGCCGCTCGGGATGGGGCTCGCGGTGGTGTGCATGGTTGGGCTCGCGGCATGCGGGACCGAGCTGAGTGGCGCGGAGTTCGATGAACTCGAGGTGCTCGGCGAAGCATCGGAGCCCCTCTTGGGAGCAGCAGGCGGAAAGAAGAGCAAGTCGTCGACGACCGTCACGAAGGGCGCTCACGGCTCATCTGACGATGACGACGATGATGATGACGACGCCGAGCTGTCATGGCTCGAGTCCGCCGATCCAGAGCCCGATCCGTGGCACGACGAAGAGGGCGAATCGAGCTCGGGTTCGAAAGACGCGCCGACCGACGAAGCCGAGCCGCCGCCCGCAGATCCGCTGCCTTCCGATGCCAATGGCAAGGACGCGCCCGATGAGAGCGACGACGCCAACTGTGCAGAGAATTGAGCGACGCGGGCACTCCGATGACGTGGGCTCACCGATAACGCGGGCACCTTGCTCACCCGGCGCCGCAGGGCCTCGCTGAGCCGTGAACCCGAGCTACGACCTTCGCGCCCGTACGCTGCTGGTCTGTGGCGCCCTCGCGATCGCGATCGCGGTCAGCGCGCTCTTGCGCTCGCGGATCGAGCGTCGCCACGCGCTCTTTGCAGCGTTCGCGGGGGACGCCGGGCTCTGGTACTTGTCGCAATCGCTGGCCTTCGTTCGTGAGGGGCTCGTGCCCGAGCGCGTTCGCATCCTCCTGCCCATTTTCCTCCCCGCCCTCGCCGCGAATCTGTTCGAGGCGATGGTCAAGAGCGAGGACCCGGCACACGGCGACGCGCGCGTCGGCAAACGCGCAGCCCTCTTGGCGTTGCCCGTGCTCGGTCTCGCCGCAAGTCCGTACGTCGATCGACTGCTCGTTCGTGTGGGGCTCTTCGGATACGCGGCGCTCGTGTTCGCGCTGGCCTTGCGCGAGCTGCATCTGCGGGGACACAACAGCCGCTCGCGCGACACGAGGCGGCGGGTGCGATTCTTGGTGCTCATCGGTTCCCTCGCCGGGCTCTTTACGGTCGCCGAGTTCGGATGGGTGATCGGTTCCGATCGCACCGGGCAAGCTCCACCGATCGGCGTCGTGCTCACGCTCGTGTTGCTCGTCGTCCTCGCGCACGCGCTGCGCCACGAACGCCTGCTCGACTGGTATGAGCTGCTCGGACGGCTCCTCGTCGCGACCTTGGTGGCTTTCTTGATCGCCGGGATCTTCTACGTGCTCGTGGCGTTCGTCGGTCAGTTCTACACGATGTGGCTCAACGCGATCGTCATCGCCATCGTCGTGCTCGTTCTCTTCAATCCGCTGCGCGACTGGACCGAGGACCGCATTCAGCGCTTCGTGTTGCGCGAACGCGGGCGGCTCGAGGCCTGCATCGCCGAGGCGAGACGCACGCTCGCACACACGCTCGATCTCGACGAAATGGGGGCCGTGGTCGTGCGCGCACTCGAGCGGTCGCGCAGCGTCACGGAGGCGGCGCTCTATCTCCTCGTCGATGACGGAACGGTGTTCGAGCGTCACGTCACGATCGGCAGCAAATCCCCGTCCCGCATCGACGTAGCCGCCGCCAGCGCGCTCCTCGAGCAGCTTTACCATGCGCCCGTCGTGCTCGAGCAGTTGGCGCGCGATCTGCGTGAGGGTCGGCCCGAGCCGCGTCGTCACGTAGCCTCCGAGGCGGTGCTCGCTGCTGCCGAGGTGCTCGCCACGCTGCGCCATTTCGCCGTCGTCTTCGGCGTGCGCGGCGAAGAGGGCGAGCTCGTCGGCCTGCTCGTCGTCGGTGACGAGCGCATCGGCGATGCCTTCAGCCCCGAGGACGTCGCGCTCTTCGAGCAGCTCGCCGCTCAGATCGGCGTCGTGCTCGTCAGCTCGCGCATCTACGTGAAGATGAGGGCGCGCGATCGACTCGCGGTGCTCGGCCAGATGGCGGCCGGCATCGCCCACGAAATCCGCAATCCACTCGGTGCCATCAAGGGCGCCGCTCAGCTGCTCGCCGAGCCGGGGCAAGGCGGTCCCGAGCTCGAGCCCTCCGCGCGTGAGTTCGTCGGAATCATCCTCGAAGAGGTCGAGCGGCTCGATGGTGTCGTTGGCTCGGTGTTGAATCTCGCACGCGAGAACCCGGTCGCGGTCGCTCCCATCGACGTCAACGCGGTCGTGCGCCGCACGCTGCAGTTGTTGAGCACCGAGTGGAACGACGGCCGCCTCGCCGTTGACGAGAGCCTCGCAGACGAGCTGCCGCGGGTCGCCATCGCGCCCGAAGAGCTGCGCCAGGTGATGATGAACATCCTCAGAAATGCGGCCCAAGCAGTGAGCGGCGCCGGTCGGATCACGGTGCGAACACGCGCGCGCCAAGGTGCCCGCCCGAAGGTCGCCGGCGTCGTCGTCATCACTGTGACGGACGATGGGCCCGGCATCGCCGCCCACATCTTGAAGCAGGTATTTCTGCCGTTTTTCACCACAAAAGAGGGCGGGACGGGCCTCGGCCTGGCCATCTCGCAGCGCATCGTTCAAGAGGCCGGCGGGCGCATCGAGGTCCGCTCCCGCGAGGGCGAAGGCACGACCTTCAACGTGGTCATGCCCGCAGCGATGGACCCGCTCGGCACTCCGGTCCCGGCCGTCGTGGTGAGTGTGGGGTAGGGCCCGGCGCCTCCTACGGTTAGGCTCGCACAATGGGTGCAACGGGTGGTGGGGGCGAGGCTGTCGAGTGAGCGCGTGGCGCGTTAGTTTGCATTTCTTGTCGGGAGATCGGCAGGGCGACGAGCTCGTGCTCGAGGACCCGTCCAAGCTCGTCGTCGGCCGCGGCGCGGAGGCGGATCTCGTGCTCTCGGCGGGCATGGTGTCGCGCTGTCATGCCCTCCTCAGGCTCACCGACGGCGTGCTCGAGGTCGATGATCTCGGCTCCTCGAACGGCACGCTCGTCAACGGCGAGAGCGTCGTGACGCGAAGGCTCGAGGCCGGTGATCGACTCCTCATCGGCGCCAACATTTGCGAGATCGTCGTGAGCCGAGTCGCGGACCTCGAATAGCGGAATGCAGCGCGTCCAACCAACCCCGGTCAGCGCACGAGCCGAGCTGGATGTGCCGGGCGAGACCTCGCGTCAGGCGCGCGTGTTCGCTTATTGGTTCGTCTCGCTTTTGCTCGCGGTGGTGCTCGCCGCAACGATGACCCGCAGCGTCCCGGAGGCCGAACGCGGCACGGAGCGGCACCGCGAGTTCGATGAACATACGCACGCGCAGCGAGTCAAAATTGCCCTGATTTTCGGCCTCGCGGTGCCAGGTGCGCTCACGCTGCTCGAGACCTACCGACGCCGTCGCGGCGGTCCCCACGCGCGCGGCATCACCGTCGAGGTGACCGCCGACGGAGAGCTGCGCCTGTGGGGCAGGGGCTATGGCCAGCGCGTCGTGCTCGCGGGCGCGGACGTCACCGAGCGACTGCTCGACGTGTACTGCGGACGACTCGGGTCGTGGCGCGAGCGGCGACTCTGCGTGCGGGCGAGTCGGCTGCGCGTCGAGCAAGCTCCGCTCATCGAGGTCGGCGCGATGGCCGCGCACGAAGACGAGCTCCTGGGCCTCACGCTCATCGGCGGCGAGGGGGACTGCGTCGAAGTCTCCCGCGCGGACTACCTCGTCATCCTTGCCGCCGTGCGCAGTGCCGCCGACGCCCACGCCGACGCGACCGACGACGCGACCGACGACGCGACCGAACACGCGACCGACCACGCGACCGACGAGCCCCAAGCGTGAAGCGCGCACACAAACCCGGTCGCGGCCTCTCCGTTTTCGGCTCGCAGCAACACGAGCGCGGCCTCTCCGTTCTTGGGGCGCTCGGCTTCGCTGCACACGCACTCGGGTGCGGCCCCGCGGACGACCGAGCCGCGTGCACCGCTCCCCCAAGCGCATCCCCGGAGCTCTTCGTCGATGCCACGGCCGAGCTCGGCGTCGATGCGCGCCACCACTTCGCCACCGACTTCTGCGAGCTGACGGACACGATCGGCGGACCGGGCGTGTGCGTGCTCGACGCCGACGGCGATGGCCTCATGGATTTTTTCGCGACCGATCGCGCGGGCCACGATAAATCCCTCTATTTGCGGCGCGGTGATCGCTTCGAAGAGAGCGCCGCGGGCTCGGGCCTTGCGCTCACCGGACTCGATGCCATGGGCTGCGTCGCGTTCGACTACGACGGCGACGCGGACGTCGATTTGCTCGTGACTGCGAACGGTGGCGACCGCCTGATGCAAAATGACGGCGGCGTCTTCAGCGACGTGACCGAAGCGCGCGGGTTCGGTGAAGACACCGGATTCAGCGTCTCGGCGACGGCCGGCGACGTCGATGGCGACGGCGATCTCGACTTGTTCGTTGGCCGCGTCGTCGGTCTCGCGACCTGCCCGGACAAGTGCTCGCTCTTCCCGATCGCGTGCAAAGCCGAGCGCAGTCTCTTGTGGATCAACCACGGCGGACACTTCACCGAGGACGGGCTCGGCCGCGGCATCGTTCACGCCGAGCCGACCCTCGCGACCCTCATGCTCGACTTCGACCACGACCGAGACGTCGACATCTTCGTCGGCAACGACATGGGGATCGCCTTCCCCGATCGGCTCTACCAAAACGACGGCACGGGACACTTCACCGATGTCGCCGAAGCGCGGGGTCTCGCTGGCGCCGGCACCGACACGATGGGTGTAGACGCCGCCGACTTTGATCGCGACGGCCTCACCGATCTGGTGGTGAGCGACTTCTCGATGCGCCCGATCCGGCTCTATCACTGCTACGACGCCTCGCTTCCGTGCAGCAACGACGTCTTGCCGGACGGGCTCGAGTACGTGAAGTGGGGTCTCGGCTTCGTCGACTTCGACCACGACGGTTGGGTCGATTTGATGGCCGCCACCGGACCTGTCGGGGTCCCCGACGGAACGCCGACACACCTCTATTTTCAGCGCGACGGTGAGTTCTTGGAGCACCACGCAAGCCCCGACGAGGCGCTCGGACTCCGAGGTGTTGGCCGTGGCCTCGCGTTCGGCGATCTCGACCACGACGGCGACGTCGATGCGCTCCTCGGCAACGCTGGCGGCCCGCTTCGCGTCTTGCGAAATGAGGCCGCCTCCGGCCACTCGCTCGTCGTCACGCTCGATTCGCTCGCCGCGGGCGCCATCGTGCGCGTCACCACGGACACCGGAACGCAGACCGAGCACGCCCTCATCGGCGGCAGCTACGCGGGCTCAAGTGATCCGCGCCTCCACTTCGGACTCGGCCAGACTTGCTCTGCCGATGTCTCCGTCGCCTATCTTGACGGCACCGTGCGCGACTTCGCCTCGGTGCCCGCGGGCGCGCTCGCGGTCACACGCTGAACCACGAACGCGCCGTCTTTACCAGGACCGACTCAGTCGTAGATCCCCTTCTTGTTGGGCGAGCCGTAGAACACGTGCCCCGACTCCCACATGTACATCGGCACCACGTTGTAACGCTCGAGCGAGTCGCATGCCGTGTTGTCGGTGCACTTGCATCCGGACGCGTCCGCCGCGCTGCAGTTGGCCGGACCCGGCACGACGTTGCCATTCGGTCCGACAAACTTCTTCTTGGGGTCGAACTTCACGACCGGCTTGCCGTTCGCCATGACCGGCTCGAACCAATCGGGCGCGAGGTCGCCGTCGAGATCCGGCCCGTCGGTCGTCTGGTACGCCGCCTTGTTGAGCTCGTTGGCGTACTCGAGCACGCGCGCCGCGATGCCGCGCTGAACCGTGCGCGCCGGCGTGATGTGCGTGAGCGACTCTTTGCCGAAGGTCTGCGCGATCCATACCCGACCGGTGGCATCGTGGTATTCGATGCGGTTCTCGAATTCCGGGTCGGAGTTGTAGCCAAGCTGGTAGACCCGCATCATGTCGATCCAGTCCTGCTTCTGATTCGAAGGCAGGTAGACCCAGGTCTGCGCGATCAGGAACTTCTGCTGCTCCCAGCCGACCTGCGGATCGAGCGGAATCGACTGCGGCGGCGCGAGCGGATTCAGCAGAGTTTCCGGCACGCCCGGGGCCATGCACAGCGTCGTGCCCGCACCTGGATAGCAAACGTCGGTCTGCGCCGGCCACCAGGAGATGTGCCCGATCGGGTAGGTCGGCCACTGGTTGCCGTTCTCGTCCTTCTCGACGAGCGGCTTGTTGTTTTGCGCCGCGACCTGCACGCCCTTGATGGCCGTGTCACCCGTGAGGTTGTTGGCCAGCCAGCGGCGATATCCGTCGGGGAACAGATCCGCGAGCGAGATGGCGCGATAGCGGCCGTCCACGAAGTCGGAGCGCGAGTCGCTGATGAAGTTGTCTTCCGACTCTGCCATCAGATACGGCGTCCACGCCTTGTCGTAGTACGAGCCGGCGTTCAGCGTGTACTCCGAGTCGTACTCGCCGCAGTTCTCGCAGAGACGATTCTCGATAGGCTTGCCGTTGAAGGTGACCGTCTCGAATTTCCCGGAGCTGGCACCGGTCGGAATGGTCACGTCCTTGGCGAGCGTGGCATACGCATCGATGTGCGAAATGAGCACGCCGTTGAACAGCCCGTGGTCGCCTGGCTCAGGCCGCGCGAACACGCGGGTGAAGTGGTCGAACGCTTCACTGGAGGCCAGGATGGTGTCCGGGAAGAACGATGCGACCGCAAAGCCCCAGAGCGAATCGGCCGCGAAGCCCTCTTCCGCCGCGACGTCCTTGTAGACGTTACGAAGGAGCGCGAGGCCCTTGGCGCCGTCGCGGATCTTGGAGTTGTAGCGACCGAGCGTGCGGTTGGAGGCGGAACGAACGCTGAACGCACGGCGGTGGCGACGATAGTCGTCGAAGATGTGGTTGACCTCTTGCGACGTGACGAAGAAATCGAACACCTCGTAGTTGTCGGCGCCGTTGTCGTGCCGGTACACCGCGGCGTTGCCGAGATCGGCCCAGCGATCGGTGGCGAAGCCGTAGGGCACGCGGACGCGGCTCTGTTGATCGACCGAGGGACCGCCGCGGTAGTAGGGGTCGGCGTAACCGTAGGCCGTGAAGAGCTCTTGCGCGGTCGGCATGCGTAGGCTTGTCCACTGCGCGTAGTCCACGGGCTGCTGGCGGCACTTGGTCGTGGCGCCCGATGTCGTGACGATTTGGCCATCGAGCATCGCGTCCCAGATGCCGTCCGTTGCGTCATTCCACGACGCGGGCCTCCACGCCGCCGCATCGACGGTCCGGCAGTCTTTGATGAACTCGTAGTTCTTCTGGTACTGCGAATAGTGGATGGGCTCTTTGTTGTACTCGGGTCGATAGCCGAGCAAGCCGCCGAAGTTGTCCATCT